>CAZZVQ010000007.1:0-21898 GCA_964657565.1 uncultured Acetobacteraceae bacterium
GAGGCGGTTGGGCGGCTCGACGCCGCCGCCCTCGCAGCACAATCCGGCATCTCGCGCACGCTGGCGGCCGACTGCCTGGCCGATTTGTTCCTCAACGACCCCGTCAAGGAGAGTTCGCCGTGACCAGCGTAAGTGCCGTCCGCACCAGCCCGGCCCCCGTGCCGGCGTCGTTGTCCACCCCGTTGACCTCCGACAGCCCGGACCGGTTCATCAACCGCGAACTCTCGTGGCTGGATTTCAACCACCGGGTCGTCGAGGAGGCGGAGAACGCGCGGCATCCGCTGCTCGAACGGCTGCGGTTCCTGTCGATCAGCGCCAGCAACCTCGATGAATTCTTCAGCGTGCGCGTGGCCGGGCTGATCGGACAGGCCAAATCGGGCGTGGCCGCGCTCAGCGCCGATGGGCGCACGGCCGGCCAGCAGCTCGAAGCGATCCAGACGCGGGCGCAGCGGCTGATCGACGCGCAGCAGCGGGTCTGGCGCGATCTGCGGCGGCAATTGGCCGAAGCGGGCGTCGAGCTCTGCGACGCCGATGCGCTTGGCAGCGACGACCATGCCTGGCTCGACCACTGGTTCATGGACCGCGTCTTCCCGGTGCTGACGCCGCTGGCCATCGACCCGGCGCATCCATTCCCGTTCATTCCCAACATGGGCCTCGTCATGGTGCTCAAGCTGCACCGCGCCGAGGACGGGCACGGCATGCAGGCGCTGATCCCGCTGCCGGCGGCGGTCGAACGGTTCATCCGGCTGCCGGCCGACCCGGAGCGCAAGGTGATCCGCTTCCTGCTGCTCGAGGACCTGGTGGCCATGTTCCTCGACCGGCTGTTCCCCGGCTTCAAGGTGCAGGGGCGCGGCATGTTCCGGCTGATCCGCGACACCGGCGTCGAGTTCGAGGAAGAGGCGGAGGACCTGGTCCGGTCGTACGAGACGGCGCTGAAGCGGCGGCGGCGCGGCGTGGCGATCCATCTGGCGGTCAATCCCGACATGCCGGACGATCTGCGGGCGCTGGTCGTCGACGAGATCGACGTCGACGACCAGACCGTGCCGGGCGACGAAGTGACGGTGCAGGACGGCATCCTGGGCGCGGCCGACCTCAAGCAGATGATCACCGACGACCGGCCGGACCTGCTGTTCCCGCCCTACACGCCGCGCTTCCCGGAGCGGATCCGCGATTTCGCCGGCGATTGCTTCGGCGCCATCCGGGCCAAGGACATCATCGTCCACCATCCGTTCGAGAGCTTCGACGTCGTGCTGCAATTCCTGCGGCAGGCGGCGGCCGACCCGAACGTGGTCGCGGTCAAGCAGACGCTGTACCGCACCAGCCGGGACAGCCCGATCGTCAAGGCGCTGATCGAAGCGGCCGAGGCGGGCAAGTCGGTGACCGCGCTGATCGAGCTGCGGGCGCGGTTCGACGAGGAGGCCAACATCCGGCTGGCGCGCACGATGGAGGCGGCCGGGGTGCAGGTCGTCTATGGCTTCGCCGAGCTGAAGACGCATGCGAAGCTGTCGCTGGTGGTGCGGCGCGAGGGCGCGATCATGCGCAGCTACGCCCATTTCGGTACCGGCAACTACCACCCGATCACGGCGCGCATCTACACCGACCTCAGCTTCTTCACCTCCGACCCGGACCTGTGCCGGGATAGCGCGCGACTGTTCAACTACATGACCGGCTATGCGCGGCCGGAGAAGATGGACAGCCTGGCGTTCAGCCCGCTGACCATCCGCCGCTCGATCGAGGAACTGATCGACGCCGAGATCGCGTTCGCCAAGGCGGGCAAGCCGGCGACGATCTGGCTGAAGATGAACAGCCTGGTCGACGACAAGCTGATCGACCGCTTGTACACGGCGTCGCGCGCCGGGGTGAACATCATGTGCGTCATCCGCGGCATCTGCTGCTTGCGGCCGGGGGTGCCGGGCCTGTCGGAGAACATCCGGGTCAAGAGCATCGTCGGCCGCTTCCTCGAGCACAGCCGCATCTACGCGTTCGGCAACGGGCACCGCATGCCGAGCCGCAACGCCAACGTGTTCATCAGCAGCGCCGACTGGATGGCGCGCAATATGGAGTGGCGGGTCGAGACGCTGGTGCCGATCCATAACGCGACGGTGCATGCGCAGGTGCTGGACCAGATCATGGTGGTGAACCTGCGCGACAATCTGCAGTCGTGGGAGTTGGGGGCCGATGGCGCGTGGCGCCGGGTCGCGCCCGGGTCGCGGCCGGTGTCGGCGCACCATTACTTCATGACCAACCCGTCGCTCTCCGGCCGCGGCTCGGCGCTGCACAGCTCGGCGGTGGCGACGGCGCCGGCGCCGCGCAAGCAGGACCGCGTCAGCCAGGATTGATGAGCGTGGATCAGGGTGAGTCCTTGGCCGTCGGCATGACACCCGAAGCGGATGGGCAACGCTGCGCCGTGGTGGACCTCGGGTCCAACTCGGTGCGGCTGGTCGTCTATGAGGGGCGGGGGCGCAACCCGGTGCCGATCTTCAACGAGAAGGCGGTGCTGAAGCTCGGCAAGGGGCTGCAGAGCACCGGGCGGTTGAATGAGGCCGGGGTGGCGCAGGCGCTGAAGGTGATGGTGCGCTACCACGTTATCGCGCGCGCGATGCAGGCGGCGCCGTTCGAGGTGCTGGCGACGGCGGCGGTGCGGGATGCGAGCAACGGTGCGGCGTTCGTGACCGCGCTGCAGGAGCGCATGCCGGGGGCGGCGATCACGGTGCTCTCGGGCGAGGAGGAGGCGGCGCTGTCGGCGGCCGGGCTGCACTGCGGGATCGTCGATGCGGACGGGGTGCTCGCCGATATCGGCGGCGGGTCGCTGGAGCTGGTGCGGCTCGACGCGAACGGGGTGCGTGACGCGGTGACGCTGCGGCTCGGGGTGATCCGGCTGGCGGACCGGTCGGAGGGCAATCTCGAGCGGGCGCGCGATTTGGCGGACGCCGATCTGGGCGCGGTCCCGTGGCTGGGCGAGGGGGCGGGCAAGAGCCTGTATCTCGTCGGCGGCGCCTGGCGGGCCCTGGCCCGCCTGCACATGCAGCACGTGCGGTATCCGCTCGGGATCGTGCATTGCTACACGATCGGGCATGAGGCCGCGCGGGAGTTGACGCAACTGGTGGCCGGGCCGGGCAAGCTGGCGCGGCGGCGGGCGGACGACCTGCCGTATGCGGCGCTGGTGCTGCGCCGGCTGCTGCGGGCGACCGGGGCCAAGCAGGTGGTGTTCAGCGCCTATGGCATCCGCGAGGGCTGGTTCATGCGGTCGGTGTCGGAGAGCGTCCGCGCGCAGGATCCGTTGATGGCGGCCGTGCACGGCGATGCGGAGCGGCTGAGCCGGGACGTCGCCATGCCGCCGGCGCTGATCGAGTGGACGGCGCCGCTGTTCCCCACCGAGAGCCCGGCCGCCCGGCGCTTGCGGCAGGCGGCATGCTGGCTGTCGGACACCGGCAGCCACGATCATCCGGAGTATCGGGCGGAGCTGAACTTCCAGCGCACGCTGTATGCGCCGGGGCCGTTCGACCATCCGACCCGGGCGTTCCTCGCGCTGGTGCTGGCGATGCGGTACGAGGCCGAGCCGGACGCGCCGTATCTGGCGACGACGCGGACGCTGCTCGATGCCGCCTCGATCGCGCGGGCGGAGCTGCTGGGCTGCGCGTTGCGGCTGGCGTACACGTTGTCGGCGGGGACGCCCGACTTGCTTGCGGGGGCGACGGTGCGGCTGGAGCCGGGCCGGGTGGTGCTGCGGCTGGATGGGCCGGGGGTGTTCGCGGGCGAGGGGGTGCAGCGGCGGCTGGACCGGCTGGCACAGCGGCTGGGGCTGAGTCCGGCGGTGGAGTAGCAGCTTGCGGCTGGTGCCGCTGTGCGATACCCCGAATTGTCACTCAGAAACGGACCGAGATGCGCGTCAAAGACGTCAAGAAGGTGGTGCTGGCTTATTCCGGCGGGCTCGATACCAGCGTCATCCTGCGGTGGCTGCAGACGGAATATGGCTGCGAGGTCGTGACGTTCACCGCCGATCTGGGACAGGGGGAGGAACTCGAGCCGGCGCGGCGGAAGGCGGAGATGTTCGGCGTCAAGGAGATCTTCGTCGACGATCTGCGCGAGACGTTCGTCAAGGACTTCGTGTTCCCGATGTTCCGCGCCAATACGGTCTATGAAGGGCAGTATCTGCTCGGGACCAGCATCGCGCGGCCGCTGATCGCGCAGCGGCAGATCGAGATCGCCGAGATGGTCGGCGCCGACGCGGTGGCGCATGGCGCGACCGGCAAGGGCAACGACCAGGTCCGCTTCGAGATCGCCTATTACGCGCTCAAGCCGGACATCAAGGTGATCGCGCCGTGGCGGGAATGGGACCTGACGTCGCGGACCAAGCTGCTGGAATTCGCCGAGCAGAACCAGATCCCGATCGCCAAGGACAAGCGCGGCGAGAGCCCGTTCAGCGTGGATGCGAACCTGCTGCACTCGTCGTCGGAGGGCAAAGTGCTCGAGGATCCCGCGATCGAGGCGCCGGAGACGGTGTATCAGCGGACGATCCGGCCGGAGGACGCGCCGGACAAGGCGACGGTGATCTCGATCGATTTCGAGCACGGCGATCCCGTCGCCATCGACGGCGTGCGGTTGTCGCCGGCGGAACTGCTGACCAAGCTCAATGAGCTTGGCAAAGCGAACGGCATCGGGCGGCTGGACCTGGTGGAGAACCGGTTCGTCGGCATGAAGTCGCGCGGCGTATATGAGACGCCGGGCGGCTCGATCCTGCTGCCGGCGCACCGGGCGATCGAGTCGATCACGCTGGACCGGGAGGCGATGCACCTCAAGGACGAGCTGATGCCGCGCTATGCCGAGCTGATCTACAACGGCTTCTGGTTCAGCCCGGAGCGCCGGATGCTGCAGGCGGCCATCGACGAGAGCCAGCGCAGCGTCACCGGCCAGGTCCGGATGAAGCTCTACAAAGGCAACGTGAGCTGCATCGGCCGCGACAGCCCGAACAGCCTGTACTCGATGCGGGTGGTGACGTTCGAGGACGACGAGGGCGCGTACAACCAGGTCGACGCGGAGGGGTTCATCAAGCTGAACTCGTTGCGGCTGCGGCTTGGCGCCATGGCGGGCCGGCGAGGTGGTGGATTGTAGCACCACCCGCTCCGGTGGTCCGCGCGGTCAGCCAGGCTTGGAGCTCGTCCGCCGGCATCGGGTAGGCAAAGAGGAACCCCTGAGCCCCGGCGCAGCTGAGGCGGAGCAACATCGCGGCCTGTCGCTCGGTCTCGACACCCTCGCCGATCACGGTGTGGCCCAGGCTATGGGCCAGCGACACCGAGGCGCGGATCATCTCTTCGGCCCGGTTGTCGAGGCCGAGGCGCTGGACGAACCGCTTTTCGATCTTCAGGCCATCGAGCGGAAGCCGCAGGAGCTGGGTGACGCCCGAATTGCCGACGCCGAAATCATCGAGCACGAGTCTGGCGCCGCGGTCGCGCAGGCTCGCCAACTCGTCCAGCGCGCGGGTACTGACGCGGTCGACCAGCACGTCTTCGGTGACTTCGATCTCGATATCATGCAGCGACAGGCCGGCGGACGTGACCTGTTCGGCGAGATTGAGCACGGTATCGGCGCGGACCACCTCGCTCGCCGAGAGATTGAGCGCGAGCCTGGCGCCCTCGAGACCGTTGTGGCGGAGGGAGCGGAAAGCGGCCAGCGCTTGGCTCCGCACGAGCTGGCTGAGCCACATTGCCCGCTCGGGGCCGATCATCGGGAAGAGGTCGCCGGTCGGCACGGTGCCGACGCTTGGGTGGCTCCACCGGGTCAGTGCCTCGACCGACAGCAGCGTCGGAAGGGTGCCATCGCGCGGCAGGGTCACGATCGGTTGCAGGTATACCGTCGCGCCGTCGATCGCCTCGGGTCCGTGAACGCTCGATTCGAATGCGCGGATGATCGCAATGCCGTTGGCGAGCTTCGCCGCGTCTTCCTGCACAGCCAAACCGATGCTGCCACGCCTTTCCCGCTTGGCCCGGATGAGCGCCTCATCGGCCAACCGAAAGGCCTTGTCGCCCTCCGCGACATCGTGGGGGTAGAGCGCGAGGCCGAGCGTGGCGCCGGCGCGGTGGCGCTTGCCCCGGAACTCGACCGGCATGTGCAAGCTCTCGCAGATGCGCTGGGCGATCACGTAGGCGACGGCCGGGTCGGAGATGCCGACCAGCAGCACGACGAACTCATCGCCGCCCAGGCGCGCGACGATGTCCCCGTGCCGCACGGCGCGCTGCAACCGCTCGGCGGCGGCGCGCAACACCGCGTCGCCGGTATCATGGCCCTCGCTGTCGTTGGTTTCCTTGAAGAAGTCGAGATCGATGGCGATGGCCGTGAACGGCGTGCCTGTCTGGCTCAAGGCGTCGATCGCCTCGCGAGCGGTGCGTCGGTTCGGCAGGCCGGTCAACGCGTCCGTCCGGGCGGCGCCATTGGCTCGGTTCAGGGCGCGCCGGAGCTCGAAATTGGTCACCACCGCGCGGGCGAGCGTCTTCAGCGTTTCTACCGTCGTGGTGTCGAACGACCGCGTCTTGTTGTCGATCACGCAGAGCGAGCCCAGCGCGTAGCCTTCTGCATTGACCAACGGTACGCCGAGATAGGCCCGGCACTCGCCCTCACTGACGAGTTGGTTGCGCTCGAAGCGGGGGTCCGCCGCCAGGTCGCCGACGATCAGCGGCTGTTCGGGCGTCAGGATGGTGTGGGCGCAGAAACTGTCTTCGCGCGGCAGCGAGGCGGGACCGCTGACCGTCGAGGCTTTGAACCAGGTGCGGCCCGCATCGAGCAGTGTCACGGCCGCGAAATCGGTGCCTGCGACGCGCGCGGCGAGATTGGCGAGATCGTCGAACACGTCTTCCTTCGACGTCTCGGCGATATCGTAGCTGGCGAGCGCGGCCAGTCGTTCTGACTCGTTTGGCGGTATCGGTACCGTCATCGCTATCCCTACAGAAAGCGACCCCGACCCTTCCAAGGGCTACGTCGGCGCCGCGCTATCGACGATAGGCGACGCCGGTTAATTAAAGGTTACGGCCCACTAGCCCACGCGGTTGTCGACCAATTCGGTCACCACGCCCGGATCGGCCAGCGTGCTGGTGTCGCCGAGCTGATCGGTCTCGTTGGCGGCGATCTTCCGCAAAATCCGGCGCATGATCTTGCCCGATCGGGTCTTCGGCAGGCCAGGCGCCCACTGGATGGCATCCGGCGACGCGATCGGGCCGATCTCGCGGCGCACCCATGCCACCAGCTCCTTGCGAAGGTCCTCGCTCGGCTCCTCGTCGGCGTTCAGCGTCACATAGGCGTAGATGCCCTGGCCCTTGAGGTCGTGCGGGAAGCCGACCACGGCGGCCTCGGCCACCTTCGGGTGCGCCACCAGCGCGCTCTCCACCTCGGCGGTGCCCATGCGGTGACCGCTGACGTTGATCACGTCGTCGACCCGGCCGGTGATCCAGAAATAGCCGTCCGCATCCCGCCGTGCGCCGTCACCAGTGAAGTAATAGCCTGGGAAGGTTGAGAAATAGGTCTGGACGAAGCGCTCGTGATCGCGGAACACGCTGCGCAGCATGCCGGGCCAGGGCTTGGCGATGCAGAGATTGCCCTCGGCCGCACCCTCGATCGGCTTGCCCTCGGCATCGACCAGGACCGGGACGATGCCGGGGAGGGGGAGGGTGGCCGAGCCGGGCTTGAGCGCGGTGGCGCCGGGCAAGGGCGAGATCAGGATGCCGCCGGTCTCGGTCTGCCACCAGGTATCGACGATCGGGCAGCGCTCCTCGCCGACGACCCGGTAGTACCACATCCAGGCTTCCGGGTTGATCGGCTCGCCGACGCTGCCGAGCAGGCGGAGGCTCTTGCGGCTGGTGGATTTCACCGGCCCGTCGCCGTCGCGCATTAGCGAGCGGACCGCGGTCGGCGCCGTATAGAAGATGTTGACCTGGTGCTTGTCGATCACCTGCCAGAAGCGCGAGCTGTCCGGGTAGGTCGGGATGCCCTCGAACATCAGCGTCGTCGCCCCGTTGGCGAGCGGGCCGTACACTATATGAGTGTGCCCGGTGACCCAGCCGACGTCGGCGGTGCACCAATAGACCTCGCCGGGCTGGTAGTCGAACACCAGCTTATGCGTCATCGCGGCCCAGACCATGTAGCCGCCGGTGGTGTGCAGCACGCCCTTGGGCTTGCCGGTGCTGCCGGAGGTGTAGAGGATGAAGAGTGGCGCTTCGGCTTCCATCGGCTCCGGTGGGCAGTCGGCGCTGGCGGCGGCGAGCAGCTCCTCATAGCGGTGGTCGCGCCCGGCCTGCATGGGGACATTGCCCGACGTCACCGGGATGACGACGACGTGCTGGATGCTGGGGCAGGTCTTCAGCGCGAGGTCGGCATTGGTCTTCAGCGCCACCTTGCGGCCCCCGCGGCGGCCCTCGTCGGCGGTGATGAGGATGGTGCTGTCGCAATCCTGGATGCGGTTGGCCAGGCTGTCGGGCGAGAACCCGCCGAACACGATGGAGTGGATCGCGCCGATGCGGGCGCAGGCGAGCATGGCGACGGCGGCTTCGATGACCATCGGCAGGTAGATGGTGATCCGGTCGCCCTTCTTGGCGCCGAGCGACTTCAAGGCGTTGGCGAAGCGGCAGACCTGCGCGTGCAACTCGCGGTAGGTGATGGTCTTGGAGGCGCCGGGGTCGTCGCCTTCCCAGATGATGGCGGCCTGGTCGGGGCGCTCCTCGAGATGGCGGTCGAGGCAGGTGGCCGACGCGTTGAGCGTGCCGTCCTCGTACCAGGTGATGCGGACGTCGCCGGTGAAGTCGCCGCTGAGGATCTTGGTCGGGGGCTTGATCCAGCTGACGCGCTTGGCCTGCTCGGCCCAGAAGCCGTTGTGATCGGTCCGCGCCCGCTCCGCCCAGGCGGCCGCCGTCTCGGCGTTGAGATGCGTCGGGCCGGTCATGGAGAGCGGCACGGGATAGAGCTGATCGGACACGGCGTTCCTCGTTTTATATCGATTTGGCCGCAGCGTAGCGCCCGCGTCGACCGGGCGCCAGGTTCAGCTTCGTATCCGCGTGGTGCCGCCGGCCAGGTCCAGGACGTGCTTCCATTCGGGTTCGGTGACGGGGCCGACGGAAAGGCGGGAGTAGCGGGTGAGCGCCATGTCGGCGAGCGCCGGGTCGGCCTTGACCTCGGCGAGGGTGACGGGACGCTTGAGCGCGGCGACGGCCTTCATGTCGACGCAGACCCAGTCTCCGGACTCGGCGCTGGGGTCCGGATAGGCTTCGCGCACGACCTCGACGATGCCGACGATCTCCTTGCCGATGTTGGAGTGGTAGAAGAACGCGCGGTCGCGGAGCTTCATCGCGGCGAGGTTGCGCTTGGCCTGGTGGCTGCGGACGCCTGTCCAGGGCTCGACCTTGTTGGCGACCTGCTGGTCCCAGCTGAACGCGTCGGGTTCGGATTTGACGAGCCAATATTGCATTGGGGCAGAGGTTACGTACGGCACCGTTGGCGTCAACGAATGGTTCACTTTGAGGTGTCAGGGTGGACTTACAACGGCGGTTTCTCATGCTATCTTCGGCACGTGGACGCTACCGCTCTCCCTTCGCGGCCCTCGCGCTCGTTGCACCGCTTCGCCAATCCGGGCCGGTTTCTCCGGCTGGCGCGGGTCGTGCAGCCATGGCTGACCTGGCCGGGTCTGCTCCTGCTGGCCGTTGGGCTGGTGTGGGGCTTGTTCGTCTCGCCCGCCGATTGGCAGCAGGGGGATAGCGTCCGCATCATGTATATCCACGTGCCCGCCGCGTGGCTGGCCTCGGCCGGGTATGTCGGGCTGGCGATCGCCTCGCTGATGTCGCTGGTCTGGCGCCATCCGCTGGCGGACCTGGCCGCCGCCGAGATCGGGCCGGTGGGCGCCTCGTTCACCGCGGTGTGCCTGGCGACCGGCTCGCTGTGGGGCAAGCCGATGTGGGGCACCTGGTGGGTGTGGGATGCACGGCTGACCAGCGTGCTGGTGCTGTTCTTCCTGTATCTCGGCCACATCGCGCTGATTCGCGCGTTCGACGACCCGGTGCGCGGCGCCCGCGCCGCCGCCATCCTCGCGCTCGTCGGCGTGGTGAACCTGCCGATCATCAAGTTCAGCGTCGAGTGGTGGAACACGCTGCACCAGGGCAACACGATCACGCTGACCGGCGCGCCGGGCATGCATGTCGACATGCTGTGGCCGTTGCTGATCTGCACGCTCGGCTTTACCGTCGCCTATGCTGCGCTGGTGTTGGCGCGGACCCGGGCCGCGGTGATGGAGCGGCGCATCCGCGGCCTCTTGATGGCGCAGGCCGAGCGGGCATGACGCATCTGCCGTTCATCGGTGCCGCCTATGCCCTCGGTATCGGGGTGCCGGCGGTGCTGGCGGTGCTCTCCTGGCGGCGGCTGCTTCTGGCGCAGCGGCGCTTGGCGGCGATCGATCCGAGGATGTCCAGATGACGCGCAAGAAGCGGCGGTTGTGGATCGTGCTGGCCTGCGGGCTCGGGCTGGGCTCGGCGTCGGCGCTGGCGCTGTCGGCGTTCGGCGACAATCTCGTGTTCTTCGTCTCGCCGTCCACGCTCGAGCAGCATGCCGACAAGGTCGGCAGCACGCTGCGACTCGGGGGCATGGTCGAGGCTGGCAGCATCCATCGCAGCCAGGTCGGCGGTACGCCGGTGGCGCAGTTCCGCGTGACCGACGGCAAGGCGGCCGTGGATGTCAGCTATAGCGGCATCCTGCCGGACCTGTTCCGCGAGGGGCAGGGGGCGGTGATGCTGGGCACGCTGCTGCCCGACGGGACGTTCCGCGCCAGCGAAGTGCTGGCCAAGCATGACGAGACGTATATGCCGCGCGACGTCGCGGATGCGCTGAAGAAGTCGGGCATGTGGCGGCCCGAGCAGGGGGCGCCGCCGCCGGCTGCGACCTGGAACACGCTCGAGCCGTCGCCAGCACGAGCAAAGGGCGTTTGACCGGCTTTTATTGGTAAGATGGTCGACCTAGATGTCTCTGACGGCCGAGCAAGAAGAACTTGAGCACCAACTCAGGGTGGAACTGATGGTTGTCCAAACCGAGCACTTCAAGACGCAGGTAAGATGGGAGCCCTGGAAAGCGATGGCGACCGCGGCCGCTGCTGGCTCGGGGTTTACGCTTGCGGTCGTGGGTATCGTGACAGCCCTGTTGCGACTTTCGGGCCGGGCTCCCGGATGACCGCAGGCTGACATGATCCCTGAACTCGGGCATTTCGCGCTGGCGATGGCGTGCGCGATCGCGTTGGCGCAGGCGGTGCTGCCGATCTGGGGCGCGCATCGGGCGGATGCCCGCCTCATGGCGCTCGCGCCGGCGCTGGCGCTGGCACAATTGCTGGCGCTCGGCACTTCGGCGGCGGCGTTGGTCGTCAGCAGCGTGGGCGACGATTTCACCGTGCTGAACGTCGCCGAGAACAGCCATACGCTGAAGCCGCTGCTCTATAAGATCACCGGCACGTGGGGGAACCACGAGGGATCGATCCTGCTCTGGGGTCTCATCCTGGGGTTGTGCGGCGGGGCGGTGGCGGTGTTCGGCCGCGGGCTGCCGTCGGCGCTGCGGGCGCGGGTGATCGGGGTGCTGGGCGGGACATCGGCCGGGTTCCTGCTGTTCTGCCTGCTGGCGAGCGACCCGTTCAACCGGTTGTGGCCGCCGCCGGTCGACGGGCGCGACATGAACCCGCTGCTGCAGGATCCGGGCTTGGCGTTCCATCCGCCGATCTTGTACGCCGGCTATGTCGGCTTCGCGGTGCCGTTCGCCTTCGCCGTGGCCGCCTTGCTCGAGGGGCGGATCGACGCCTCCTGGGGCCGCTGGGTCCGGCCATGGACGCTGGCGTCGTGGTGCCTGCTGACGTCGGGGATCGCGCTGGGGAGTTGGTGGGCGTACTACGAGTTGGGCTGGGGCGGGTTCTGGTTCTGGGACCCGGTCGAGAACGCCAGTCTGCTGCCGTGGCTGACCGGCACGGCGCTGCTGCACTCGGCCATCGTGGTGGAGAAGCGCGAGGCGCTCAAGATTTGGACGGTGCTGCTGGCCATCGCGACGTTCTCGCTATCGCTATCCGGCACGTTCCTGGTCCGCTCCGGTATCCTGAACTCGGTGCACGCCTTCGCCAACGACCCGGCGCGTGGCGTGTTCATCCTGGGCCTACTCGCCCTCGTCATCGGCGGCAGCCTGCTGCTGTTCGCGCTTCGGGCGCCGGCGCTGGCGCCGGGCGGGCTGTTCGCGCCGATCTCGCGCGAGGGCGCGCTGGTGTTCAACAACATCATGCTGTGCAGCATCGCCGCGGTGGTCATCACCGGGACGCTGTATCCGCTGATCGCCGACTTCATCTTCGATCACAAGATCTCGGTCGGCGCGCCGTTCTTCAACGCCACGGTGCTGCCGCTGGCGATCCCGATCTTCGTGGTGATGACGATCGCGCCGGCGATGGCGTGGAAGCGGGCGCAGCTTTGGCCGGCGGTGCGGCGGCTGTGGTGGGCGGCGATCGTGGCGGCGCTGGTCGGGCTTTGGGCGTCGTATGGGGCCGCGAAGGTGCTGCCGGCGCTGGCATTCGCCGGGTCGGCGTGGATCGTGTTCGGCGCGGCGGCGGAAATCGTCGAGCGGATCCGGCTGTTCCGCATCCCGGTGCGCCACAGCCTGTCGCGGCTGGCCGGGCTGCGGCTCTCGGTGCTGGGGACGGCGCTGGGCCATGCCGGGATGGGCGTGACCGTCGCCGGGATCGCGGGCATGTCGATGGCGACCGAGCGGATCGTCGCGCTGCGCCCGGGGGAAAGCGCCGACTCCGGCGGATACCAGTGGAAGCTGGTCGAGCTGCACGACGAGCGGGGGCCCAACTACGTGTCCCGGGTTGCGACCATCGAGGTCACCAAGGATGGGCAACCGTTCCTGGTCATGCAGCCCTCGCGGCGCACCTTCCCGGTGCAGCGGATGACGACGACCGAGGCGGCGATCCACACCAACGGCTTGCGTGACCTCTACACGGTGCTCGGCGAGGAGCGGGACGGGGTGGCCGTGCTGCGGCTGCACGACAATCTGCTGGCGCCGTGGATCTGGTTCGGGGCGCTGATCATGGCTTCGGGCGGGGCGTTGTCGCTGCTGGACCGTCGGGCCCGGGTCGGGGCGCCGCAGCGGGCGGCGGCGCGCCCGGGGCAAGCCGTGGCGTGAACCGCCGGGTTCTCCTGCTCGCCCCGCTGGCCGTGGCGGGCGCCAGCGGCTTCGGTGCATGGACCATCCTCCGGCGCATGAAGCAAGGCACGTTCGACCCGCACGACGTCCCGAGCCAGTTGATCGGCAAGACGATCCCGCCGTTCGAGACGCTGCCAGCGCTGGATACGGCCACGCAGGGTTTCGACAGTGCCGCGCTCGAGACGTTCGGGCAGCCGATCCTGGTCAACTTCTTCGCCAGCTGGTGCGTGCCGTGCGTCATCGAGGCGCCCACGCTGATGCTGCTCAAGCAGCAGGACATCCCGATCTGGGGCATCGCCTACAAGGATAAACCGGAGGCAGCGCGGGCGTTCCTGAGCCGGCATGGCGACCCGTATGCGCGGATCGCGATGGACGCGCCGGGCCGGGTCGCGATCGATTGGGGCGTCTACGGCGTGCCGGAGACCTATCTGCTGGACCGGCGCGGGGTGGTGCGGTGGCGCCAGGCGGGGCCGATCACCGAGGATGTGCTGGAAACGCAGTTGAAGCCGATGCTGCGGAGCGTGGCGTGATCCGTCTCGCGCTCATGCTCCTGCTGTTGGCGGCTCCAGCGTGGGCCATAAGCGACCCGGCCGAGATGCTGGCGAACCCGGCGCAGGAGGTTCGCGCCGAGCAGGTCGGCCGCCAACTCCGCTGCCTCGTCTGCCAGAACGAGAGTATCGAGGACAGCAACGCCGACCTGGCCAAGGACCTGCGCAAGCTGGTCCGGCAGCGGATCGCGGCCGGCGATACCGACACCCAGGCGACCGATTGGGTGGTGGCGCGGTACGGCGACTTCGTGCGCTTGCGGCCGCCGGTGACCTGGGTGACGGCGGCGCTGTGGGGGTCGCCGTTGATCGCGATCGGGGCGGCGCTGATTGCCGTGCTGGTGCTCCGCCGCCGGCCGCCGGCGACGCCGGTGCCGCTTTCGTCGGCCGAGCGCGCCCGGCTGGCACAGCTGACCGATGTCCCGCGTACGGAATCACCGCCGGCCGCATGATCTTCGTTCTCATTGCGTTGGTGGCGCTCGCGGTGCTGGCGCCGGTGCTGCTCGGGTTACGCGGGCGGGTGGAGAGCCGCGGCGCGCGGGACCTGGCGGTCGACCTGCACCGGACGCAGTTGCGCGAACTCGACCGGGATCTGGCGGAGGGGCGGATCCTGCCGGCCGAGCATGAAACGGCGAAGCTGGAGGTGCAGCGGCGCTTGCTGGCGGCTGCGGCGGCGGAGGAAGCGGCGCCGCGGATGGGCGCGCGCTGGCCGGTGATCGCGACCGTCGTCATCGTACCGCTGGCGGCGGCCGGGCTGTATGCCGTGAGTGGCAGCAAGCCGATGATGCCGTCCTCGAGCGGGGGCGGGGAGCAGTCGCGGGCGGCCGAGGAGGCGACGCTGATCGACGGGTTGCGGGCGCAGCTCTCGCTGATGGACCCCAACACCGACAAGGCGCGGCAGGGTTTCGCGCTGCTCGGCTCGGTGGAGGAGCAGCGCGGCAACGATGCGGCGGCGGCGCAGGCGTTCCGCATGGCGCTGCAGGGCAAGTTCGACCCGACGATCGCTGCGCGCGCCGCCGAGGCGACGGTGCGGGCGGAGGGTGGCGTGAGCGAGAGCAGCGCCGCCCTGTTCCGCCGCGCGCTGGCGGCCGCCCCGCCGGATGCGCCCTGGCGCGCTTACGTCGAGCAGCGGCTGCAGGAGCCGCGGCTGCCGGCTCGGTGATCAGACGGAATTAGACCGGGGCGGGCGCTTCGGCTGGGAGGACCGAGCGGATGCGGGCGGCGAGCATCTCCGGTGTGAAAGGCTTGGCGATGATCAGCATGCCGGGCGCGAGTTCGCCGTCGCTCGGGTCGGCGGTGTAGCCGGTGATGAACAGCACCGGCACATAGGGGTGGTGCTGCCGGGCCGCTTCGGCGATCTGGCGGCCATTGACGTTACCGGGCAGGCCCATCTCGGTGACCAGAACGCCGATCCGGGCCATGCCGGCGCCCAGCAGGACCATCGCCTCGCTCCCGGTCGAGCAGCTGCGGACATGGTAGCCGATAGCCTCGAGGTGGTCGGTGGTGGATCGCCTGATCTCGGCATCGTCGACGACGAGCAGGATGAGGATCTCGTCCTCGCAGGCGCCGGGATGCTCCGGCGGGGTGAGGGTGACGGGGCGATGCCGGGGGAGATGGAGCCGGACGGTGGTGCCGGCGCCGGGCTCGCTCTCGAGGCGGACGAAGCCGCCGGATTGACGCACGAAGCCATAGACTTGGGAGAGGCCGAGGCCGGTTCCCTGGCCCATCGGCTTGGTGGTGAAGAACGGCTCGAAGGCGCGCGCGCGGGTCGCTTCGTCCATGCCGACGCCGGTGTCGGCGACCGCGATCTCGACGTAATCGCCGGCGAGGGCGCCTTCGGCCCGGGCGATCCCGGCGCCCTCGAGGGTGGTGTTCTCCGTGCTGATCGCCAGTCTGCCGCCCGAGGGCATCGCGTCGCGGGCGTTGATGCAGAGGTTGAACACGACGTTCTCGAGCTGGCTGAGATCGCAGAGCACGGTCCAGGTTGCGTCGCCATGGCGGGTCACGAGGTCGATGGCCGGCCCGACGGTGCGGGCGACGAGCTCGGCCATGCCGTCGACCAGCGCGGCCGGGTCGACCGCCTCCGGGCTGAGGGTCTGGCGGCGGGCGAAGGCGAGCAGCCGGTGCGTCAGCGCGGCGGCGCGGTCGACCGTGGTGCGGGCGACGCCGGCGAAGCGCTTGGCATCGTCGAGCTTGTTCTGATCGACGCGGCGGACCAGCAGTTCGAGCGCGCCACCGATTGCCTGCAGCATGTTGTTGAAGTCATGGGCGATGCCGCCGGTGAGCTGGCCGACGGCCTCCATCTTCTGCGACTGGCGCAACTGCTCTTCGGCGGCCATGAGCTCGGCGGTGCGTTCGGCGATCTCGCGGGTCAGCGCCTCGCGCGACCGGGCGAGGACGTCGCGGGCTTGGACGATCTCGTCGATGTCGGTGCAGGTGCCGTACCAGCGGACGATGCGGCCCTGGTCGTCCTGGATGGCCTGGGCGCGGCCGAGCACCCAGCGGTAACGGCCGGAGACGTGGCGCAGCCGGTATTCCCGATGGTAGGGCTGACCGGTGGCGAGCGAGATGCGCCAGATCCGCTCGGTCTCCTCGTGATCGTCGGGATGGAACATGCCGATCCAGGAGTCGCCATCCGTCGTGCCGGGCTGGGTGCCGGTGAAGTCGTACCAGCGCTGGTTGAAGTAGTCGTGAAGGCCGTTGGGCCGGGTGGACCAGACCATCTGGTCGATGCAGTTGACGATCGCCTGGAACCGGGCCTCGCTTTCGCGCAGGGCGGCGATGTTGCCGAACCGCTCGGTCTCATCGGCCATGAGGCCGACGAGGAGGGGCGTGCCGGCCGCATCCCGGACGACTTCGCCTTGCGAGAGGATATGGCGCCGTTCGCCGTCCCGGGTGATCCGGTAGCTCTGCAAGATGCGACCGGCCTCGATCCCCGCCTCGACCTCCGCGCGGACCTTGTCGCGATCCTCCGGCACGATGCGGTCGAAGTAGTCGCTGGATGTGAAGCCCTCCGTCGGGCCGAAGCCGAACATCGTCCGCACTTTGTCGGAGGGCTGCACTTCGTCGGTCTCGAAACGCCACTCGAAAGAGCCGAGACCCCCGGCGTCGAGCGCGACGCGGAGGCGCGCCTCTTCGCGGCGGAGCGCCGCCTCGGCCTGGTCGCGCTCCTGCTCGCGCGCGGCCACGGCGGTGATCATGCGGTCGAACACGGCGCCGAGTTCGCGGATCTCGCCGGAGCGCCAGCCGAGATCCGCGCGCGCCTGCAGATCGCCGGCGGCGACCCGGTCGGCGGCGGCCGACAGCCTGGCCAGTGGCCTGAGGATGAAGCTTCGGGCGCTGATGAGACCGACCACCAACGCCAGCACGCCGCCGATCAGCAAGCCGACGATATTGCGCATGGACGCGTCGCGCAGGTCGGCGAAGGCGCGCTCGCGGTCGAGGCCGACGACGGCGATGTTGCCGGCGAGCGCCGGGTTGGCGGGAACGGCCCCGAACAGGCGTAGTTTGCCGTCGGGCCCGAGCATCTCGACCACCCGGGGGGCGGACACACGCAATGCCGCGCGGAGCTCCTCCGGCGCGAGACGGCCGATCCAGGCGCCGGGGATCGGGACGTTGTCCTGCACGGCGGCGACGATGACGCCGCTCGGGTCGAGCATCATCGACACGGCCCCAGGCGGCACCGTCTGGGTCGCGAGCTGCTGGATCAGCCAAGTCTGATTGACGCTGGCCAAGACGATCCCCGCGACGTCACCCGCCATGTTCCGGTACGGGAGGGCGAAGTGCAGGCTGCTCACGTGGCTCACGAAGCCAGTGACGAGGGTGCCGCCGGAGAAGGCGCCGGTGTCGAGGGCGTTCTTGAAATACGCGCGGTCGGCGACGCTGTAGCTGCCGGGCGCGCTGCCGACATTGTTGCACAGGATGTTTCCCGCTCGATCGGTGACCCCGAGCAGCGAGTATTCCTGCAACTGTCTGGCGACGTTATTGAGCAGCTGGCTGCACCCGGCGGTGTCGCCCGACCGGATCGCGGGCACTTCGGCGATGGTGATCAGCAAGCGGTTCACACCGCCGGTGATCAGCGCCAGGCTGTCCTGCAGCGAGCGGCTCTCCGCCATGGCGACCTGCTGCAGCCGCTCCGCCCGCTCATGGCGCTGGGTGACGTCGTTCAGGGCGCCGGAGACGAGCGGCGGCGTGAGGGCGAGCGCGATGAGCAGCAGCAGCCGGCGGGCGAGCGTCATGCGCGGGCTAATCGAGGCGGGTGTTGGCGCGCCAGATGAGCTTTGGCCCAGGGTGGGTGTTGCGTTTTGCTGGCCACATCCCCCGCAAGATACAACTCCGGGTCGGTGGCTTACAGCTTTATCCCTCGGCGAAGTCCGCGCGCTCCAGCAACCACGCCACGAGCAGCCCGGCGAGCAGGCCCCAGAACGCGGCCCCGATGTTGCCGATGGTGATGTCGGCGACCGTCACCAGCAAGCTGACCAGCGCGCCGAGGGAGAACTTGCCGCGGAACGAGCCGACGAACGCCGCCTGCAGCACGCGCAGCATGGCGAGGCCGCCGAGCATCATGATGAATTCGCGCGGTGTGGCGAGCATCAGGCGGGTGAAGGTCGGGGCGACGAGGCTGAACAGGATGGCGAGCAGCCCGGTGAAGATCGCCGCGGTGTAGTGCCGCCGGGGCTCGCCGCTGGAGGTGATGAGGGCGTTGGTGGGGCCGGTCAGGCAGGTGCTGACGGCACCCACGGTGGCGGCGAGCAGCGAGCCGATGCCGCAGGCGATGGTGGTTGCCGTCATGGGCGGGTGGTGGCCGACGCTGCGCAGCACGGCGAAGCCCTGGCCGTTCTGGACGACGAGGACGGTGATGGCGAGCGGGATGACGAGTTCGATGGCGGCCGGGAGCGACCAGATCGGCGGGAGAAAGACCGGGTGGATGATCTGCAGGCCATCGAAGGCGGCGCCGCTGACCCGGCCGAGCAGCGCCACGCATCCGGCGCCGACCAGGAGCGCGCCGATCAGTGGCGGTAGGCGGCGGCCGAGGGCGGGGATGGCGGCGAGCAAAAGGAAGGTGAGCACCATGGGCACGGCGACGGCCGGGTCGGTGTGCAGTGCGCGGATGAGATCGAGGCCGAAGCGGAGGAACACGCCGGCGACCATGCCCATCACGATCGGCATCGGCACCGCTTGCATGGCGCGCTTGACCCAGCCGGAGGCGCCCAGGACGAGGACGACGAGTCCGGTGATGTAGTAGGCTCCGATGACTTCGCCGAAGGCGAGATGCTGCAGCGAGGGGCCGACCAGGACGGTGCCGGGGATGGTCCAGAAGAAGCAGAGCGGCTGGCGGTAAGTCCAGCTCATGGCGATGGTGATGATGCCGTTGAAGAAGAAGATGCCAAAGATCCAGGAGGCGAGCTCGGCGGCGGTCAGGTGCCCGGCGGTGCCGACGGAGAGGATGATGGCGATCGGGCCGGTCGTTGCGAACAACATGCCGATGATGCCGTTGGTGGCGTAGAGGGGTCCGAAATCGGCCCAGACCTCCCGCAGGGTGGGACGCCGGGTGGCGAGGTCGCTCACCGGAGGAAGGCGAGCAAGCGTGCGAGCAGGGCTTCGGGCTGCTCCTGCTGGATCCAGTGTCCGGCGCCGGGCAGCAGGGCGCAGTCGCGCATGTCGGTGCAGACCCGTGTCTGCATCGCCTCGTAGTCACCGGCCTTCTGGTAGGTGCCCCAGTCTTTGTCGCCGGCGTAGAAGCAGGACGGCACGTCGATGGTGCGGCCGGCGAAGGTGGAGAGTTCGCGGGCGAGGTGCCCGGCGGTGCGGACGCGGTAGGAGTTCAGGCCGCCCTGGAAGCCGGTGCGGGCGTATTCCTCGGCGTAGATCGCGAGTTCGGCGTCGGTGAGCCACGCGACCTCGGTGGCGGGCATGTACGGGGCGACCGCCTCGGGCATCGTCGCGTGGAGCGGCATGACGTAGTAGCCGGGCAGTTTTGCCAATTCTGCGGCCGACCAGGCGGCGAGCGGATGCGGGACGTTGCCGGCCCAGTCGGCGCTCTTCTGGTGGAAGTAGGCGCGCAGGAAGGCGCGCAGGCCCTGCGGGCTGTGGTCCATGTCCGGGGCCGCTGCCCGGGTCGAGTAGTACCAGTGATAGTGCTTGCGCGGGGGATCGAGGGCCGCGAGCTCGGCTTCGAGGCTCGGCCCGGGCGCGGCGAGCAGCTTGGGCGGGCCGCCGAACGGGGCGCTCATCAGCGCGAGCGAGCGGAACATGTCGGGCCGGATCAGCGCGCAGGCTGCGGCGGTGCCGGCGCCGTAGTCGTGGCCGGCGACGAGATCGACATGGGTGCGACCGAGGGCGGCGACGATGGAGGCGGCGTCGCGCACCAGGTTGAGGATGCCGAACTCCCAGAGGTCGACGTCGTAGCCGAGGGCGGCGCCGGTGGTGCGGCCGTAGCCGCGGGCGTCGGGGGCGACGACGTGGTATCCCGCCGCCGCCAAGCCGGGCATCAGCCGGCGCCAGCTATAGGCGATCTCCGGGAAACCGTGCAGCAGCAGCACCATCGGCCGGGCGGGATCGCCGGCCTCGAGGATGTGGACCCGGAGGCCGTTGACGCCCTCGAGAAACCGGCTCCGCACGCCGGCCGGGAGGCATTCCGGCGCGAGCGGCGGAAGTGTCGTCATCAGACCTGGTCGGCGACCGGGTTGCGCAGCGTGCCGATGCCTTCGACGGTGACCTCGACGATATCCCCCGCTTTCATCCAGAGCGGTGGCTTGCGGGCCATGCCGACGCCGGAGGGGGTGCCGGTGACGATGACGTCGCCGGGCTCGATGGTGAAGGCCTGGCTGATGGTGTGGATGATGGTGGCGACGTCGAACACGAGGTCGTCGGTGGAGGCTTGCTGGACCACCTGGCCGTTGAGCGTCGTCGTCAGCGTCAGGCCGGTGATGCCGGGGGGCAGTTCGTCGGCGGTGACGAGGTAGGGGCCGAACGGGCCGGTGCCGTCGAAATTCTTGCCGACCGTCCATTGCGGGGCCTTGAACTGGTAGTCGCGGATCGAGGCGTCGTTGAACAGGGAGTAGGCGATGACGTACTCGAGCGCGTGCTCCTTGGCGATGTCGCGGCCGCCCTTGCCGATGACGGCGACGATCTCGCCCTCGAAATCGAGCTGTTCGGAGAGGCGGGGGCGGATGATGGGGGCGCCGTGGCCGATGAGGCTGGAGGCGAAGCGGCCGAACAGGGTCGGGTAGCTCGGGGTCTCGGCGAAGCCGCTTTCGGCCGAGTGGTCGGCGTAGTTGAGGCCGACGCAGACGATCTTGGGCGGCGTTGGCAGCGGCGGCAGGAGGGTGACGCTGTCGAGGTCGATCTCGGGGCCGGCGAGCATGGTGCGGCCGGCGGTCATCAGCGCGTCGGAGCCGGCGGCGACGAGGCTGGTCAGGGAGCCGGGATAGGTCGCGTCGGTGCTGGCGCAGGCGTGGAAGGCCGAATGGGCGTTTTCCGCGACGGCGATGCCGTCGGTGCCATTCTGCCGGTAGGCCGCAAAGCGCATAGTGTCCCTCCGTGACTCGTTCGTGCCGGCATAGCCGAAGCGGGGCGGAAGAGAAATGGAGGGTCTGATGGAGAAATTGTTGCCGTTGGCCGAGCGCGTGGCGGCGCGGCTCAAGGCGGATCGTGCGACGGTGGTGGTGGCGGAGAGCTCCACGGGCGGGCTGATCTCGGCGGCGCTGCTGTCGGTGCCGGGGGCGTCGGCGTATTTCCTGGGTGGCGCGGTGGTGTACACGAAGGTGGCGCGGGCCTCGCTGTTGGACATTCCGGCCGAGGCGATGGTGGGGATCCGGTCTTCGACGGAGGCCTATGCCAAGCTGTTGGCGAGCACGGCGCGGGAGCGGTTCGGGGCGACTTGGGCGCTGGCCGAGACCGGGGCGGCGGGGCCGAGCGGGAACGGGTACGGTGACCGGCCGGGACACTGTTGCATCGCGATCGCCGGGCCGCGCGAGGCGGTGACGACGATCGAGACCGGATCGGCGGACCGGGTGGGGAATATGCGGGCGTTTGGGGAGGCGTTGTTGGAGTTGTTCCTGCGGACGCTTTAAGCCGCGCCGAGGTAGGCTTGGGTGATGCGGGCGTCGGCGGCGAGGGCGGCGCCAGTGCCTTCGAGGGTGATGCGGCCCATTTCT
>CAZZVQ010000007.1:21908-84750 GCA_964657565.1 uncultured Acetobacteraceae bacterium
GGCTTTCAGCCCACCGAACCATCACGCAACACCCAGATACGCCTGCGTGATACGGGGATCGGCGGCCAGGGCGGCACCGGTGCCGTCAAGCGTGATGCGGCCATTTTCAAGCACATAGCCGTGGTCGGCGATGTCCAGCGCCGCGCGGGCGTTCTGCTCGACGAGCAGGATCGCGCCGCCCCGGGCGCGCAGCTCGGCAATGATGCGGAAGATGTCGCGCACGATCAGCGGCGCCAGGCCGAGGCTGGGTTCGTCCAACATCAGCACGTCGGGCCGGGCCATCAGGGCGCGGCCCATGGCGAGCATCTGCCGCTCGCCGCCGGAGAGCGTCCCGGCGTGCTGGGTGCGGCGCTCGTGCAGGCGGGGGAACATCGCGAAGATCTCGTCGACCGCGCGGCGTGTGGCGGCGCGGCCCTCGTGGCGGAAGCGGAAGGCGCCGAGGCGGAGATTGTCCTCGACCGTCAGCGTGGCGAACAGCTCGCGCTTCTCCGGCACCAGGCACAATCCGGCGCGCACCCGCTCCTCGACCGGCATCCGCCCGAGTGCGGCGCCGCGCAGGGTGACGCTGCCGTGGCCGGGATGGACGCCCATGATGGCGTTCAGCAGCGTCGTTTTGCCGGCGCCGTTGGGGCCGATGACGGTGACGATCTGCCCGGCCCCGAGACGCAGGCTCACGTCATGGACGGCGATGATGCCGTTGTAGCCGACGGAAAGCCGGTCGATCTCCAGCATCAGGCCACTGCGCCGAGATAGGAGGCGATGACGGCCGGGTCGTGGCGGATGGCGTCGGGCGGGCCCTCGGCGATCTTGTGGCCGAACTCCATCACCACGATGCGGTCGGCCAGGCCCATGACGAAGCCCATGTCGTGCTCGACCAGCAGCACGGTCTGGCCCTCGTCGCGGAGTTGGCGGAGCAGGCTGGCGAGCGCCTGTTTCTCGGCGGCGCGCAGCCCGGCGGCGGGTTCGTCGAGCAGGATCAGCGCCGGGTCGAGGCAGAGCGCGCGGGCGATCTCGACGATCCGTTGCTGACCGAGAGCCAGGCTGTCGGCGGGCTTATCGGCGTGGTCGAGCAGGCCGGTGCGGGCGAGCTGGCGGGCGGCTTCGGCGAAGAGGCGGGCTTCTTCGGCGCGGTCCAGCCGGAGCAGGGCGGCGGCGGGCGAGGCGCGGCCGCGGAGGTGGGCGCCTAGCGCCACGTTCTCGAGCACCGACATGCCCGGCACGAGGCGGACGTGCTGGAACGTCCGCGCCAGGCCGAGCCGGGCAACGGTCTGCGGTCGCGGGTGGGGCAGGGCGTGGCCGAGCAGCCGCAGCGTCCCGGCGGTCGGGCGGGTCACGCCGGTCAGCACGTCGAAACTGGTGCTCTTGCCGGCGCCGTTGGGGCCGATGAGGGCGACGATCTCGCGGCCGGCGAGCGAGAGGTCGAGCCCGTCGACGGCGACGAGGCCGCCGAATTGCTTGCGCAGGCCGGTGGCGGTCAGGATCGGGGCGCCCGGCGCGGGGAGGGCGCGGGCGGTAAGGGGGTCGGCGGGGAGAATGCGCCGTGGCGCCGGCCGGGCGCGGCGGAGGTAGGGCCAGAGCCCGTCCGGTGCGGCTTGCAGCGCGGCGACGAGCAGGGCGCCGAACACGATCGTCTCGTAGCTGCCGGCGCTGCCGAGCAGGCGGGGCAGCACATCCTGCAGCTTGTCGTTGACCACCGTGACCAGCCCGGCGCCGAGCAGCGCGCCCCATACCGAGCCGGCGCCGCCGATGACCACCATCAGCAGGTATTCGATGCTGGCGTTGAGGCCGAACGGCGTCGGGTTCACGCTGCGCTGCATGTGCGCGTAGAGCCAGCCGGCGAAGCCCGCGAGCACCGCCGCGTAGGTGAAGGCGAGCATGCGGGTGGTGGTGAGGTTGACGCCGAAGCTCGCCGCCGCCCGCGTGCCGCCCCGCAGCGCCCGGATCGCCCGGCCGGCGCGGCTGTCGAGCAGGTTGAGCGTCAGCAGGATGCAGAGCGCGACGCCGATCCAGACCGGGTAGAAATACGCGCGACTATCGACCAGCGCCACGCCGAACAGGCGCAGCGGCGGAATGCCGGAGATGCCGTCGTTGCGGCCGAGCAGGTCGAGGTTGGCGAACACGTAGTAGAAGCTGACCGCCCAGGCGAGCGTGCCGAGCGGCAGATAATGGCCCGACAGCCGCAAGGTGACCGCGCCGATCGCCAGCGCGAGCAGCCCGGCCGCGGCGAGCGAGACCGGCAGCGTGAGCCAGGGCGAGAGCCCGTAGCGCGTGCTCAGGATGGCGGTGGCGTAGGCGCCGAACCCCATGAAAGTGGCCTGCGCGAAGGAGGTCATGCCGCCGAAGCCGGTCAGCACGACCAGACCGATGCCGATGATGCCGGCAATGCCGACGTAGTTGCCGAGCGTGATCCAGTAGTTCGGCACCGGCAGCAGCGGCAACGTCATCAGCGCGGCGAACAGCAGCAGCGGCAGGGCGCGGCTCACTCCTCCTCCTCCGCCGGCGCCCGCAGCGAGCGCCAGAGCAGGACGGGAATGATGATCGTGAAGACGATCACCTCCTTGAACGCGCTGGCGTAGAAGCTGGAAAAGCTCTCGACGCAGCCGACCAGCAGGGCGGCGGCCGCGGCGATCGGGTAGCTGGCGAGCCCGGCGATGATGGCGGCGACGAAGCCCTTCAAGCCGATCAGGAAACCGCTGTCATAATAGAGTGTGGTCAGCGGCACGATCAGCACGCCCGAGGCCGCCCCGATCAGCCCGGCCAGCGCAAACGCGATCCGGCCGGAGAGCGACGTCGAGATGCCGACCAGGCGGGCGCCGAGGCGGTTGATGGCCGTGGCGCGCAGCGCCTTGCCGGCGAGCGTGAAGCCGAAGAACAGGGCCAGGCCGGCCATGGCGAACAGCGTGAGGCCGACGATCCAGAGCGCCTGGCCGGGGATGAGCAGGCTGCCGACGGCCAGGCGCGCGTCGGAGAAGCCGGCGGCGCGGTAGCCTTCGGGGCCGAAGAAGACCAGGCCGAGCCCGTTGAGCGCGAGATGGACGCCGACGCTGGCGATCAGCAGGACGAGGACGGAGGCGCGGGCGAGCGGCTGGAAGGCGATGCGGTAGAGGTAGGGTGCCATCGGGGCGACGATGGCGATGGCGAGCAGGGCGGCGAGGATGGGGCCGGGCTTACCGGGCGCGAGCAGGAGCGTGGCGCCCGCGATGGCACCCGGCAGCACCAGCGTTTCCAGCAGCAGTACGGGACCGAATCGGCGGTCCTGGATTGCGCCGGCGGTGCAGGCGGCCAGGCCGAGGCCGCCGAGCAGCAGCAGGCTGCCCGGGATGCGGCCGGATTGCAGCGCGGCGTCGGTCAGGCCGCCGAACGCGACGAGCTCGCCCATCGGGATCAGGATCACCCGCGTGACGGCGAACACCAGCACGAGCGAGAGCGCGAGCAGGGCATAGATGGCGCCATTGACGACGCCATCTTGCAACAGGATCAGGGCGATATCGGCGTCCACGGCGGGGTCAGACGCGGGCTGGTGTGGGTGTTATTTGATCAACACCCAGGCGCCGTTCTGGATCGTCACCATGATCCGGGCGCGGTCATCCATCCCGTTATGATCCGTTGCCGACATATTCACGACGCCGTTGGAGAGCACCACCTCGTGCTCCTGCTCGATGGCGTCGCGGAGGGCGGCGCGGAACTCGGCGGTCCCAGGCTTGCCGGCCTTGAGCGCGGCGGGGATGGCGTGGCCGAGTTCGACGCCGGCGTCGAACATGTGGGCGGCGAAGGTCGAGAAGCTGCCCTCGCCGTATTTCTGGGTGTAGTCGGCGACGAGCTTCGAGGCGATGGGTTTGACCGGGTTGTCGCTGGCGAGCTGGTCCGGGACCAGGACGGGGCCGGCAGGCAGGATCGTGCCGTCGACGTCCCGCCCCCCGACGCGGAGGAAGTCCTGGTTGGTGACGCCGTGGGTCTGGTAGTAGGCGCCGGCGTAGCCCCGCTCCTTCAACGTCTTCTGCGGCAGGGCGGCGGGGGTGCCGGCCGCGGCGATGAGGACGGCGTCGGGGCGGGTGGCGATGAGCTTGAGGACCTGGCCGGTGACGCTCTGGTCGTTGCGGGCGTAGCGCTCGGCGGCGACGATCTTGATCCCCTTGGCGTCGAACGCCTTGGTCGCTTCGTCGAGCCAGCCGTCCCCATAGGCGTCGTTGAAGCCGATGAAGCCGACTGTCTTGATGCCGTGCGCGGCCATGTAGGTGGCGATGCCGCGTGCCATCAGGCTATCGTTCTGCGGCGTTTTGAACGCCCAGCGTTTGGCGCCCTCGGTCCGGGCGATGATCTTCTCGGAGGCGGCGAGCGCGATGAGCGGGACATGCTTCTCGGCGGCGACGTCGACCAGGGCGATCGAGCCGGGGGTGACGGTCGAGCCGATCAGCAGGTCGACATTGTTCTCGTCGATCAGCTTGCGGCCGTTGGCGACCGCGCGGGAGGCGTCGGTGCCGTCGTCGAGCACGATGTATTCGATCGTCTGTCCGCCGATCTCGGTCGGCAGGAAGGCGACGGTATTCTTCTCGGGGACACCGAGGCTGGCCGCCGGGCCGGTGGCGGAGACGCTGATGCCGACCTTGATCTGGGCGAGCGCGGGTCCCGCTAGCGCAGTCGCAACGAGCGCCGAAGCTAGAAGCCGCATGGTTGGTCCCCCCGAATTCGAGGGGAGTGGTATGGAACGGGTCGAGGGGTGTCAATCGGGCGCGCGGCGGCCGGTAATCCTGGCGGCCAGTTTTGCTTTCGATCCCACCGAAGCGGCTTTTGTTTACCCAATGGTAATAGTAACGCCCTAAAATCCGCGGGTGAGCAAGCAAGCGGTTGACGTCGCGATGGATTTCCATTCTGCCGAAATGATCTCGCCTGAACCGCGCGTGGCGGGAAGCGATCGTGCTGTCTATCGACTGGCCGCGCGGACTTGGCTAGCGCTTCAGGCCATCGACATTCCTCCGACGCCGCAGAATTTCGAGCTGTGGTTCACCTATCTGGAGGGCGCCAACGCCGAGTTGAGCCGCCGCATGGAGCAGCTTCTCAAGCAAGGCGAAAAGCCAGTGGCGGACGCGCTCGATGTCATCTACGCCGATTGTATCGCCCACCGCGACGGCCTGAATGTCGAAGCGCTCGAGGATGGTGCGGAGGTCATCGAGCAGGTCGCCCGCGAAACCGCGAGCAATCTCGCCGCAGGCCAGCGCTTCCTCCAGGAATATGGCAGCGTGCTATCGACCGTCGGCGT
This sequence comes from uncultured Acetobacteraceae bacterium, assembly GCA_964657565.1. Classification (GTDB taxonomy): domain Bacteria; phylum Pseudomonadota; class Alphaproteobacteria; order Acetobacterales; family Acetobacteraceae; genus JAVVHH01. Next base: position 27,166 of record CAZZVQ010000007.1, read on the forward strand.
ACAACTCGGGAGCGAACAGACGTTCGATAGCCTGGTGCAGACCGTCGCGACCCTCGTTGCCGAAACCAGGCGTGCCAGCGACCTCAATCACTCCCTGGAGGCTCGTCTCACCGCGTCCGCGGCGCAAGTCCAGCGGCTCCGCCATTCGCTCGCCGAAGTCAAGCAGGACGCGACCACCGACGCGTTGACCGGCCTGGTCAATCGGCGCGGCTTCGACGCCCGTCTGCGGCGTGCGATGGGCCGAAACAAGGCGGACAACACTCCGTTCTGCCTCCTGATCGCCGACGTCGACCGCTTCAAGAGCTTCAACGACACGTATGGTCACAAGACGGGTGACCTCGTCCTGCGGCTGGTCGGCCGCCTGCTCGCCGAGAACGTCAAGGGTAAGGATACCGCGTGCCGGTACGGCGGCGAGGAATTCGCGCTCATCCTGACGGGCGCGGACGAATACGCCGGGAGCCGGGTCGCCGAACAGGTCCGTGCCGCGCTGGACGGCAAACGACTGATCAACCGGGGCAACGGGAAGCATGTCGGCGGCGTGACCATGTCCATCGGAGTCGCCGCGATCCGCCCAAACGAGCGGACCGCCAGCCTCATCGAACGCGCCGACGCCGCGCTGTATCACGCCAAGAACACCGGCCGGAACCGCGTCTGCGTCAGCAGCGCGGTGGTCGAGGCGTTTCAGGCCTGAAGCGTGTCAGGCCGCGGCGAGCTGCAGGCGGTCGGCCGCGCGGTTGCGGCCCATCAGCGGCAGCAGATCGCGCAACTCCGGCCCATGATCCTCGCCGGTCAAGGCCTGCCGCAGCGGCATGAACAGCTTCTTGCCCTTGCGCCCGCTCTGAGCCTTCAACTCGTCGATCCAGAGCCGCCAGACATCATTGTCCCATGGCTCCGGCGGCAGCGTCTCCAGCGCAACCCGGAGATATTCGGCCTCCTCGGCCAACAGCGGCGGCACGATCGACCCGGCCACCACATCCCACCATCCCCGCGCCTCGTTCAGCAGATCGAGATTGCCGCGGATCGCCGCCCAGAAGGCGGGTGTCGCCGCCGGCGGGAGCCGATCCTGCACCGCCTCATACGGCAACTCCCGCAATGTTTTGCGGTTGAGCGCCAGCAATTGCTGCCCATCGAAGCGTGCCGGTGCGTGCGACACGTGCCCGATGTCGTAGTCTGCCGCCAACGCGTCCGGCAGCCCCGGAATCGGATCCTCCGACGTGCCGAGCCGTGCGAGGTACCCCGCGAGAGCGGCCGGTTCGATCCCGTCGCCCCGCAACCCGCGCAGCGTCAACGACCCGATCCGTTTCGAGAGCTTGCCCCCATCGCCGTCCACCAGCAGCGGCAGATGCGCAAACCGCGGCATCCGCCGACCCGGCGCCAGCGCCTCCATGATGTCGAGTTGCAGCCCCGTATTCGTCACGTGGTCCTCGCCACGAACGATGTCGGTGATCGCCTCATCCAGATCGTCGACGACGGAGGTGAACGTATACAGCGGCGTCCCGTCCGCCCGGATCAACACCGGGTCGGAGACCGCCGACAACTTCACCTGTCGCCGCCCCAACACGAGGTCATGCCACTCGACCTGGCGCCCCGACAGCATGAACCGCCAGTACGGCCGCTTGCCGCCGAACTCGGCCTTTGCCCGCTGCTCCGGCGTCAGCTTCAGCATGGCCCGATCATACAACGGCGGCAGCCCCCGCTTGAGCCGCTGATCCCGCTTGGCGTTCAGCTCTTCCTCGCTTTCGAAGCACGTATACAGCCGCCCGCTCGCCTTCAGCCGCTCCGCCGCCGCCGCGTACCGGTCCAGCCGCTCCGACTGCCGGAACATCTCGTCCCACTGGATCCCGAGCCACCGCAGATCGTATTGGATCGCGTCCTCGTATTCAGGCCGGTTGCGCTCGGTGTCCGTATCGTCGATCCGCAGCAGGAACGTGCCGCCCCGCCGCTTCGCGTGGAGGTAATTGGCCAATGCCGTCCGCACGTTACCGACATGCAGCAGCCCGGTCGGACTCGGCGCGAACCTAACCTTCACGCGTCCTCCTCCTCGCCCGCCTGTTTGCGCGGGTCGAGGCTGCGCCAGTCCCGGTCGGCCCGGCTCGCCTTGCGCGCCGCGAAATCGCCGAGTTCGGCCGCACTCCGCCAGCCCTGCTCGCCCGCTTCCGGCACGATGGCGTCCTCGCCGAACGCGAACCAGGCCTCCAGCACGGCTTTCGGGTCCGTGCCCGGCGACCTGCACCGCTCCACGCTATCGCGCACATACCGTCGCGCGAACAGGTTGGCGTCCTCGATGGTCCCGAACGGCCCGACATCCTCGACGATGTTGTCCTCCGCGCCCCCGGACAGATCCAGGATGCGCACTTTCCACGCGCCGTCGCTCATCCGCGGCCGTTTCTCTCTTTTGCCCGCTTGAGATGCGCCGACAGCAAGAATTCGCGCCCAACCTTCACCCGCAACTCGTCCCCATACGCCACGATATCGGCCGTGGCATACGTCTCGTGCCAGTCGCGCGGAATGAAACTTCCCGTGCCCACCACGTCGATCGGCGCCCTGGTGTCCGCCATCACGCGGCATTTCTCGACGCCGAACCCGGACGACACGACGATCCGCACCTTGGGAAATCCCGCGTCGTCGAGCGACTCGCGCATCCGCCAGATCGCCGCCGCCGACACCCCGGTGCCGACCAGGTCGCGCAACTCGGCATCGCTGCGATAGCGGCGGATCGCACCCGGCGCCCGCCGCTCCAGCACGGCGTAGCTCGCCGCCGGGTCGAGCCCCTCGAGGTAACGGCCGCCATGCGTGTCCAGCCGCACCGCCAGCCGCCCCTCGGAGGCCAACTCCGGAAACGCGCGGCAGACCTCCAAACCGTCCGTGACCTCCCGCCCGAAATAATCCGTCAGCACGGTGAGAAACTCGGTGGGGCATGTCTCATGGAACATCTGCGCCGCCCGCAACGTCGATCCGGCGTAGCCGATCAGCGCATGCGGCATCGTGCCCCGCCCCCGCGTCTCGCCAAAAAAGTGGCTCGTCATGTCGGTCGAGGTGCCCACGAACCCGATCGCCCCCTCCCGCTTCGCCGCCGCGCTGCCCACCGACGCGGCGTAGCCCATGATCTCCTGCATCGCCGCTCCGGCGCAGTGGCGCGCCTCCATCGCGAGAAACTGCACGCGGGGCAGCGCGGCACACATCTGGTATGCATTATGCGCGGCCACGCAGGCCGGGCCGAGCTTCTGCAAGCACAGCGTCTCGCAATCCGCCAGCGCCTGGAACGACCCAGTGATATAGGCGATCGGCTCGCCCGCCCCGACCCACGTGCCTTCCGGATGGATGACGTCGATCGTGAACACGGTGTCCCGCGCCGCCGCGACCTGGTCCAACCACTCCACCATCAAGCGCGGCGCCGATACGACTGGCCGCCGCAGAAACACGGCATAGGTGACCGTCAGGTCGCCGAACCGCGAGATCACGTCCCGGGTGCGGTTGAAATACGCGTCGGTCCGCCACCCGATATCGTCGAGCAACGGCTTCGGGCCGTCCTGGCTCACGGCGCCCGCCTCACTGGCCAATGCCTCACTGGGCTGCAATTGAAAGCGCACCCGACCGACGTGTCTTCAACGATTCCGCCACCAGAAACGCCAGTTCCAGCGACTGCTCCGCGTTGAGCCGGGGGTCGCAGAACGTCTCGTAGCTCTGGGCGAGGTCAGCCTCGGTCAGCCGGTGGGCGCCGCCGACGCACTCCGTCACGTTCCGCCCCGTCATCTCGACATGCACCCCGCCGGCCCACGTGCCGGCCTCGGCATGCGCGTCGAAAAACCGCCGGACCTCCGTCACGATCGAGTCGAAATTCCGCGTCTTCACTTTTGCCGCCGTGCTGATCGTGTTCCCGTGCATCGGGTCGCACAGCCACAGCACCTTCCGGCCGGACCGCTGCACCGCCCGCAGCAGTGGCGGCAGCTTCGTCGCCACGCCTTCCGCGCCCATCCGGCTGATCAGCGTCAGCCGCCCGGCCTCGTCCGCCGGGTTGAGCCGCTCGATCAGCCGCAGCAGATCGTCGGCGTCCGAGCTCGGCCCGACCTTGAGTCCGATTGGGTTCCTGACCCCGCGCAGGAATTCCACATGCGCGCCGTCGAGCTGCCGCGTCCGGTCGCCCACCCACAGGAAGTGGGCCGAACACGCGTAAATCCCGCCCGTGGTGCTATCGACGCGCGTCAACGCCTGCTCATACGGCAGCAGCAGCGCCTCATGGCTGGTGTAGAACTCGGTTTCCCGCACTTGCGGCGTGTTCGCCATGCCACACGCGCGCATGAACGAGAGCGTCTCGTCGATGCGCGAGGCGAGGTCCTGGTAGCGGGCCGCCAGCGGCGACCGGGCCGCGAAATCGAGGTTCCAGCGATGCACTTCATGCAGGTCCGCATAGCCGCCGTTGGCGAAGGCCCGCAGCAGGTTCAGGGTCCCGGCCGACTGGAAATAGCCCATCTCCATCCGGGCCGGGTCGGGAACGCGGGCGGCCTCGGTGAAATCCGGCCCGTTGACGATGTCGCCGCGGTAGCTCGGCAGGCTCACGCCATCGACGGTTTCCGAATCCGACGAGCGCGGCTTGGCGAACTGCCCCGCCATCCGCCCGAGCTTGATCACCGGAACCCCGCCGCCGAACGTCAGTACCACGGCCATCTGCAGCAGCACCCGGAAGGTGTCGCGGATGATGTTGGCGGTGAAGTCGCCGAAGCTCTCGGCGCAATCGCCGCCCTGCAGCACGAAGGCCTGGCCCTCGGCCGCGAGCGCGAGCCCGGCCTGCAGGCGCCGGGCCTCGCCGGCGAACACGAGCGGCGGATAGCCGGCCAGTCGCGCTTCCATCGCTTCGAGCGCGGCCGCATCCGGATAGGCCGGCAACTGCTGGGCCGGCTGGGCGCGCCAGCTGTGCGGCGTCCAATTTTGCATCACTCTCCTCCGGGGCGCGGCAGCACCACGGCCGGCGCGCCTGACATTATCGTCGCACGATAGACCTGGAACGCTTCCGCCTCCAGCCCATCGCGGGCGCGGATCAGCCGGCCAATCGGTTCCACCCCGCTCCAATACGCCGGGTCCGGTCCCTCGCGCCGTCGCTCGCTGATCAGCAGCAGCCCGGTGGCCGCCGGGGCCGGCGCGAGCCGGAACAGCCGCCACCGCTCCTCGACACCGAGAACGGTCGTCCCCGCGGGGGCGCCCCACGCCAATTCCCCGGCCTGGCCATACTCGTCGGAGGCGAGAAAACCGAGCTCCTGTTCCCGTCGCATCGCGTCCGCCGCGGTGGCGAGGTCGGCCCAACCGCCCAACCGCGCCAGCGTAGGGTCGAGCCGGCGGGGCAGCGGGAACGGCGCGGCCGCCGCCTGCAGATACACCAGCGCCGTCAGCGCGAAGCCCAATCCGGCCGCGGCCGTCCGCCACCGCGGAGCGACGACCGCCGCACCGACCGCCAGCGGCGGATACAGGATCGCCAGCCAGTTCGCCTGCACGCGCGCGCTGACGGTGTGCTCGAGAAATAGCAGCAGGCCCGGCACCGCGAGGGCCGCCAGCAACAGTCCCGCCGGGTCCCGCCGCCGCGCCGCGCCGCACATGCCCCACAGCCCGGCCGCGAACAGCACGAAGATGACGGGGGTCGCCAGCCCGACCTGGCCGCCGATCAGCTCCAAAAGGTGCTGTCCCATCTGCCGCGGCGCCCAACTCTCCGTCCGGCCGCCCTGCTTGGCGAAGCTCGCCCAGCCATGCCCGGCGTTCCACACGACCACCGGCGCGAACAACGTGACGGCCAGCGCCGCCCCGATCCAGAGATATGGCGAGCGCAGAGCCGACCATCGCCGCAGCCCGATGATCCAGATCACCGGCGCTGCCGCGAGCAGCACCCCGGTATATTTACTGCCCAGCCCTAACCCGATGGCGACCCCGGCCACGACCCACCAGCGCGGATCGCCGCTCACCCGCGCCAGCGCCCACAGCGTCATCACCGCAAAGAACAAAAGCGGCGTATCCGGCGTCATCGTCACCGCGCCAGCCCCGAGCATGAGCGTCGCGTTCAGCAGCACGGCCGCGGTGACGCCGGGTCGGCGCTCCGGATACAGCCGGTTCGCCGCATCGGCCAGCATCAACGAGCCCAACCCGGCCGCGATCGGCCCCAGCAGCCGCACCCCGAGCGCGGCGTCGCCCTCGACCGCCGTGCCGAGCCAGATCCACAGCGCCACCATCGGCGGATGGTCCAGGTAACCCGGCGCCAGCGCGCGCGACCACACCCAATAATAGGTCTCGTCCGGTGCGAGCGGCGTGGCGGCCGCTACTGCCAACCGAACGCCGGTCAGCAGCAGCAGGAGAAAAGCCGGCACTTACCGCGCGAGCAACCGCTCGGCGATCTGCACGGCATTCAGCGCCGCCCCTTTGAGCAACTGATCGCCCACCACGAACATCGCCAACGTCCGCCCGGTGGGGTCGCCGAGGTCGCGCCGGATGCGCCCGACCAGCACGTCATCCTGCCCGGTGGCATCCGACGGCATCGGATAATAATTGCGCGCCGCATCGTCCACGACCCGCAAACCCGGCGCCCGCTCCAGCAACGACCGCGCCGTTTCGGGCGACATCGGCTCGTCGAACTCGACCGAGATCGCCATGCCATGCGTCCGCAGCACTGGTACGCGGATGCAGGTGATGCCGATGTTGAGCGCCGGCGCCTCCAGGATCTTGCGTGTCTCCGCGACGACCTTGAGCTCCTCGCCGTTATGGCCGCTCTGCGCGTCCATGTCGGCATTATGGCTGAACAGGTTGAACGCGTAGGGATGCGGCAGCACGCGCGCTTCGTAGCTCTCGCCGCGCAAATAGGCGGCCGTGGACTCGCGCAACTCCTCCATGGCTGCCGCGCCAGCGCCCGAGGCCGCCTGGTAGGTTGCCATCGTCAAGCGCCGGATCGGCTGCGCCCGATGCAGCGGGGCCAGCGCCACGGTCGCGATGGCGGCGACACAGTTCGGGTTGGCGATCACGCCCGCATGATGCGCCAATGCGCTGCCATTGACCTCCGGCACCACGAGCGGCACCGCGGCGTCCATTCGGAACGCCGAGGAGTTGTCGACCACGATCGCACCGGCCTTGACTGCCAGGTCGGCATACCGCTTCGAAATACCGCTCCCGGCAGAGAACAACGCGATATCGATCCCCGCGAAGCTGTTCTCGTCCAGCGCCTCGACCGTGAGCGTCGCCCCGTCGAACTCCATCGTCCGACCGGCCGACCGGGCCGAGGCGAGCAGCCGCAGCGTCCTCGGCTTGAAACCGCGCGCCTCAAGGCAGCGCAACAACTCGACGCCGACGGCGCCGGTGGCGCCCACGATGGCGATCGCTGGTGATTGGGTGAGAACGTGGCCATCGGAGCCGGCTTCGGCGGGATCGATCGTGTTCAGCATGCTGTCTCTCTTCTATGTGGTCCGGGAGAGACGGTGCATCGCGCTAGGCTCGGCCCCGTCCGTCGCCGGCGGGGCCTTCTGGATGATGCCGCAGCTTTACCGCGCACGAACCAGAAGACGCCCCGCCCGGGCGGTCGTCTTGGTCTTGCGCTTCGTCATTATCGCCGTGAACATGGGGCCTGGCATAGTCGAATCCTCGGCTTAGGGTCAATCACTCGCGCCAAGCTTAGCTTGCATAGCTTAACAGCTCGTTACGCCGATGCTGGAGAGTGGAACGAAGCAGCCTCAAAGGTGTTTCTCCCTCATGATGAGCATCACCGCCGGCCGGGCCCTGTGTTGCCTTATACTCTGTGCGGCGATCGCCGCATGTAGCTTGCCCGAAGGTCAGCCGCTCGTCTCCGCCCAGTTCCCGCCTGGAACGGGGGACGTCAACGCCGCCAGCGAGCCGCAATCACTCAACAGCCTGCCGCTCGGGGCCGCCAACGTCGCGCCGACCCCGTTCGCCACCCAACCGAATTTCCTGAGCTTCAAGATCGGCGGCCGCTAAAGCGGCACACCCGCCTCGTTCCGGCTGGTGCGGATCGTCTGCAACGTCTGCACCCGGCTGACCGACTGCCCGCCGGTCAGGCGCTGTGTGAGCTGGTTCTGATGCGCGGTATCGCGCGCGACCAGCCGGAGCAGAAAGTCGCCGCCACCCCGGATCATGTGGCACTCCCGCACCTCCGGCCAGTCGGCGACGGTGGCCTCGAAGGCTGACAACACCTGGTCCTTCTGACTATCGAGCCCCACGATGGCGAAGAACATGATCTCCCACCCGAGCTGAGCCGCGTCCGTCTCGGCATGATAACCGCGGATGATGCCGGCCTCCTCGAGCCGCCGCACCCGGCGCAGGCAGGGGGGCGCCGTGATCGCCGCCCGTCGCGCCAGTTCGACGTTCGTCATCCGTCCATCCCGCTGCAGCTCTGCCAAAATGAATAGATCGATGGCGTCGAGCGCCGGAGGCCCCTCTCCCAACTTCATGCGCCTTATTGAACCCTCTTTTCGCGCAATATAATTACATGCCACCGACCCTGTGAAGCCTGCCATTGAACCGGGGCGTTCGTCGTCGATATTCTCCGAGGATGTCTGACCCAATCGCGACCCGAGTCCTCATCATCGGCGCCGGCCCGGCCGGCTATACGGCGGCGATCTACGCGGCTCGCGCAAACCTCGCGCCCGTCCTCCTGACCGGCCTGCAGCCCGGCGGGCAGCTCATGATCACGACCGACGTCGAGAACTACCCGGGCTTCGCGACGGCCATCGAGGGGCCCGCCCTGATGGAGCAGATGCAGGCGCAGGCCGTCCATGTCGGGACCACGATCGTCAATGACCTGGCGATGGCGGTTGACTTCCTCGCCCGCCCGTTCCGCGTCACCGGCGATTCCGGGACGGTCTACCTGGCCGATACCGTGGTCATCGCGACCGGAGCCCAGGCGCGTTGGCTTGGCCTGCCGTCGGAAAAACGGCTCCAGGGCGCCGGGGTCTCGGCCTGTGCGACGTGCGACGGCTTCTTCTACCGCGGCAAGCAGGTCGCCGTCGTCGGCGGCGGCAACACGGCTGTCGAAGAGGCTTTGTTCCTCACGCACCACGCCGACAAGGTCACGCTGATCCACCGCCGCGACACGCTGCGGGCGGAGAAGATCATGCAGCGGCGGCTGTTTGCCCATCCGAAGATCGAGGTCATCTGGAACAGCGCGGTCGAGGAGGTCCTCGGCGGCGGTCAGCCCGAGGTGGTGACGGGCCTGCGCCTGCGCGATCTGCCGACCGGGGCGGAGACGACGCTGTCGGTGGATGGCGTGTTCATCGCGATCGGCCACACGCCGACGACGAGCGTGTTCCGCGGCCATGTCGAACTGGACGACGAGGGCTATGTGGTGACCCGGCCGGGTCAGACGACCACGTCGGTGCCCGGCGTGTTCGCCGCCGGCGACGTGCAGGATAAGCATTGGCGGCAAGCGGTGACGGCGGCCGGAACCGGCTGCATCGCCGCGCTCGAGGCCGAGCGGTTCCTGACGTTGCGGGCCGCGACGGCTGCGGCACCGAGCACCCTGGCGAAAGCTGCGGAGTAGCCTACCCCTTTAACCTCTCGTCAACGCCTCTCCGTTACACTGTGCCAAATACTTGGACCAGGTGATGAGCGGCAGAAAGCGGGACAAGGCGACGGTGATCATCCGGCGCAACGAGGTGGTCGAAGGCGGCCACCACGGTGGCGCCTGGAAAGTCGCGTACGCCGACTTCGTCACTGCGATGATGGCATTTTTCCTGCTGATGTGGCTCCTCAATGCGACCACGCAGGAACAGAAGCGTGGTTTGGCTGATTATTTCAGCCCCACCAGCCATCTCGCGACGGCGCCGTCTGGATCGGGCGCACCACTCGGCGGCAAGACACCGAATAGCGAGGGCACGATGACGTCGGACCGCGGCGCTGTCGAGTTGACCCGTACGCAGCCGTATCCGGTGACGGACGAAGACGATACGGGCGACATGCCGGCCGATCAGGCGCCTTCGAAAGTTCCCGGCTCGGCTACCCGGCCCAGCGCTAGCGACGGTGGCGCCAACGGGGGCACCGCCGCTTCGGGTAACGCCAGTGCTGGGACCGCCAGCTCCGGAAACGCCAGTGCCGGCCGCAAGCCGAACGACGCGAACCCGACGCGCGAGAGTGACAAGCAGATCGACAACGAGCGCAGCGAGCGGCGCGAGTTCGAGCATGCCGCAACTCAGATTCGCGACGCGGTGTCGGCCGATCCAGCTCTGTCCGAGTTGGCCAAGCAACTCGCCATCGACATCACGCCGGACGGATTGCGGATACAGCTGTTGGATGCCGACCGCACGCCGATGTTCAACACCGGGTCGTCGTTGCTCAACGATCGGGCCCGGGCTGTGTTGGCCAAGATCGCGCCCGTGCTTTTGAAGATGCCGGAGTCCATCACCATCGCCGGACACACCGACTCCGCGCAATATCGCGGCAACGACAAAACCAACTGGGATTTGTCGGCGGACCGCGCCAACGCCACCCGGCGCCTTCTGGCCGACGCTGGCCTGCCTGAAACAAGGGTGCGGAGCGTCACCGGCAATGCCGACCGCGATCCCTTGATCGCCACCGACCCGATGGCCGCCGCCAATCGACGAATCGCCATCGTCTTGCTGCGCGACCGCGCCGCGGCAAAGCGGTAAGCGGCCATGCTCACGATCGGAGGCTTTGGCTTCCTCCTCGCTTGTGTGTTCGGCAGCTACATCCTCTCCGGCGGCAGTCTCGAGCCGCTGATCGAAGCGATGCCGTTCGAGTTGCTGACCATCGGTGGTGCGGCCATCGGCACATTCTTCATGGCCAACAGCATGCACGACGTGAAACACACGTTGGGAGGCTTCAAAAAGATCCTGAAAGGCGCTTCATACAAGAAAGCTCAATACGTCGAGCTACTGAGCCTGCTCTATTTTTTCACCCGCCTGGCCAGCTCGAAGGGGGCGATGGCGCTCGAACCCCATATCGAGCGGCCCGAGGAAAGCTCGGCCTTCCAAAATTTCCCCGGTATCCTCAAGAACCATCACGCGACGTCTATCATCTGCGACTACCTGCGCATGCTCGGCATGAATGCCGACGATCCGCATCAAATCGAAGACGTCATGGGCCGCGAGCTCAAGAAAAACCTGCACGAGGAGTTGCACGGTGCGCACGCCTTGCAGAGCACCGCGGACGCGCTCCCTGCGCTCGGAATTGTCGCCGCCGTGCTGGGCGTGATCAAAACGATGTCTCACATCAACGAGCCGCCCGCCGTGCTCGGCGCCATGATCGGTGGCGCGCTGGTCGGAACCTTCCTAGGCGTTCTGCTCGCCTACGGGATGGCTGGTCCGTTCGCGACCCGGCTGAAAGGCGTCGTCGAGGAGGAGAGCCAGTATTTCGAAGTGATCCGGGCCGTACTGATCACCCACCTGCACGGCAACGCACCCCAGGTCAGCATCGAGACGGGCCGCAAAATGGCGCCGACACAGCACATGCCAACCTTCCAGGAGCTCGAGGCCGCAGCACAATCCGTGCAGGTGTCATGATCCCGCCCTCAAAGCGTGACCCCGAGCAGTTCTGCAATCCGGGGCGTCGCCTTCAATCCGGTTCCAGTCAACACCAGCACCGTGACATCCTGCGGTCCGATTGCGCCAGACGTGAGTAATTTGCGATAGGCTGCCGCCGCCTGCGCGCAGGTCGGCTCGACATAGGTCCCAAACTGGGCCAACTCCAGCACGGCCGCGCCGATCTCTGGTTCCGAGATGTGCACCCCGCCGCCGCCGCTCTCAAGCAGCGCGGCGACGACCTCACGCAGCCGGATCGGCTCGGCGATCGCGGTTCCCTCCGCGATGGTGGGGCGCACCGGCCCCGCCGCAATGCCCAAAGCGGCTGCCGCGATCGGCCCGCAATTCGCCGGCTGCGCGCCCCAAAGCTTCGGCAGCCGATCGATCTCCCCGGCCTTCAGCAACTCGGAAAACCCGATCTGACAACCCAGCACGTTTGATCCCGCGCCACATGGGATCACCACATGGTCCGGAGCGCGGAACCCAAGATCCTCCCACAGCTCATACGCCAGCGTCTTGGTGCCGTGCAGGAAAAACGGGTGCCAGTTATGGCTGGCGTAGAACGCCTCGCCCGCATGCCGCATGGCAGCCACCGCGGTGTCCTGCCGCGTTCCCGGAACGAGTTCGACCCGGGCGCCGTGCGCGCGCGTCTGCACCGTCTTTGCCGGGCTGGTACTGGCGGGCGCCATGATCGTCGCCGCCATCCCGCCCGCCGCAGCGTACGCCGCCACCGCCGCGCCGCCGTTACCCGAACTGTCCTCGAGCACCGACGCAATCCCTTGCGCCCGCAAGAGCGACAGCATGACCGACGCGCCCCGGTCCTTGAAGCTGCCGGTCGGCATGAACCACTCGCACTTCAGCAGCGCCGTCCCGCCATGCAGCATGCGTGCGATCAGCGGCGTGCAGCCCTCGCCCATGCTGATCGGCTGCTCCACCCCGAACGGCAGCGCCGCCCGATAGCGCCACAGGCTCCGCTCCGTTCGATCGATTTGCCCACGAGTCAGGCCGGGCAGCGGCGACAGCATCAGCGGCGCGTGGTTCGTCCCGCACCAGCGCGGAGTCTCGATCGGGAAAGTTTCCCCGCTGCGCGGATCCAGATAGGCCACCATGCCGGCAACCTTGCCCGGCCCCCGCGCCCGTGCAAGAGGTGTTGCCGCTCTCAGTTCAGGAACCGCGCATGGACACGCACGAGTTCGTCGCAACGCTCGCCCGCGACCTCGTTCGCATCGACAGCCGCAGCGGAATCAGCAACTTACCGCTAGCCGACCGGCTCGAGGCCGAGCTCAGCGAATTCCAGCTCGAACGGCTCGACTACAAAGACGCGAGCGGCATCAACAAGTGCGTCCTCGTCGCCGCGCGCGGCAGCGGCGGCCTCGCGTTCTGCGGCCATATGGACACGGTGCCCAACACCGGCTGGACCACGGACCCCTGGTCCGGTCAGGTCGAGGACGACATCCTGCATGGCCTCGGCAGCACTGACATGAAGGGCCCGCTTGCCAGCCTGATCGCCGCGGCCACGGCGCTGCCCCCGACCATCCCGGTCGCTCTCTTCATCACGACCGACGAGGAGACCACCAAGCAGGGCGCACGTCTGCTGGCCCGCACCAGCGAACTCGCCCGCAGCTTCGCGCCGCGCGGCATCCTCATCGCCGAACCCACGGGCATGATCCCCGTCCGCGGCCACCGCAGCCATATCGAGTTCACCGCCGTCGCCACCGGCGTCCAGGCCCACAGCAGCACCGGCGCCGGCCGCAACGCGAACTGGGCGCTGATGCCCTTCATGGCCGACATGGCCGCGCTGTTCGACCGCCTCCACCGCGACCCGGCGCTACAGGATCCCAGCTACGACCCGCCGTTCGGCGACTTCAACCCGGTGATCGACAATCACGGCGCGCCCATCAACATGACGGTCCCCAAGGCCACCGTCCGCATCCGGTACCGCTACAGCGCCAGCATCGACCCCGAGCCGATCGTCGCCGCCGTTCAAGCTGCAGCCGAGCAGCACGGTCTCGACCTCACCCTGCTCCGGGGCGGCCCGCCGCCGGAGTTGGCGGCCGATCACCCGCTGATCGCCCTGGCAACCGCCCAGACCGGGGCGCCCGCGACGACGGTCCCCTTCGGCACGGACGCCTCCGAGCTGCAGGCCCTCGCGCCCTGCCTGATCCTCGGCCCCGGCAACATCGCCGACGCGCACACCCCCACCGAGCGCGTCAGCCTCGCGTCGCTCTCCACCGCCGTGCCGGTCTTCATGCGCCTCGCCGAAGCGGTCGCGACCGGCTGACCCCTACAGCACCTCCTGGTTGACCACGTGCTCGCGGATCGGCGCACCGTCCAACACGCTCAAGATGTTGCGTGCCGTGGCCAGCCCCATGGCGTCCATCGCCTCGACCGTCACGCCGGCAATATGCGGCGAACTGATGACGCTCGGCTCTTGCAGCAGCAGATTGCCCGCTCCCTGCGGCTCCTGCGCCAGGACGTCGAGCCCGGCCCCGCTCAGATGCCCGGACTGCAGCGCCGCCAGCAGCGCCGCCTCATCGACGATGCCGCCGCGCGCCGTGTTCACGAGCACCGCGCCCGGCTTCATCCGCCCGATCCGCGCGGCATCGAACATCCCGAGCGTCTGCGGCGTCCGCGGGCAGTGGATCGTCACGTAATCCGCCCGCGGCAGCGCCGCGTCGAGGTCGCCGACGGCCTCGAAGCCGACCATCTCGATCGTCGCCGGCGCCACGTTCGGGTCGAATACCATGACCTGCATGCCCATCGCGGCGCATCGCGGCGCGGTCCGGCTGCCGATCCGCCCGAACCCGATCACCAGCACCGTCGACCCGGCCAGTTCGCGCGGCAGCGGGCTGGTCCGATCGTGCCACAGCCCGTCGCGCGTTCGCGCATGCAGCTCCAGCGCCCGCTTGGCGACGGCCATCATCATGAACAGCGCATGCTCGGCGACGCTGGTCGAATTGGCGGTGCCGGCGATCATCAGCGGAATGCCGCGCTCGGTCAGCGGCGGAATCTCGACCGCATCGAACCCCACCCCGATCCGCGCCACGACTTCGAGCGCCGGGCTGGCATCCGCCTCCGCCCGCCCGAACCGGGTTGCGGACAGCGCGACGCCGCTCGCTTCGGGCAACAGCTCCCGGAATGCGGCCGTCTGGATCGAGGCCGGATAGACGACCGTCGTGATGTCCGGCCGCGCCCGCAGCGCGGACAGGCCCGCCCCACTCATGAAATGTGGCACCAGCACGGTCTTGGTGTTCTTCATGACGTCGCAAGCCTCCCCCGACAGCCAGAATTTCCAGCATATTGACCAGCATCGTCCGGAGTGACCACCACGCCAATGCGCCTTGCGACACTTCTCCTGTGCGTCCTGCTCATCAGGCCGGCGCTCGCCTACGACCCGGCGCCCGTCGCGGCCCGGCACGGCATGGTGGTCTCGGCCCAGGCGCTCGCCTCGGCCGCCGGCGTGGCGATGCTGGAGCAGGGTGGCAACGCGGTCGATGCGGCGGTCGCCGTCGGTTACGCGCTCGCCGTGGTGTATCCGGCAGCCGGCAATCTCGGCGGCGGTGGGTTCATGACGCTGCACCTGGCAGATGGCCGGGCGACGTTCCTCGATTTCCGCGAGAAGGCGCCGCTCGCGGCCACGCCAGGCATGTTCCTCGATGAAGCGGGCAGCATCGCCAAAGGCCGCTCGACCGACACATGGCTGGCCGTGGGCGTCCCGGGATCACCGGCCGGGCTCGAGGCGGCGCGGGCGCGCTACGGAAGGCTGCCCCGTGCCGCCGTGCTCGCGCCGGCCATCCGCCTGGCCCACGACGGCTTCATCCTCACCGCCGGCGACGTGGCCCTGCTCAAGCTGGGCACCGCCGCCTTCAGCCGCGATCCCGCCGCCGCCGCGATCTTCCTGCCGGGCGGTCATCCGCTCGAGCCCGGCAACCGGCTGATCCAATCCGATCTGGCCCGCACGCTCGAGGCGCTTTCGGCCGGGGGGCCGGACGCTTTCTACCGCGGACCGATCGGCGACGCGATCGTCGCGGCTAGCCAGGCCGGTGGCGGCATCCTGCAGAAAGCCGATTTCGAGGCCTTCAAGGTTCGCGAGATGGCGCCCGTGAGCTGCACCTATCGCGGCTTCCTGGTGCAATCCTCGCCGCCGCCGAGTTCGGGCGGGGTGGTCCTGTGCGAGATCCTCAACATCCTCGAAGGGTATGACGTTCGGTCCGCCGGGTTCCATAGCGCCGCCGAGGTGCACCTGCTGGTCGAGTCGATGCGGCACGCGTTCTACGACCGCAACTCGCAGCTCGGCGATCCCGATTTCGTGCAGAATCCGGTCGCGCGATTGCTCGACAAGACCTATGCCGCCGCGATCCGCGCCAAGATCGAGCCGAGCCAGGCGACCCCGTCGAGTGCGTTCGCCAGCGCGATGCCGCCGCATGAGGGGATGAACACGACCCAGTTCTCCGTCATGGACCAGGACGGGAATGCGGTCTCGGTGACGTATACGCTGAACGACTGGTTTGGCATCCACCGGGTCGCGCCCGGGACCGGCGTGCTGCTGAACAACGAGATGGATGATTTCACCAGCAAGCCAGGGTCGCCCAACATGTTCGGCCTGGTGCAGGGCGCGGCGAACGCGATTGCCCCTGGCAAGACCCCGCTCAGCTCCATGAGCCCGACCATCGTCAGCCTGGACGGCCAGCCGGTTCTGGTGATTGGCAGCCCTGGCGGTCCGCGCATCATCACGATCACGCTCGAGGCCATCGTCAACATCATCGACCATGGGATGACGGTGCAGGAGGCCATCGACGCGCCGCGGATCCACCATCAGATGCTGCCCGACACGGTCTACATCGAACGATTCGCGCTTTCCGCCGACACCCGGGCGTTGCTGGAGCAGCGCGGCTATGGCTTCACGGAGAGTGCGCCGTGGGGCGTCGCCGAAGGGATCGCGGCTGGCGCGCCGCGGCTGACGCCGACCGGTTTCGGGTCGGCCCAGTCGCTCAATGTCGGTCTACCGGCGTTGCCCGGGGCCAAGCTGTTCGGTGCGCATGATCCGCGCGGCCCGGCCGGAGCGGCCGTCGGCAACTGAGGCCGAGACGCTCAGCCGCGGCCGACGAACGGCATCTTCGTCGCCATCACGGTCACGAACTGCACGTTCGCGTCGAGCGGTAGCCCGGCCATGACGACGACCATATCGGCCACATGCTTCGAATCCATGCGCGGCTCGACCAGCATGCTGCCATTCGGCTGCGGCACGCCCTTGGTCATCCGCTCGGTCATCGGGGTCGCGGCATTGCCGATGTCGATCTGGCCGCAGGCGATGTCGAACGGGCGGCCGTCCAGCGCCAAGGACTTGGTCATGCCGGTAATGGCATGTTTGGTGCTCGTGTAGGGCAGGGAGCCCGGGCGAGGGGTGTGCGCCGAGATCGACCCGTTGTTGATGATCCGTCCGCCCTGCGGCGATTGATGCCGCATCATGTGGAACGCCGCGCGGGCGCAGAGGAAGGACCCGGTCAGGTTGACCCCGACCACGTCCATCCATTGCTGGACCGACAACTCGTCGATCGGCAGCGCCGGCGTTCCCATACCGGCATTGTTGAACAGCAGATCGAGGCGACCCCATTGTGCCTTGACCTGGGCAAACGCGGCATCGACGGCCTCCGGCTGCGAGACGTCGGTGGGGACGACGAGGAATTGCTCCTTGTTGCCGAGGGACGCCGTTTCCTCGAGCGCGTCCTGACGGCGTCCGACCAGGGCGACGCTCCAACCGGCTTCGGCCAGTGCCAACGCCGCCGCGCGACCGACGCCACTGCCGGCGCCCGTGACAAGCGCCGTCTTGCTCGGTTGAGCCATTCAAATTCCTCCCCGTCGTGACCACGCGCTTGTGCGCTGCCGATGCATAGAACCATCGGCGCTCACGGGTAAGTGGCGGCAGCCTCCTTCAACGCAGCCATGCCGGAACTGGTCTTGCGATCGTTGGCGTCGATGAACGCCTTGATCCGCGGCAGGATGTCCGACCGCCATTTCCGCCCGTTGAATATACCGTAATGGCCGACGCCCTGTTGCAGGTACTGGCCCCGGCGGCTCGAGGGGACGGACGAGCAGATGGTATGTGCCGCGATGGTCTGACCCGGCGCGGAAATGTCGTCGAGCTCACCCTCGACGGTGAGCAGCGCCGTCCGTTCGATCGCACCCGGCACCACGGTCTCTCCGCGCACCTTCAAGGTTCCCGTCGCGAGCTCATGCTTCTGGAAGAACGACTCGACGGTTTGCAGGTAGTAGTTCGCCGGAACGTCCATGACCGCCAGGTACTCGTCGTAGAAGCGGCGATGCGCGGAGGCGCTGTCTTCGTCACCCTTGATCAGGTGGTTGAACATGCGGCGGTGGGCTTCGACATGGCGGTCCGGGTTCATCGAGATGAACGCGGCGAGCTGCAGGAAGCCGGGATAGACGCGGCGGAATGCGCCCGGGTGCCACGGCGGCACGGTGGCGATGACATGGCTCTCGAACCACTCGATCGAGTGTTGCGCGGCCAGTTTCGTCACCACGGTCGGTGCCGCGCGGGTGTCGACGGGGCCGCCCATGAGGGTCATGGTCCGCGGCTGCGCCGGGTCCTCCCGGGCCGCCAGGAGCGAGACGGCCGCGATGACCGCAGGGGCGGGCTGGCAGACGGCAACCACGTGGATTTCCGCGCCGAGATGCTGGATCACCTCGACGATCGTCTCGATGTAGCTCGACAAGTCGAACTCGCCATGCAGCAGCGGCACGATCCGCGCGTCGCGCCAATCGGTGACGTAAACGTCCAACCCGATGTCGATCATGTCCTGCACGGTGCCACGCAGAAGCGTTGCGTGATGCCCGCTCATCGGCGCGACCAGCAGGACTTTCGGGGCGTTGGTCACAGTGGGCGCGACGAAGCGTAATAGCCGCAAGAACGGCTTCTCGAGCACGAGCTGTTCGGGCACGCTCTCCGTCGCGTTCCGGCTGACCTTGATGTTCCAATCGGGCTTGCCGCGCTGCCGCAGGACGTCGTTGGTGACCTCCGCCCAAGCCGAGATGGCCCGGGTCGGCCAGGCGAGATGTTCAGGCGTGCCCTGAACATGCATCATGGAACTCGCGCTCTTGGCCCAGATACGGGCGGGAGTCAGCGCGGCGCTGATCGCATCATGCCAGGCATAGATCATAGGCAAAGCTACCACTGGACCTCTCAAGATTTGGTTAAAGTCAGCAGCGGTAACTCCGCCGGGGTCTTCGTCGCCCGGACGCGCCGCTCGGGCACCGAAGCGCGTCGCCGTAGTAATTCGTCCAACATACGATCGACCGTCTGCCAGATCGGCTCATCGCCGACTCGTTCCTGCATGATCAGCCGATGCGCCGCCAACGTGACGTTGAGCGTGCCGCGGGTCGTCTCCGGTCGCGGCGATCGCATCTGGACCAGCGCCTTTTCAACCTCTTCGACCGGGGTGCCGAGCGCCTCGGCGATCGCCGCGGGTTCGGCGCCAGCCCGGCGCAGCTTGCGCGCTTTGGCCTGTGCCCGCGCATCGAGCGCGATAGACGGCCGCAGCGCCTGCGTCCGGCGAGACATCTCGCCAGACCCGGCCCCAGGCGCCTTACCACGAAAACCCGACATCTCGCATCCTCGCTGCCTGGTTTGCCACCGGCGGCTCTCCAACGCGTCTCATATATAAGCAGGATTGACGGTCGGGAGGAACAGAGCAGACGGTCCCGCCATCACGAAAGCACCAGCGTCTCACGCTTCGGCGATGTTCGATCTCAATAAGACGGAGCGAACCAACAATTTAGCAGCGCTGTGCGGCTGCGCCACATAATCGCCCGGATTGGGCGCTTTGCCTCTGTGGCAGGGCTTGCCCACGCATTGAGCTTATGGATAACAGTGGCCAGAGGCTGATTCCGACCGCGGATTCTCGGGTTGCCTGCAGGAAGCGACTGGCCGGAACGGTGCAGAAACAACAACGCGGAGAGGACCTCATATGAATGTCACCGAACTGGCCGAACAGATTGCGACCGGCCACGATCTTGATAAGAAGCAAGCACGGACTTTGGTCGAGAGCGTGTTCAAGGCAGTCGTCCAAGCCGCCCAGCATGGCGACGAGGTGAGCATCCCCGGCTTTGGCAAGTTCAAGGTCGCGTCGCGTGAAGCGCGGCAGGGCCGCAACCCGGCGACCGGCGAGACCATCCAGATCGCCGCGTCGAAGAAGCTGAACTTCATGCCCGCCAAGCAGGTCAAGGATGCGATGAACCCGCCGCCGCCCGTGGCCGCGAAAGCGGCCCCGAAGGCGCGCGCCAAGAAGTGAGACACCCCTCTGCCGGCGGGCATGGTTCGCCGGCAGAGGCGGTGATCCGCTGAGCGTCAGAACATCGCTCGGGAACCATGATCCCGGTCACCTCGGTCCTGCCGAGCCCTGCCGAGATGCCGCCCACGCTTTTGGTGGTGATCGACACGGAGGAGGAGTTCGACTGGAACGCTGCGTTCGATCGAGGCAGCACATCGGTCGATAATATCGGCTACCAGCATCTTGCGCAGGATGTATTCGATGCTGCCGGCATCGTGCCCACCTATGCGATCGACTATCCGGTCGCGACGACCGCCGCATCGATCGAGGTGCTCGAGCCTTGGGTGAGGGCCGGGTTGTGCGAGATCGGGGCGCACCTGCATCCGTGGGTCAATCCGCCCGACGACGAAGCCGTCACGTCGTTCAATTCGTTCGCCTGCAATCTGCCGGCCGACCTCATGCAGCGCAAGCTGGCCGTGCTCCGCGATGCGATCGCGGCCAATTTCGGGGTGCCGCCGCTGGTTTATAAAGCCGGCCGCTACGGCATCGGCCCCGAGACCCCCGCCATCCTGCGCAACCTCGGCTTCATCGCCGACGCCAGCGTGGTGCCGCATCTGGACTCCACCGACAAAGGCGGCCCCGACTTCCGCGCGCTGCCCGACCGTCCGTTCATGACCGGGTGCGGCGTTGCCGAACTGCCGCTGTCGGTGCATTTCGCGGGCCGCCTGGCCGGTTCAGGCCAACGCCTCTACCCCGTCCTGTCGCGGTTCGAACGGTTCCGGGCGCCCGGTCTGTTCAGCCGTCTGGGTCTGCTCGAGCGGCTGCGGCTGAGCCCGGAAGACCATAGCTTTGCTGACATGCGGCGCCAGACCCAGGCCGCCCTGGCCCGCGGCCACCGGTATTTCATGCTGACCTACCACAGTTCCAGCCTCATGCCCGGCGGCTCGCCGTATGCACGAGACGTGTCCAGCCGGGACGCGCTCGTCGGCGCGTTAACGAAATACATAGAGTTCTTCACCAATATGCCGGCATGGACGACCATCACGACAAGTGAGTTGGCAGCGACGATGCGTGCGCGAGCTTCAGCCTGATCGAGACGCTTACCCTGGCGCGCCCTGAGCCGCGGCGTGACGCCGCCCGCAAGGGCAGGGCGCTCGTCATGGGCGACGACACGCGGGGCTTTCTTGCCACCGTGCGCTCGCTCGGACGGCAAGGGATCGAGGTCCATGCGGCGCCCTTCGATTTCCGTGCCCCGGCTCTCTCGAGCAAGTATATCGCCGCAGTCCACGACGTTCCGCCGTGGATGGGCAATGGCGAGGCGTGGCGCGATGCCATGCGCAAGCTGCTCACGACGCGGGGATACGATTTCGTCATCCCCTGCGATGAACGCAACCTGCTGCCGCTGCACCATCGCATGGCCGAGTTCGAGGGCTTGGCGCGGTTCGCGATTCCAAACCGACGCGCCATCGACGTGCTGTTCGACAAGCACGAGACGCGCGAGCTCGCCGAGGCGGTCGGCGTGCCGATCGCGAGGGGGCGGTTGGCGCGCCCCAACGAGAACGCCCGCGCCGTTCTGGCAGAATTGGGCGCCCCGGTCGTGGTCAAGCCGCGGCGATCCTACACGATCGAGGGCTTGGCCAAGCGCGGCCGGGTGCATCTGACCAGCGACACGGCGCAGCTCGCCCAATTGCTGCAGGACGCCGAGCCTGACAGCCTGCTGCTGGAGTCCTGCTTCGACGGCGACGGCCTCGGCCTCTCCGTGCTCGCGCACGAGGGGCGGCTGCTGCAAGCGTTCGAACACCGGCGCGTGCATGAACGCTCCGGCAGCAGCTTCTACCGGGTCAGCGCCGCGCCGACGCCGGATCTGGTGCAGGCCTGCGCAGCGATGGCCGCTGCCATCGCCTTCACCGGCGTGGCCATGTTCGAATTCAAGCGCAACCCGGCCGGAGCATGGATCATGCTCGAGGTGAATGCGCGGCCCTGGGGATCGCTGCCGCTCCCCGTCGCGCTCGGGGTCGACTTCCCGTATCGCTGGTACCGCCTGTTGGTGGACGGCATCGAGACACCGCCCGTGCCCTACCAGGTGGGGATTTTCGGTCGGAATCTCATCCCCGACCTGATGTCCGCACTGGCGGACGTGGAGTCACACCCGACGCCCTTGCACAAAGCCGGCGCCTTCGCGCAGCGCGTGGCCGGCATTCGGCGGGTCCTGATCAATGCCGAACGGCAGGACGTCTTCGTGCGCGACGACCCGGCCCCCGCGCAGGCCGAACTGGCCGCCATCGTTCGCGGGTCGGTGGCGCGCGTCAGCCGGCTCGCCCCCGGTCGGCAGCGCGCGATGTCGAGGCACGCGCGCGCGGTGGTCGCGAGTGTCGCCGCCCCGCCGAACAAGCCGCACATCCTGTTCGCGTGCCAGGGCAACATCTGCCGCAGCCCGTATGCGGCGGCGGTGTTGCGCGAGATCGCCGGCGATGCCGTGACGGTCACGTCCGCCGGCATGATGCCCCGACCGGGACGGACGGTGCCCGATCTGTTCCAGGTGCAGGCGACGACCGAAGGCATCGACCTGGCTGCACACCGCTCGACGTGGCTGGACCGAGAGACTGCCGCCGCGGCATCGCTCATCGTCCTGTTCGATCGAGTGAACCAAGCGGCGTTTGCTGACCGATACCCGAACTTTGCAGTCCCGACGATCTTGCTCGGAGACCTGGTCGGTATCGGCGAAATCGCGGACCCGGTGGATGGGGACGCCAGTGTCGCTGCGTCCGCCTATGCGCAGATACGCGGAGGCGTCCGCGAGCTTGCCCTCCTGCTGAAACGTTCACCGTGACGTCGGTCGCGCCCGATCGCGCGCTGGGGCGTGCACACGCGCTTGCGGTCAGCGTGTTGGTCATCGCCGGTGTGTTCTATGCCTGGCTGCTGACCCGCGGGAGCTTCGACCCGTTCGGGGCGGAGCAGTTTGGGCTGACATTCAACAGCATGCTCGACCACATGCTGCAGGGACGCTGGGATGTCGAACCGGCGTCGATCGGCGCCGAAGCCTTTGTCCATGATGGCCGAACCTACGCCTATTTCGGCCCGTTTCCTGCCTTGCTGCGCCTCCCGCTCGCGCTTTTGCCGAGTGATCTCCTGCCGAACTGGCAGGGCCTGAATGTCGAGCGGCTCTCCTGCTGGTTTGCGGTCATCGGCGGCATAGCGGCTCAAGTCATCGCGGTCACGACGGCGCTCGCCACGACCACCGTTCCGGTCAAGACACAGCTCACCCCGCCGCTGGTCGTGCTCTGTGCGCTCAGCGGCGCCCCCATGCTGCTGAGCTGGAGGGGAGCGCTGATCTATCACGAGGCTATCCTTTGGGGATGGGCGTTGGCCATGGTGTTCGTCGCTATCGCGCTCCCGGCGGTCAAGCGGGAGCGGCCCGCCAGCGCGCGCAGGCTTTGTGCGCTTGCAGTTTGCGCCGGGCTTTGCCTGCTCACCCGCAGCACCACGGGCGCAGGGCTGTATCTCGCAACCGGCCTGCTCCTGCTTCGTCACCTCGAGTGGAACGGCGACTGGTGGCGGCCTGTGTTGCAACCGCCATTCTGGGCTCCGGCGAGCGTACTCGCGGGTTTCCTCGCCATGGCCGGGATCGTGAACCAGGGGCGCTGGGGCAATCCTCTGGTCTTTGCCAATCTGCATACGCAGACAACCCTTATCGACAAGTTCCCGGATCGCCTCTCCCGGCTGGAGCAGTACGGCCTGTTCGACTGGCATCGCGTCGATATCGGTACCCTCTACTATATGTTGCCGATATGGACGGAACAGCTGGAGCATATGCTTCCGCTGAGCCAGCGGCTGGTTCGCCTCTACGACGCGATCGAGCAACCCGCGTCGAGCCTGCTCGTGACAGACCCCGCCTGGTGTGCGCTGTCCGTCTTGGGCGTGGTTGCGCTCGTTCGGGCCCGGGCACTATCGGGTGCGCTGCTGCTCGCCGGCGGTCTGTCGCTGGCGCCCGTATTGATGCTTGCAGCCTGGTATCTCGCCTTCCGATACCGCGTTGAATTTGCACCGTTGCTGCTCGTGCTGTCCTGCATTGGACTTGTCAACAGCACGCCTGGCCTTGCTCCCCGGCGGCTCGGCCGAGCGAAACTGGCGCTGTCGGTCCTCTGCGTGTTGCAAGTCGGCGGGGCCGTTGTGGCCGGTTGGTCCTACGCCAGCCAGCCCTTCGGCCCGAGCGCCGGATATACCGCGTTCAGCTTACACTGTGCTGTCGCGCCTGCATCGTGCACGGCGCTCTCCGACGGCGCTGGCGAGACGGACCGCTGAACCAGGTGGCGGCCGGATGGGGCGAGTGTTGACGGGGGTTCGCGCGGGCCGTTAGGTCAAGGGTAAGAAGCAAGGAATGCGCATGGCAGACCCGTCGATACCGGACTCGATACGCGTCGAGATCACAGGAAGCGTGGCCGTGCTGTCGCTGGCGCGGCCGCGGAAGCGCAACGCGCTCAATGTCGAGATGATCGAAGGCCTGCGACGCTTCTTCAGCACGCCGCCGGAAGGGGTGCGGGCGGCGGTGTTGCGCGGGGATGGAGAGCATTTCTGCGCCGGGCTGGATCTGAGCGAGATCACGGAGCAGGACGCGTCGGCGGGGGTGTTCCATAGCCGGCTGTGGCACCGGGCGTTCGCGGCGATCGAGAGCGGGGACCTGCCGGTGGTGTCGGTGCTGCAAGGGGCGGTGATCGGCGGCGGGCTCGAGCTGGCGGCGGCGACGCATATACGGGTGGCGGAGCCGAGCGCGTTCTATGCGCTGCCAGAGGGGCAGCGGGGGATCTTCGTCGGTGGCGGGGGGTCGGTGCGGATCCCGCGGCTGATCGGGGTCGCGCGGATGATGGACATGATGTTGACGGGGCGGACGTATGGCGCCGCGGATGGCGGGGTGGTGGGGCTGTCGCAGTATGTGGTCGAGGCCGGGGCGGGGGATGCGCGGGCGCTCGCGCTGGCGGAGAAGATGGCGGGCAATGCGCGGATGACCAATTTCGCGGTGCTGCAGGCGCTGCCGGCGATCGCAGGGGCGGACCCGGCGGTGGGGTATCTGACCGAGAGCTTGATCTCGTCGATTGCGGCGTCGGATGGGGAGGCGAAGGAGCGGCTCGCGGAATTCCTGGACAAGCGGGCGGCTAAGGTCTCACACGGATAATATCACGTCCGGATAACGGACGGTCAGGGGAAAAATATGGCTGAAACAGCCGGCGTGACGGTAGAGACGCGTGCCGACGGCGTGACGCTGGTGCGGGCGACGGGGACGCTGCCGCCGTATCCTTTGAGGGTGACGGACCGGTTGGTGCATTGGGCGGCGGAGACGCCGGACGAGACGTTCCTGGCCGAGAAAGATGGTGCCGGGTGGCGGCGGCTGAGCTATGGGGCGGCGCTGCCGCAGGTTCGGGCGATCGGGCAGGCGCTGTTGGACCGGGGGCTATCGGCGGAGCGGCCGGTATTGATCCTGTCGGGCAATGGGATCGAGCACGCGCTGCTGGCGCTGGCGTGCCAGCATGTGGGGGTGCTGTACGCGTCGATCTCGGCGGCGTATAGCGCGGGCAATAGCGACCTGGTCAAGCTGGGGCAGATCGTGGCGTTGACGACTCCGGGGCTGGTGTTCGCGGCGGGGGCCGGGTTCCGGCGGGCGCTGGAGGCGATGCCGGAGGGGGTCGAGAGGCTCGACGATTTGGCGCCGTTGCTGGCGGTGGCGCCGACCGCGGCGGTGGACGCGGCGTATCAGGCGATCGGTGGCGGGACGGTCGCGAAATTGCTGTTCACGTCGGGGTCGACCGGGACGGGGCCGAAGGCAGTCATCACGACGCATCTGATGCTGTGCGCCAACCAGTCGATGATCAAGGCCGGGTTCGGCTATCTGCTGGATGACAAGCCGATCATGGTGGATTGGCTGCCGTGGAGCCATACGTTCGGGGGGAGCCACAACTTCAACATGGTGCTGTTCGAGGGCGGCACGATGTATCTGGATGCGGGCAGGCCGCTGCCCGGCCAGTTCGGACCGACGCTGGACGCGATCCGGGAAGTGGCGCCGACGCTGTATCTGGCGGTGCCGAAGGCGTGGGAGGAGCTGGCGCGGGCGATGCGGGCGGATCCGGCGCTCAACAAGCGGTTCCATGAGCGGTTGCGGGTGCGGTTCTACGCGGCGGCGGCGCTGTCGCAGCCGTTGTGGGACGAGCTGGACGCGCTGGCCGCCGAAGCGACGAACCGCGAATTGCCGATGATCACCGGGCTGGGGTCGACGGAGACGGCGCCGATGGGGACGTGCACCGATGGGAGCCGGGCGGGGCGCGCGGGGGATATCGGGCTGCCGGTGCCGGGGATCGAGCTGAAGCTGGTGCCGACCGAGGGCAAGCTGGAGCTGCGGGTGCGGGGGCCGTGCATCACGCCGGGGTATTGGCGCGACAAAGCGAAGACGGACGCGGCGTACGATGCGGAGGGGTATTACTGCATGGGGGATGCGGTGGCCTGGGTCGATCCGGCCAACCCGGCGCGCGGGCTGCGGTTCGACGGGCGGATCGCCGAGGATTTCAAGCTGATGTCCGGCACGTGGGTCAGCGTGGGGCCGTTGCGGGCGCGGCTGATCGCGGCGATGGCGCCGTGGGTGCGCGACGTGGTGATCGCGGGGCATGACCGCAACGAGGTGACGGCGCTGGCGCTGCCGTTCGACCCCAAGGATGCGCAGGATCCGGCGGTGCGGTCGGCGTTGACCGCGGTGTTGCGCGAGCTGGCGGCGACGGCGCCGGGGAGTGCGGCGCGGGTGGTGCGGATGGCTTTCCTGGCGGGGCCGCTGTCGGCCAATGCGGGGGAAGTGACGGATAAGGGGTCGGTCAACCAGGCGGCGGTGTTGCGGTGCCGGCCGGACGAGGTGGCGGCGCTATATGCGGACCCAGTGCCGCCGCATGTGATGTGCGCGGCGCAGCAGAAACAAAGGATCTCGGCATGAATCGGCGTTCCCTGCTGTTGGCGGCCGCGGCGGCCGGGTTGCCGTTTTCGGGTCGGGCCGCGGAGCGGCCGCTGCGGCTCGGCGTGTTGAACGACATGAGCGGGGTGTTCGCCGACTATCAGGGCCAGGGGTCGGTGACGGCCACGCGGATGGCGGTCGAAGACGCGCATGGCATGGCGGGAAGCCGGGCGGTCGATGTCGTGTTCGCCGACCATCAGAACAAGCCAGATCTGGGCATGGCGGTGGTGCGGAAATGGTTCGACGAGGGTGGGGTGGACGTCGTGATGGACGTGCCGAACTCGGCGATCGCGCTGGCGGTGGCGCAGTTGGCGACGGAGCGGAACAAGGTGTTCATCGGGGTTGGCGCCGGGACGGCCGACCTGACGGGGCCGCGGTGCACGCCGAACATCGTGCACTGGGATTACGACACGTGGCAGTCGAGCCAGGCGCTCGGGCGGGCGATCACGGAGAAGGGCGGCAAGAGCTGGTTCCTGCTGGCGGCGGATTACGCGTTCGGGGCGGACCTGGACCGCAACGTGGCCGAGGCGGTGCGGGCGTCGGGCGGGACGATCACCGGGAGCGTGAAGGCGCCGTTCCCGACGGCGGATTTCAGCTCGTTCCTGTTGCAGGCGCAATCGTCGGGGGCGCAGGTGCTGGCGCTGGACAATGCGGGCGGGGACACGACGACGTCGCTGAAGCAGGCGGCGGAGTTCGGGATCACCAAGCAGATGCAGGTGTGCGGGCCGATCTACAACGTCAACATCACCAAAGGTGTTGGCTTGGAGGTGGCGCAGGGTGTGCTGGGGGTGACGCCGTTCTACTGGGATTTCGACGCGGGGACGCGGGCGTTCTCGGAGCGGTATTTCAAGCTGATGAACGCGATGCCGAACGACATGCAGGCGTCGATGTATTCGGCGACGATGCATTTGATCAAGGCGGTCGCGGGGGGCGCGGACCCGTCGGATGGGCGGGCGGTGGTGGCGGCGATGAAGGCGATGCCGACGGACGATCCGATCCTCGGCAAGGGGAGCATCCGGGAGGACGGGCGCAAGCTGCATCCGGTCTATCTGTTCCGGACCAAGACGCCGGCGGAGAGCAAGGGGCCGTGGGATTTCTACGAGATCCTGTCGACGATCCCGGCGGATAAGGCGTTCCGGCCGTTGGCGGATGGCAAGTGCCCGATGGTCAAGGCATGATCAGCCGGGTGGCCGTCGTTGGGACGGGGGTGATCGGGGCGAGTTGGGCGAGCAACTTCTTGGCGCAGGGGGTGGAGGTCTCGGCCTTCGACCCGGCGCCGGGGTGGGCGGAGCGGCTGCGGGCGACGGTGGCGGCGCAGTGGCCGGTGCTGGCGTCGATGGGGCTCGCGGCGGGGGCCGATCCGGGGCGGCTGCGGATCGCGGAGACGATCGAGGGGGCGCTCGAAGGCGCCGAGTTCGTGCAGGAGAACGGGCCGGAGCGGCTGGACGCCAAGCGGGCGCTGTTCGCGGCGATGGATGCGGTTTGTCCGGCGGAGGTGGTGATCGCGAGTTCGTCGTCGACGCTGAAGGTGAGCGACGTGCAGGGGGGCCTACGGTTTGCGGGGCGGGTCGTGCTGGGGCATCCGTTCAATCCGCCGCATCTGATCCCGCTGGTGGAGGTGGTTGGGGGCGGGTTGACGGAGGAGGCGTCGATCGAGGTGGCGATGGGGTTCTATCGCCAGGTGGGGAAGCGGCCGATCCGGCTGAAGCGGGAGATGCTGGGGCACGTGGCCAACCGGCTGCAGGCGGCGTTGTGGCAGGAGGCGTTCAACCTGCTGATCGAGGGGGTGGCGGATGCGGCGGACATCGACACGGCGATCGCGCATGGGCCGGGGCTGCGGTGGGCGCTGCTGGGGCCGTTCCTGAACCTGCATCTGTCGGGGGGTGCGGGGGGGTTCGCGCACATGCTGGCGCATCTGGGGCCGCCGACGGAGGCGATGTGGCGGGATCTGGGGCGGGTGGAGCTGACGCCGGAGGTTTCGGCGCTGGTGGCGCGGGCGGTGGCGGAGCGGCTTGGGGGGCTGGATATGCCGGCGGTGGTGGCGCAGCGCGATGCGGTCTTGGTGGGGTTGTTGCGGGCGAAGGCGGGGACGGGGCTGCCGTGAAGCATCGTGGCGGATGCTGACAAGTCACTACCGCGTTCGGGGTGCTCGGCGGTGCTGCGGCTGTCGTTGGATGTCGTGGATGGGTGGTGAGCGGTCATCGCTGTGGGGAGACAAGGGCCGTCACCAGGCCGGAATCCTTCCCGTTTTCGCATCTCGATCGGGTTATTTCGGGAACGATGATTTGGGAACAGATTTCAGCAAAGCGGAATTCATACCGCTGTCCTGGCCCTGCGATCAGGGCCAGGTTTCTCGCCATACGTCGATTATGAGAAAGCCTCAGGGGCAAGGGGCGGGCACGACGCCTCCGGCGAGCCCAGGCCGGGCCAGGGCTGCCCCAGGTGCTGACCCGATTATTGCGGAGACAGTGCGAGTGCCACTATGGAAGGTGGTTGCAGTTCCGGCGGGAGCCTTCCCTTGATCAACGTTGCCCGATGGACACAGGATCTCCGCCGGACGATGCCTTGCGGCGGAACCATGCACATCCTGCCCGGCCTCGACGGAACCGAAATGACGCAAGCGGCCCCGCAACGCTGGGCTGAGGGTGATACCGTTGCCGTTCACGCGTTGGCCGATGCCCCACGCCGTCGCGACCTGGGGGTACAACCGGGTGCCACCGGGAATGGTGGTCCCGGTCGGGCAGGCGGAAACGGAGTTCCACAATGCCGTGCGCGACCAAGTGGCTCGCGATATTGGCCGGGGGCGGGGCGCCATCATGGAAGTGGAGCTATCGACACCTCTGACCAGCTTCTCGGCACGGTCAGATATCATCGCGCAAGGCCGCCAGAAAGCGGGCGATACTTCGCAGGTGATCGTTGAGATCAAGACGGGACCGAGTTCCGAGTTCA
Organism: uncultured Acetobacteraceae bacterium; assembly: GCA_964657565.1. Classification (GTDB taxonomy): domain Bacteria; phylum Pseudomonadota; class Alphaproteobacteria; order Acetobacterales; family Acetobacteraceae; genus JAVVHH01. The sequence goes on from CAZZVQ010000007.1 coordinate 56,901, forward strand.
CCGTCAACCAATCGTACATCTATGCGCTGGCACTCGTCGGCGGCCACCTCACGAGCCCGGATCACCGGCTGCCTTCCGTCGGCCTTATGCCGGGCACGCCGCTGCCGAAGATGGACCTCCTGCTGCTCTGCACAGATGGGCCGGGACAGGCCTTCAGGCCCTACTTGCTGCGCGCGGCCGAGGTGGACAACGCGGACACGCTGGCTGTCGTCATGGCCGCGATCAGGGCGTTCCGCTGACCGTGCGCGCCGCCTGTTTCCTGTTGGGATTGATGATGCTTGAACCCGCCGCCGCCCAGCCGTCCTCGGACTGGCAGGTATTCCTGCAACTGGACGGCTTGCTCCTGGAGACGCCCGAGAAGGCAGCCGACTTCGCCGAGGCCGTGGTGCGGGCTCGGTTCGGGACGGAGGCGGCCGAAGGGCAACGCCCCTTCGTCGCCATCGATCGGGGCGACACCTGGGAAGTTCGTGGAACAAAGGAAACCGACGCGCTGCTGCCGTTCATCCCAGGGTCGTGCAGCGTGGTACTGCGGAAGAAGACGGGGGAGATCGTGGATATGCAGTTGCATAGCAGCTACCGACCGGGGGGCGGGACGGCGGTGCCGCGGTGAAGCCGACTTGGCAGACCGGCGCGTGATCGTGTGGGGCCGCTGCGAGGGATGATCGCAACGGGATTGGGACGGTGCAATCGCTGGGGGCGGGACGCTGGGTTGGCAGCATGACAGGGCGGCGGGGATAATGCGCTGTTCGTGTGGGGTGATGGTGTGCAACTGAATGGTGTCGACCGGAGGGCCGGATCGACCCGCTATTGAGGAGCCGTTGAACGAACGGTTCCGGGAAGACGTACGCTTCCCTGAAATATCATCCTTTTCGGGAAAAGTTGAAGCGTCACAGCTAGGGCGGCGAGAGCCTGCAAAGTGTCGACAGCCGATGTTCGGAGGCGAGCCCTCACCCCGGTCCTCTCCCGAAGGGGATGTAAGATGGCGCTCCGCTTGAGGCGGTGCGAGCGGCCTCAACCTGGCTACGTCGTGACCCGGATCGCGATCAATCGCCGCCGGCGTCGGCGCGGAAGGCGGATTTGGGGTAGACGCCGAGGATGCGGGTCTCGCGGGAGAAGAAGCTGAGTTCTTCCAAGGCACGGGCCAGGGCGGGGTCGTCGGGGTGGCCGTCGACGTCGCACATGAATTGGGTGGCGGTGAACTCGCCGTTCAGCATGTAGCTCTCGAGCCGGGTCATGTTGACGCCGTTGGTGGCGAAACCGCCGAGAGCCTTGTAGAGCGCGGCAGGGACGTTGCGGACGCGGAAGACGAAGGTGGTCATCAGGCCCGGGGTGCCGAGCGGCGGCATGACCGGGTCGGGGGAGGCGATGTAGAAGCGGGTGGTGTTGTGGGCGGCGTCCTCGACGTTGGCGCGCAGGATGTCGAGGCCGTAGATTTGGGCGGCCAGCGACGAGGCGATGGCGGCGTCTTCGGGGCGGTTCCACTCGGCGACGGAGCGGGCGGCGCCGGCGGTGTCGCCCTCGATGACGGTCTCGGCCCCGAGTTCGGCGACGATGTGGCGGACCTGGCCGAGGGCGACGGCGTGGGAGTGGATGCGCTGGATGCCGGCGATGGTGGCGCCGCGGGGGGCGAGCAGGCAGTGTTCGACGCGCTGGAAGTGTTCGCCGATGATGAACAGGCCGCTATCGGGAAGCAGCGCGTGGATGTCGGGGACGCGGCCGGCGAGGCTGTTCTCGCAGGCGAGCATGCCGAGGGTGGCCTCGCGGTGGCGGACGGCTTCGATGGCGCGCTCGAAGGTTGGGCAGGGCAAGGTGGGCATGCCGGGGAAGACCTGGCGGCAGGCTAGGTCTGAATAGGCGCCGGGGATGCCTTGGAACGCGATCATGTGGCGAGGTCCATGCGGGCGCGTTCGAGGTCGGCTTGGGTGTCGACGCCGTAGGGGGCGTGGTCGACCCGGGCGCAGGCGATGCGCATGCCGGCCTCGAGGGCGCGGAGTTGTTCGAGGCTCTCGCGGCGCTCGAGCGGGCTTTCGGGCAGGCTGACGAAGCGGGCCAGGGCGGCGCGGCGGTAGGCGTAGATGCCGATATGGTGCCAGCGGGGGCCGTCGCCGGCGGGGATGGGGGCGCGGGAGAAGTAGAGCGCGGGGGAGACGGCGCGGCCGCGCTCGAAGGCGCAGGCGGCCTTGACGACGGAGGGGGAGGCGGCTTCCTCGGGGGTCTCGATCGGGGCCACGAGGGTAGCGATGTCGATGGCCGGGTCGGCGAGCGGGGCGATGACGGCGCGGAGGTGGCCGGGCGGGATGGTCGGCAGGTCGCCCTGGAGGTTGACGACGACGTCGTGGCGGCCCTGGGGGTCGAGGGTGGAGAGGGCGGCATGAACGCGGTCGGAGCCGGAGGGGAGCGTGGGGTCGGTCATCACGGCGATGCCGCCGGCGGCGCGGACGATGGTGGCGATCTCCTCGTCGGCGCAGGACACGGCCACTGGACCGATATCGGCCTCGAGGGCGCGGTCGAGCACGTGCAGGATCATGGCGCGGCCGGCGATGTCGGCGAGCGGCTTGCCGGGCAGGCGGGAGGATGCCATGCGGGAGGGGATGACGATGATGGGTGTCACGCGTGGGTCGTTAGGACGCGGCATCGCAGGGTGCAAGGCGCTGGCGGTGCAGGGCGGGCATGAAAGGGGCATGGATGATCGATCGTAGCGCGCTGGTCGCGACGGCAGAGGCGGCGCTGGATGCGGCGGGGGCGGCGATCCGGCCGTATTTTCGCGCCGGCGTGGCGGCGGCCGACAAGTCGGATGCGAGCCCGGTGACAATCGCGGACCGCAAGGCCGAGCAGGCGATGCGGGCGATCTTGGCGGCGCAATATCCGGCGTTCGGGATCATCGGCGAGGAGTTCGCGCCGGATCATGAGGAGAAGCGATTCTGCTGGGTGCTGGACCCGATCGACGGAACACGGGCGTTCATCACGGGGCGGCCGGTGTTCGGGAGCCTGATCGCGCTGCTGGACGGGGATACGCCGATCCTGGGGCTGATCGATCAGCCGATCACGGGCGAGCGGTGGATCGGGGTGGCGGGGGAGACGACGCGGTTTCGTGGGGCGTTCGGGCAGGCGGGGTGCCGGCCTTGTCCGGCGTTGGGGGATGCGGAGTTGGGGTGTACGTCGCCGGATATCTTCGATGAGACGACACGGCCGGGGTTCTTGCGAGTGAAGCAGGCGGTGAAGCGGACGAGTTGGGGCGGGGATTGTTACGCGTATGGGCTCATCGCGCTGGGAGGGATCGACGCGATGGTGGAGGCCGGGTTGAAGCTGTGGGATTGGGCGGCGCTGGTGCCGGTGATCGAGGGCGCTGGCGGGATGGTGCGGGATTGGACGGGGGCACCGCTGAGGCGGGGGAGCTCGGGGGATGTGATCGCGGTGGGGGATCCGGGGTTGATGCCGCAGATCGTGGGGTTGTTGGCTGGCGGGTGACACGGGGTTAGAGGCGCGGCAGGTTGCAACGTGGATCCCCGGATCAAGTCCGGGGATGACGGAGTTGGAGTGCGCATGTTTCGAAGTGTTGTCGTTGCTCTCCTGTTGTTTGCCATGCCGGCGGGGGCGCAGACGCGGAGTCATGCGCTGACGATCCTGGGGACGCCGTCGCTGCCGGCGGATTTCCCGTATTTTCCGTATGTGAACCCGCAGGCGCCGAAGGGTGGCGAGATCACCTTTGCCATGGTCGGCAGTTTCGACGGGTTCAATCCGTATATCCTGCGAGGCAATGCGGCGATCGGGCTGGGGGCGATCTGGCAGCCCGGCGTGGGCGGGACGGCGTCCGGCACGGCGGGCGGGCATGTGTGGGAGAGCCTACTGGTGCCGTCGGCGGACGAGGTGGCGACGGCGTATGGGCATCTGGCGGAGACGATCGAGCTGGCGCCGGACCGGATGTGGGTGGCGTTCGAGCTGCGGCCGGAGGCGCGGTTCTCGGATGGGTCGCCGGTGACGGCGCAGGATGTGGTGTGGACGTTCAACACGCTGATGGAGAAGGGGCGGCCGTCGGTTCGGGTGGCGTATCAGGACGTGCAGGACGCGGTGGCGGAGAGCGCGCGCCGGGTCGTGTTCCATTTCAAGGCGAACACCAATCGGGAGCTGCCGCTGATGGTCGGTGGGCTGCCGGTGCTGTCGCAGGCGTGGTGGGCGAGCCGGGATTTTACGAAGCCGTTGACGGAGCCGCCGTTGGGGTCGGGGCCGTATAAGGTCGGGTCGTTCGAGTTGGGGCGGACGGTGACCTATGTGCGCGACCCGAACTGGTGGGCGAGGGATCGGCCGACCGGGCGGGGGTTCGCCAATTTCGACACCGTGCGGATCGAGTATTTCCGCGACCCCACGGTGGCGTTCCAGGCGTTCAAGGCGGGGCAGATCGACTACCGGCAGGAGAACATCAGCAAGCAGTGGGCGACCGGATACGACTTCCCGGCGGTGACGAACGGGCTGGTGACGAAGGCGGAGATCGCGCACGAGTTGCCCATCGGCATCCAGGGCTGGCTCTTCAACACGCGGCGGGCGCAGTTTAGGGATCGGCGCGTGCGCGAGGCGCTGGGGCAGGTGTTCGACTTCGAATGGATGAACAAGAACCTGTTCTTCGGCGTGTATGACCGGACGACCAGCTATTTCGGCAATACGGCGCAGGAGGCGAAGGGGCTGCCGGATGCGGGCGAGCGGGCGCTGCTGGAGCCGTTCAAGGACGGGGTGCCGGCGGAGGTGTTCACGCAGCCATTCACGCTGGCGGTGACGGATGGGTCCGGCAACAACCGGGACGGGCTGAAGCGGGCGCTGACGCTGCTGGAGCAGGCGGGCTGGAAGATCCGGGACCGCAAGCTGGTGGATGCGTCGGGCAAGCAGATGGCGTTCACCATCCTGCTGAACGACCCGACGCTGGAGCGGATCGCGCTGCCGTACCAGCAATGGATGCAGCGGCTCGGGATCGACGTCAGCGTGCGCAGCGTGGATAGCGCGCAGTTCGAGCGGCTGACGGACGACTACGATTTCGACATGACGACGATGATCTATCCGGGCTCCGAGCTGCCGGGCAACGAGCTGCGCGACGCATTCTCGTGCGAGGGCGGCAAGATCCAGGGCGGCTCGAACCTGGCCGGGATCTGCGACAAGGCGGTCGATGCGCTGGTGCAGCGGGCGATCGATGCGACGGACCGGGCGACGCTGGGGACGGTGGGGCGGGCGATGGACCGGCTGCTGCTGACGGGCTGGTATATGGTGCCGAACTGGCACGATTCGAAGTTCAAGATCGCGACGTGGAGCCGGTTCGGGCATCCCGACGTCAAAATCCGCGACGGGTTCGTGCTGGATGCCTGGTGGGTCGACCCGGTAGCGGCCGCGAAAACCGACGCCGCCCGGCGTTAGGCCGCCAAGCGGCGGAGGGCGGCGACGACCTCGCGCTCTTGATAGGGCTTAGAGAAAAACAGACTGTTCTCCGGCATCGTCACGTCGTGCTTGAAATGGTGTCCGGAGGTCATCACGATCACGATCGGCGGCCATCGATCCCGGATGCAGGCGGCGAGTTTCATGCCGTCCATTCCACTTGGCATGTCGATATCGGTGAAGACGATGCGGATATCCAGCCGGGCTTCGAGGATGCGGACCGCCTCCGCCGCGTCCGCCGCTTCGACAGCCTCGAACCCGGCGTCCTCGACCATATCGACGGCCGCCATGCGCAGCAGAGGCTCATCTTCGACGATGAGAATAACTGTTTTCGCCTTCGCCACGCCAACTCCGCTAGGAAAGTTGCACCTGGGCAAGGGGTGCCCTGAACTCGGCCTGGAAGCCTGAAGCAACGTACCGGAGGCTGACACCGCCCGTACCCACGAGACCGACGCGGATAAGCTTGGAGCCGAAGCCTCCGCGGCTCGGCGTTGCGACCGGCGGACCGCCACCTTCAGTCCACCCTACCACCAATGCTGGCCCGGCGTCACTCTCTTCGAGTCGCCAGCTGATCCGCACGCGACCCGCAGCGTTGGACAGCGCGCCATACTTGATGGCGTTCGTGGTCAGCTCGTGCAGGAGCAGCGACACCGACAGCGTCGCGCGCGGTCCCATGTCGACGTCCGGTCCCGACAGATCGAACCGCGCGATATCGGCCATGGCGGCGATGACGCTGGCGACGATGTCGCCGAGCTTGGCCGCCGCCCAGCGCTTTTGCAGCAGCACGTCGTGGGCCGCCGACAGCGCGTGCAGGCGCTGCACGAAGGCCTCCACCGGTTGCCGGTCGGCAACGCCGCGCAGGGTTTGCGTCGCGATGGCCTGGATGATGGCGAAGGTGTTCTTCAGGCGGTGGCTGAGTTCCTGGTTCAGGATTTCCTGCTGGGCCTCGGCGAGTTCCACCAGGCTGTTCCGCTTGGCATGCGCTTGCTGCTGCTCGGCGGCGAAGGCGTCGCGCTCGGCGAGGGCGCGGCGCAATTCGAGCTGGCTCGAGACCTGCCGGCCGAGATTGGTCAGGCAGACGGCCTGCGCCGCGGTCAGTCCGCCGGGACGCGGCTTGGTGTCGATGATGCAGAGGCTGCCCAACACCTCCCCGGTGGCGGCGCGAAACGGCGCGCCGGCGTAGAACCGGATGTGCGGCGGTTGTGTCACCAGGGGGTTGTTCTTGGCGCGGTCGTCCTGGGTCAGGTCGGGGATGACGAGCAGGCCCGGCTCGATCAAGGCGTGGGCGCAGATGGAGCTGTCCAAGCCGGTTTCGACGACGTCGAAACAGAGCCGGGCCTTGAACCATTGCCGGTGGCCATCGACCAGGCTGACCAGGGCGATCGGTGCCTCGCAGATCAGCGACGCGAGTTGCACGATGTCGTCGAAGCCGGGCTCGCTCGGCGTGTCGAGGATGTCGTACCGCGCCAGGGCGGCCAGGCGGTCGGCATCGTAGGTGTAGTCCGGGGGCTGCACAGTAAGGCTCTGGCCTCGTTGGATGGTCGACGGGTGGGACTCAGCCATCGGCTTGCAGGCCGTAGCTGGCGAAGCCGCGCATGGTCGCGGCGATCTCGGCGTCGGAGAGGATCACGGGGGCGCCGAGCTGCAGCGCCAGGCAGTATTGCTTGGCGAGGGTTTCGAGTTCGACGGCCAGCCACATCGCCTTGGCCAGAGTGGGGCCGGTGACGATCATGCCGTGGTTGGCGAGCAGGCAGGCGTTGCGGTCCTCGAGGGCATCAAGGGCGTGGGCGGCGAGTTCGGCGGTGCCGTAGAGGGCGTAGGGGGCGCAGCGGATGGTGGCGCCGCCGAACGCTGCGATCATGTAGTGGACCGCGGGGATCTCGCGGCGGAGGATCGCCAGGGTGGTGCAGTAGGTGGCATGGGTGTGGACGACGGCCGATGCGTCGGGGCGGGCGCGGAGGATGTCGCGGTGGAAGCGCCATTCGGTCGAGGGCTTGAGCGGGCCGCGCCAGGCACCGTCGCCGTCTAGCGGCATGGCGGCGATCTGGTCCGGCTGCATCGCGTCGTAGGGGGTTGCGGAGGGGGTGATGAGCATGGTGGCGCCGAAGCGGGCGGAGATGTTACCGGAGGTGCCCTGGTTGATGCCGAGGGCGTTCATCGCCCGCGCCTGCGCGACGATGTCGCGCCGTAGGGTGGCTTCGTCCATGCGCCCGCTCCTGCTCCGAGTGGCGCATGTAGAGCAGAAGTGGCGCGCCGGTCGACTCGGGAGCCGGGTTTGACGCGCGTCCTCGTGGTCGGGGGGACCGGCACGATCGGGCGGGCGACAATGCGGGCCTTGGCGGCCACCGGGCACGAGGCGGTGTGCTTCGGGCGACGCGGGCCGGCGGGGGCGGCGTTCCGGGCCGGGGATGTGACCCGGGCGGAGTCAGTGGCCGCCGATGGGTTCCGGGGCGAGCGGTTCGACGCCGTGCTCTCCTGCCTGGCGTCGCGCACGGGCGCGCCGGCGGATGCGTGGGCCATCGACCATGGCGCCAATCGCGCGGTGCTGGCGGCGGCGGGGCAGGCGGGGGTCGGGCACTTCGTCCTGCTCTCGGCCATTTGCGTGCAGAAGCCGGTGCTGGCGTTCCAGCACGCGAAGTTGGCGTTCGAGGCGGCGCTGGCCGGGTCGGGGATGCGGTACTCGATCGTGCGGCCGACGGCGTATTTCAAATCGCTGTCGGGGCAGTTGGGGCGGCTGCGGCGGGGCAAGCCGTTCCTGCTGTTCGGCGATGGGCGGCAGACGTCGTGCAAGCCGATCAGCGACGACGATCTGGCGCGGTATCTGGTCGGCTGCCTCGACGATGCCGCGTGCTGGAACCGGGTGCTGCCGATCGGGGGGCCGGGACCGGCGATCACGCCGCGCGAGCAAGGCGAACGGCTGTTCGCGCTGCTGGGACAGACACCACGGTTCCGCTCGGTGCCGGTGCGGCTGCTGGACGCGATCGTGGGCGTGCTGGGGGCGGTTGGGCTGCGGGAGAAGGCGGAACTGGCGCGGATCGGGCGGTATTACGCGACGGAGTCGATGTTGGCGTGGGATGCGCGGTCGGGGCGGTATTCGGCGGAGGCGACGCCGTCCTTTGGGCAGGAGACGCTGTTCGACTTCTATGCCCGCCTGGTCGCCGGGACGGTAACCGTCGACCGCGGCGAGCACGCCGTCTTCTGATCAGCTCTTGGTCACGTTCCAGAACAGCGGCGGCCCGTCGAGCACGCCGCCGATGTTGTTCTGATACGCAGTCGAGACGAAATACTGGCCCAACGGCACGTAAGGGAGGTCGATCAGCGCCTGCTCCTGCAGCTGGACGGCGACCGCCTTCTGCGCCTCGACGCTCGGCGCATCGAGCCATTGTTGGCGCAGCGCCTCGATCTTCTCGCTCTTGGGCCAGCCGAACATGCCGGCCTCGCCGGTCGCGCGGAGGAACGAGTTGCCGAGCGGGTTGGCCTGGTCGAGGCCGGACCAGAACGTGCCCATGACGTTCCAGCCGCCCTGGGCGATCGGCTCCTTGCGGGCGCGGCGCTGGACGACGGTGCCCCAGTCGAGCACCTGGTAATCCACGTTGAACCCGGCGCGCGCGAGCATGTCGGCCGAGACGTCCCCCAGCGCCTTGAGGTTGGCGAGGTCCGACGCGCCCATCAGCACCACCTTCTCGCCCTTGTAGCCGGCGTCGGCCAGCGCCCGCTTGGCGCCGGCGTAATCCCGCTTCTTGGTGAAGGCGTCGAGCCCGGCGTCGCTGGCCATCGGCAGGCCCGGGCAGAAATAGCCGGCGGGCGTGTGGCGCAGTTTCGGGTCCTCGCCGGTGACGGCGATCATGTAGTCGTTCTGATCGACCACCTGGAGCAGGACGCGGCGGATGGCCGGGTTGTCGAACGGCGGGACGAGCTGGTTCATCCGCAGCGTGCCGATATAGCCGGTCGGGTCGGCGATCTGCGATTTCATGTTCTTGAGCAGCGGCATCATGTCGGCGGGGACGATCTCCCACCAATCCATCTCCTTGCTCTGCATGGCCGCCGCCGCGGTGGCGGTGTCGGGCATCGGGTGCCATTCGACCCGGTCGAGCGAGACCCGCTTGGGGCCGGACGACCATTGCGGCGTGCCGCCCTCGCGGGGCACGTAGTCGGCGAATTTCTCGTAGACGATGAGGCTGCCGACCATGCGCTCGTTGGCCACGAAGCGGAACGGGCCGCTGCCGACCATCTCGGTCACCTGGGTGAACGCGTCGATATTGGCGAGGCGCTCGGGCATCATGACGCAGAGATTGCTGCCGACCTTGCCGAGCATGTCGGGCAGGAGGGCGAACGGCTTCTTGAGCTTGAACACGATGGTCTTGTCGTCGGCGGCGGACAACTCGTCGGTGTAGGCCAGGACGGTTTGCCCCGCCGTGTCGCGCTTGCCCCATCGCTTGATGCTGGCGACGCAATCGCGGGCCAGGACCGGGGTGCCGTCGTGGAATTTGAGACCCGGGCGCAGCGTCATGCGCCACTCCTTGCCGTCGTTCTCGACGGTGTGGCCGGCGACCATCTGCGGCTGGGCGGCATAGGCGTTGTCGGTGCCGTAGAGGGTGTCGAACACCATCAGGCCGTGGTTGCGGGTGACGTAGGCGGTGGTCCAGATTGGGTCGAGGACGGTGAGGTCGGATTGCGGGATGAATTTCATCACGCTGGTACCGGCGGCACGGGCGAGCGATGGCGCGGCAAGAGCGGCGGCGCCGGATGCGGCGAGCAGGCTGCGACGGGTCAGCATGGCAGGTCTCCGGAAGCTGGGGCCGGAATTAGGCCCTGCGATGCTGCGGCGCACAAGGGGTGGGACGCCCTCATCCACCCCGCTCTCCGGCTATTTGGGGGGTGGGGCGTTGCGGGCTTCGGCCATGCCCTCGTGGTCCGGCGGGGAGCCGGCTTCGTTGTCGGTGCCGAGCATGGCGGCGCCGGGGTCGAAATCCTCGCGCTTGCTGCCAGCGCGCTTCTTGGCTTCGGTGATGTCGCGCTTGAGTTGGGCGCCGTCGGCGGCGACGGGTCTGGCGGAAGGGTCGGTCATCTTGTCTCCTGTTTACCGGTTGTCCATGAAGCGCTTGGCGGCGTCGGCGTGGTCGGGGTGCCAGCGGGACAGGGGTGGGCGGTTCTCGACGATGTCGCCGGCGGCCCAGAGGATGCGGCGCTCGTCGAGCGCGCGCGGGACGTCGTTGTCGGGGCAGAGGATGTAGAAATCGCCGGCCTCGAGGCGCTCGAGCATGAAGTCGATGGTCTGCTCGGGGGTCCAGGCGGCGTCCGGCTTCTCGGTGCGGCCGTTGGCCGTGAGGGGCGTAAAGACGAAGCCGGGGATCAGCAAGTGGGCGGTGACGCGACAGCCCTCGGTGGTGCGCAGCGTGTGCTGCAGGGCTTCGGTGAAGGCTTTCACGCCGGCCTTGGCGACGTTGTAGGCGGGGTCGCCGGGCGGGGTGGTGATGCCTTGCTTGGAGCCGGTGTTGATGATGAGGCCCGGTCGGCCCTGCTTGATCCCGGCGGCGATCATGCCGGGGGCGAAGATCTGGGAGCCGTGGATGACGCCCCAGAGATTGGTCTCGATGATGCGGGACCAGGCGTCGGCGGGGCCGAACATGTCGCTGCCGGGCTGGATGGCGGCGTTGTTCATCAGCACGTCGACCCGGCCGAAGCGGTCGAGCACGGCCGCTCGCAGCGCCTCCAGGTCGGCGGGGCGGCGGACGTCGGTGGGGTGGGTCATCATCCCGGGCGGCGCCTGGTCGAGACTGGGTCCGGGACGGTCGGCGATGCAGACTTGCAGGCCGAGGCGGGCGAAGGCGGTGGCGGCGGCCATGCCGATGCCGGAGGCGCCGCCGGTGACGATGGCGACGGCGCCGGGCTTGAGGACGGGATGAGGCATGTCCCGATAAGTCCGTGGGGGCTCGTGGGTTGCGGCGATCACCTCATATGTATGGGATGAGCGAAATCACCGACCTCCCCGAGTTGCCGCAGCAGGCGTTCGACAAGGCGGATCCATCGCCGGATACGCTGTTCTATGCGGAACCGCGGCTGGTGACGCATATCGACGCGGGCGCGATCGCGGCGGTGACGGCGCTGTATCGCGAGGTGTTGCCGGCGGGTGGGGCGATCCTGGATTTGATGAGCAGTTGGGTGAGCCATTTGCCGGCGGATGTGGCGTATGCGGCGGTGACCGGGCACGGGATGAACGCGGCGGAGTTGGCGGCCAATCCGCGGCTGACGGCGCGGTTGGTGCGGGATTTGAATGCCGAGCCGGTGTTGCCGTGGGCGGACGGCTCGTTCGACGGGGCGTGTTTGTGCGTGTCGGTGCAGTATCTGCAGCGACCGGTGACGGTGTTTGCGGAGGTGCGGCGGGTGCTGCGGGCGGGGGCGCCGTTCGTGGTGACGTTCTCGAACCGGTGTTTTCCGACCAAGGCGGTGGCGATCTGGCAGGCGCTGGAGGGCGAGGAGCAGCAGGATCTGGTGGCGCTCTATATGCAGCGGGCCGGGTTTGGCGCGATCGATGTGAGCGAGGTCATTCCGGAGGAGGGGGATCCGCTGTGGGCGGTGATCGGGCGAGTGGAGCGGTGACGTCGTTCACTGGGCAGAGAAGCCGGCGCCCCCCCCCGGAGACGAGCCCGCTCGATCTCGGGCTGTTACCGCCCGGTGCCGCCCTGATCGCGCGCGATTGCGACCTCCGTTCAACAAGTTGACGGTGCCGTCACCACACAGGATGATATGAGCGGGGTATGCACATTGCCCGAGGGCCAGACTTGAGCAGCACTCCATCGATCGCGCAGGTAAAAGGCCACAGTGCCTACGAACAGTTGAAGCAGCGCATCGTCAAGCATGAGCTGGCGCCCGGGCAGTTGCTGCACGAGCTCGAACTGATGGACACGGTGGGTTTCGGCCGCACCCCGATCCGCGAAGCCATCCAGCGGCTTGCAGCCGAGAAATTGGTCGTCGCGCGGCCACGGCAGACCGCCTTCGTCGCCCCTATTCTCGCAAGCGACATGTCCGAGCTGGTGGAAATGCGCTTGATTCTTGAATGTCCGGCCGCCCGCCTGGCGGCGACGCGCGGCACCGCGCGCGGCCGGGCGAAACTGCGCGAGGCCGGCGAAGCGTTCCGGGCGCACGTCAAAGCGATGGACATCGAAGGCTCGCTTGCCGCAGACGCAGCGATTCACACCATGATTGCAGTGATGGCCTGCAACTCCCTGCTGGCCGAGAATTCCGAGCGGCTTGCGGCCCTGAGTCACCGGGTCTTCTGGGCGTCGATCGAGCGGGCGGTTCGGGAAGACACGTTCGCCGGCTGCCACGACGCCTTGATCGCCGCGATTTCCAGCGGTGATCCCGACGCGGCTGGCCAGGCGGCCGAAACGCATGTCGGGCTGTTCCAAGCCCGACTGAGCCGCCTGCTGCTGGACGGACTGGGCCGTGTCGGGGACCTTACGGGGCCTGGGAACCCGGCCGCCGCGGCCTGACCGCGTCACGCCGGCCACCCGCCCGGCCGAGCTTTAGCTGACCGGCCCGGCATACCGCTCCAGCAAGCCCCAGAGTTCTGGTCCGAAGCGCTTCTTCCAATCCGCGTAGAACCCTGCCGATTGCAGCTTGGCGCGGAACGGCGCCTGGTCGATCTCGATCACCGCCATACCCTTGGCCGCCAATTCTTTGGCGAGCGATGCCTCGACCCGGGCGACGTCCTCCCGATGATCCAACGCCGATCGATCGAGATGCTTGCTGATTACAGCCCGCACGTCGTCCGGTAACTCCTCCCATCCGCGGCGGTTGGCGAGCGACCACCAGCCATCCCACATATGCCGCGATAACGAGATGTATTTCTGCACTTCGTACAGCTTGGCAAAGTAGAAGGTGGTGAGCGGCAGCTCCGTCCCGTCGACGATCCTCGTCTGCAGTGCGGTGTAGGTCTCGTTCATGTTGACCGTGGTCGGGCCGGCATCGAAGGCACGGAACAGCGAGGTCCAGAGCGCCCCGGGCGGAACGCGCACCTTGAAGCCTTTCAGGTCCTCCGGCGTGCGGATCGGGCGGTTGGATGATGTCAGCTCCTTGAAGCTCAAATCCCAAATCCGCGTTTGGGCGAACAGTCCGGCTTTCGCGATATCGGCCCGCAGCCGGGTTCCGAGATCTCCGTCCATGCCGGCCCAGATCGCATCATAGGACGGCCATGCGAACCCCACGCCGATGATGGCGCAGGCCGGTACGAGCGTCGAAAGGATCACGCTCGACAGCGTCATCATCTCCAACGCGCCGGAGCGAAGCTGGCTCAGCATGTCGGTATCGGAGCCGAGCTGGTTGTCCGGGAACAGATCGATCGCGACCGCGCCGTCGGTCTCCTGCTTGATGCGGGCGGCCGCTTCCGAAAGCCGGATGTTCAATGGGTTGGTGGACGCGACGTTGGTCGCGTATTTCAGCGAATATTTGGGTTGGGCGCGTAGCGTGACCGGCGCCGCGAGCCCGAGCGCCAGGCCGGTTCCGAGTGCCGCGCGCCGGGTGAGCCGTATCGGCAGTAGCTGTTGCATGGACTGATCGCCTCCCTTTATCTCCGCCCCTTATCGTGCGGATTCCTTCCCCTCGATCTCCTCGATCAGCGCAAGCACCCGCTTGGCCCGGTGGAGGATCGGGTAATCGATGAACTTGCCCTCGATCTGGAACGCCGCGCTCCCCCGGGCCTCGGCCGCCGCGAAACCGGCAAGCACCTTCCTGGCGAAGGCGACCTCCTCCGGGTCCGGGGTAAAGACCGCGTTGACCGCAGAGATCTGCTTCGGGTGGATGCACATCTTGGCCCCGAAGCCGATGGCCGCGACGCCCCGGGCAGAGGCGAGCAGGCCCTCCTCGTCATCCAGCCGCGCGAACACGGAATCTACCGGCGGCTCCAGCCCGGCGCTGCGGGAGGCGGTCACCAACACGTCGCGGGCGTACTGGCATTCCCGCTCCTCGCGCGACCAGGTCACGCCGATGTCGAGGCTGTAATCGCCGGCGCCGAACGCCACGCGCTTCGCGCGGCTGCCGGCCTGCATGATCGCCATTGCGTGGGTGACGCCTCGCGCGGTCTCGATGATCGGTAGCAGGTCGATGCCGCCGGCCGGCAATCCCCGTTCCCGCTCGAGCTGGGAAATCACCCAATCGGCGGTGAGCAGTCCGGCCGCCGTCTCGACCTTCGGCAACACGATGCCGTCCACGCCGGGCTGCACCACCGCGACTAAGTCGCCGTAGCAGAAAATTGTCTCCAGCGCGTTCACCCGCACGTAGCCGCGGCAGGTGCGGGGGCGCTGCAAGGCGGCCACCGCCTGGCCTCGCGCGTCCGGCTTCTCGGCGGTGCTGACCGCGTCCTCCAGGTCCAGGATCACGGCGTCGCTGCCGACCGTGACGCATTTTTCGACCCGGCGGGCGTGGTTCGCCGGAGCGAACAAGTAGGTACGGATCGGCATGCAGCGCTCCTGAACGGGTTGCGGGCGCGCCTCAGCGCAATTGCACGGCGCCTTGCGTCTCGAGCGCCGCGATCTCGTCCTCGGAGTAGCCGTGCTCCGCGAGGACCTGGCCGGTGTGCTGGCCGAATGTCGGCGCGGCGAATGGCGCCGGACCCGGCGTGCGCGACAGCCGGACCGGCCCCTGGAATCCGCGGTAGCGTCCCACCACGGGATGGTCGAAGGTCGCCACCAGGTCCTGCGCGAGGACCTGGGGATGCTCGAACATATCCTCGATGGGTTGCACCGGCGCATTCGGCACGCGGTCGCCGAACAGCGCCGCCCACTCCATGGCGGTGCGCGTGGCCAGGCACTCGCGCAGGCGCGGCACCAGGATATCGGAATGCGCGATGCGCTTCTTCATCGTGTCGTAGCGCGGGTCGTGGGCGAACTCCGGCATGCCGACCATCTCGCACAGCGAAGACCAGAAATGTTGCGAGTGCGACGAGATATAGATGTAGCCGTCCTTGGTCGGGTGGATGCCGGTCAGCGGTTTGAGGACGATGTCGCGGCTGGCGTCGGCACCCTCGCTGTCGGCCCAGACGAAGCGGCCGGGCTGCATCGCGAGCGCGCTGCGCAGCAACGAGGCGTCGACATACTGGCCCTTGCCGTCCCGCTCGCGCTGCAACAGGGCGGCCGCCACGCCGTAGGCGACCAGCGCCGAAGAGTAGTAATCGACGACCGACCCCATCACGACCTCCGGCATGTTGTCTGGGCCGCCCTGGAATACGCACAGGCCGGTCATGCACTGCAGCACCTGGTCGAAGCCGGCGTTGTTCGCAAGCGGACCGGTCTCGCCGAATCCGCTCAGCCCGCAATAGACGAGGCCTGGGTTGATCTTGCCGAGCGTCTCGTAGTCGATGCCGAGGCGAGCCGGCACCGATGGCCGGAAGTTGTGCACGAGCACGTCCGCCGACTCGACCAGGCGCAGGAGGACGGACAGCCCCTCCGGCTGCTTGAGGTCGATCGTGACCGCGCGCTTGCTCCGGTTCGCCCCGAGGAACGACCGGCTCTCGTTTGGCAGCGTCGACGGATAATGCCGCATCATGTCGCCGGCTGGCGATTCCACCTTGATCACGTCGGCGCCCATGTCGGCGAGCAAGGTGCAGGCGTAGGGGCCGGCGAGGTAGCTCGTGAGGTCGAGCACCGTCGTGCCGGCCAGTGGCCCGGCTGGCAGGGTCCCAGACCCGTTCGTATCCTCGGTGTCGAGCATTCTTGAGTTCCTGCCTTGGACGTGTTTCGAGCCTGCGGCGGGGCCGCTAGATCCGATAGAGTCGTTCTGCGTTGGCGCTGAACAGCTTTTCGCGCTCCGCCGTCCCGAACGAACGGGTGATCTCGTCGAACGCGCGCCAATAGGCGGCATAGTCGCGCGACATCTTGTCGACGGGGAAGTTGCTGGCGAACATGCAGCGGTCGACCCCGAAGATATCGATCGTCTCGAGGACGAGAGGGCGGATGCTGTCTGCGGTCCAGGCGCGGTCGAGGAAGCCGAAGCCCGAGATCTTGACCGCGATGTTCGGCCGTTCCGCCAGCAGCCGCATGCCGGTCCGCCAGGCGTCGAGATAGACCGCGTCCGTCTGCATCGGTAGGCCGGTGTGGGTAAGGATGAATTGGACGTCGGACTGCTCGCCGACCAGTTGGGCGCCGAACGCCATATCCGGATGGAAGAGCTGGATATCGAAGGACAGGTTGTATTTCCGCATCAACTTGAAGTTCGCGGCCCAGACCGGCGACTCGCGCGGGTCCTTGGCGGCCGGGTCGACCTTGTGCTGGATCAGGCTTTGGCGGATGCCGCGCATGTTGGCGAAGGCGCAGTGGCCGGCCAGGATCTCCTCGGCATTATCGGCGCCGAGGTCGGCATAGGCCACGATGCCCTGCGGGAACCCGCGGGAGGCCGGATCGTCGGCCACGCCTTGCAGCCAGCGTGTTTCCCGGACCGGATCGGCCGGGTCATGCTCGGCCTGCACGTGCACGGCCTTGACCACGCCACTGCCTTCGATGTCGGCCAGGAAATCGGCGGCCAGGTAGTCCGTACGGATCGCCGCGTACTCGCCGATCACGCGTGGCTGCACCTTGTCGGTCAGCCATGGATAGTAGTTCAGCGCCAAGTTCCAGATATGGAAATGCGTATCGACCGCTCGCATTCGTCCCTCTACGTCGGCAATGGGACGGGCTTCCGCCGAGCCGTGACTGGCCGGCTTTGCCACGCTCCTCCGTTATGATCTTGGGCGACGCCAACCGGCTGATCGCCTAGATCCGACCATCGGATCAGCAGCGTTCCGGCCAGCAGCGCCAGCATGTAGGGGACGATCGGCCTAATGCCTTTCGCCGGTTCGACCCGGCTAATGGCGCAAGCGGCGTAATAGCCGACGCCGAAGGGCGGCGTGAACAGGCCGATGCCCATGGCGAGAATGACCACGATCGCGTAGTGCACTTCGTGGATACCCACGAGCTTGGCGATCGGAAACAGCAGCGGCCCGAATAGGACGATCGCGGGGATCCCCTCGAGCACCGAGCCCAGCACCACGAACAGAACGATGGAGGCGGCCATGAAGGTGACGCCGCCCCCGGGCAGGCCGGTCATCGCCGCGGCGAGTTGGCGTGAAAAACCGGACTGGGTCAGCGCCCAGGCCATCGACGTGGCGGTGCCGATGATCAACAACACCGCGCCCGACAGGCAAGCCGTGTCCACCAGGGCCGGCCAAAGCCGCCGCCATTCGATGGGCTCGCGGAAGGCGGCGTAGGCGACCACCGCGTAGATCAGCACATAGGCGATGCCGATGGTCGAGACCTCCGTCGCCGTTGCGATCCCTTCCACGACCGCGGCGCGGATCAGGAACGGCAGCAGCAGCGCCGGCAGCGCCACGATCAACGATGTGCCGATCTGCCCGAAGCCCGCTCGCGTCACCCCGGCCAGGCTTTCCCCACGGAACCGCCAGCGGACCACGGCGCACAGCACGGCCGCCAGGACCAGGCTCGGCAGCAGGCCGCCGACGAACAGCGCCGAGATCGACACGCCGGTGACGGACCCAATAGTGATCAACACCAGGCTGGGCGGGATGGTCTCGGTCTGCGCCCCTGTGGCGGAGAGCAGTGCGACGAGTTCGCCCTCCTTGGCGCCGCGCCGCCGCATCTCCGGGAACAGCACCGGCGCGATCGCGGCCATGTCGGCGGCCTTGGCGCCGGAAATGCCGGACACCAGGTACATGCCCGCCACCAGCACGTATTGCAGGCCGCCGCGCACATGTCCGAGCAGGCTGCCCAGGAATTCGACGATGCGGCGGCCCATCCCAGCGATGTCGAGCAGCAGGCCGAGGAAGATGAACAGCGGGACGGCCAGGAGGATGAGGTGCGACATGCCCTCCTCCATGCGGCTCACCACGACGGTCAGGGGAGTTCGGGTCGTCAGCGCAAGGTAGGAGAAGGTGCCGAGACCGAAGGCAAAGGCGATCGGGATCCCGGACAGCACGGCCGATCCCACCAATAAGACGAAGAACACGATCAGCTTGTAGTTGCCCATGGCCGCAAGCAGCGGTCGGGCAGAATACAGCGCGGCCGCCACCACCGCGACGGCCGCGAACGCCAGGGCAAGCTCGCCGGGCCGGGCCATGCGAGCGCTGCGCAGCAGCCCGAACGCCAGCATCAGGCCGATGCCGGCCGGAAGTGCGGCCACACGCCACAGATTGGAAACGCCGAGCGCAGGCGTCGTGATATCGAATTCGCCGAGTGCGTAGTCCATGGCCGGCCGGGCCATCAGGGCGAGGAACGTCAGGCTTGCGGCCAGGCCGAGCGCATCCGCGAATGGCTTCAGCCGGGCAGACCCATCGACCAGCGCGCCCATGCGCATGTGCTCCAGCCGGGCATACGCCAGGACGGCGCCAAGCATGGCGAGCCACAGGAACAAGTTGGAGGCCAGTTCGTCCGACCATGTCAGCGGCTGATCGAACACGAAGCGCGACACCACGCCCGCAAGCAAGACGATCGTTTCGATGACGACGATACTGCCGGCCAGCGCCTCCACGGCCCGGCCCAGGCCGTGTTCGAGCCTGGCCGCCAGGCCAAAGCCAGCCGGTTGTGCCAACTTGCCCTCCCTCGTTTGCGCTGATTTGGTTGGACAGGATGCTGGCGCGAAGCTCCGTCTCGAGCTTCGATATACTGATCATATGCAGACTGGCAAGTGCCCGCCCGTCTGGCCGTCACGCGCGCGGGGACGGGTTACCCTATAGGGGCGAGCGTTTCCCGGGCGCGACCCGCAACCCGGGCCGTCGCATCACCCCAGGACAGGCCTGCCGATATCGATGGACTTCTCGACGCTTCGGCTCGCGCGCAGCACCAGATCCTCGCGGAACGGCGGCCCGACGATCTGCAGGCCGACCGGCAGGCCTTGCGCCAGGCCGCACGGGATGGAGGCTGCGGGCTGGCGGCTGAGGTTGAAGGGCCAGCTGAACGGCGTCCAATCGTACCAGCGAGGGAAGCGTTGCGGGTCCGGCGTATTCAACCCGGCCTGAAAGGCCGGAATCGGCAGGGTTGGCGTGACCAGCAGGTCGTAGTCCTGATGGAAGCGCTGCATGGCCTGGCAATGTGTCCGGGCGGCGTCCTGTGCCGCCTGCAGCCGCGTCGCCGTCAGGCCCTGCGCCGAACTCAAGAGGTCCTGCAGGTCCGGCTCCAAGCTCCGTAGCTCCGGTCCGGTCAGATGGCTCAGCGCGCCGGCGAAACCAGCGCGCCAGATCACGTCCATCGCATCCCGCAGGGGCGTGGCATCCATCGCGACCCGGGTGACGACGGCGCCGGCGCGGCCCAGCACGTCGACGCCGTGTTCCACCGCGGCGGCCACCTCCGGGTGCACCACGGGCCAGCCGAGGTCTGGTGAATAGGCGATGCGCAGCCCCGCCACGCCTTCGTTCAGCACAGCGAGATAGTCCGTGTCACGCACGGGGACGGCGAACGCGTCTCGCCAGTCCGCGGCCGCGGACAGCCGCAAGAAGGCGGCGCTGTCGGCGACGCTGCGCGACAGCCCGCCATAGACGCCCAGCCATCCGAGCGAGTGTGGCACGCTCGGCACCAGCCCGTAGGTCGGCTTCAACCCGTAGACGCCGCAAAAGCCCGCCGGGATGCGGATGGAGCCGCCGCCATCGCCCCCCGTGGCCAGCGCGACCACACCGGCCGCCACAAGCGCTGCCGAGCCGCCGCTGGAGCCGCCCGTGGTCCGCTCCGGGTTCCAGGGATTGCGGGTGATCCCGGTCAGCGGCCCGTGGGTGATGCCCTTCCAGCCATATTCGGGCGTGGCGGTCTTGCAGAAGAACACCGCGCCCCCCTCGCGCAGCCGGGCGATCCCCGGCGTATCCTCCAGCGCCGGTGCCGCGGAGGTCGGCTTGGCGCCGGATCGGGTCGGCCAGCCGGCGACGCTGTGGGTGTCCTTGACCGCGACCGGAACCCCATCCAGCGGGCCGAGCGGCCGGCCGTCCCGCCAGCGTCTGGCGGAGTCTTCGGCCATCCGCCGCCCGGTGTCCCCATCCAGCAACACCGTCGCGTTCAGCTTCGGCTGCACCTCGGCGAGCCGTTCTAGGGCCGCTTCCAGCATCGTGACGGGCGAAAGGGTGCCGGCGGCGAAACGCTCTGCCATGCCCAAGGCAGACAGGGACCTGATGTCAAACACGGCGGATGTTCCAGAAGGTGGCGAAGCCGTCCAGCAAGCCGGTCAGGTTGGCCTTATGCGCGGTCGGCTGCTCGTAGTGGCCGAGCGGGTAGTAACCCCCGGCACCCTGGGCGCGCGGGGTGAAATGGCCGCCGGGGTTCAACAGGTCGCTGCCGACCACCGCAGTGAAGAAGACGCTCCAGCCGCCCTGGTCCACGCTGCCGCGATTGGAGCGACGCGGGGTCATGCTCGCCCAGTCGACCTGAGGGATGAAGCGGAGCACGCGGGCCGGAGCCGCGCGGACCGCGGGCGCGGCCAGAGGAAGCGGAGCTGCAGCCGCGCCCGCGGCGAGGAGTTGGCGTCGCAGGATCATACGGGGCGTCTTTCATCCGGAAGAGAGGATCTGGTTTCCGGCCACTCGAAGGGGGCCGGGTCGGCGAAGCGGCGGAGGACGTTCTCCATCAGCCGCGCCAGCAGGGTGCGGTAGCCATCGATCGGCAGGGCGCCGATGAAGGACATCGAGCCGACGGAGAAAACCGCGCCGCCTGCCGCCGTCTCGAAGAAGCTGATGTCGGAGCGGATGATCTGCTCGCGCGGACCGGGCCATTCCTGGGTCAGGCGATCTTCGTTGGCGGGCTCGAAGCTCGGATGCTGCGGCAGGCCGACCGCGACCACCAGCGCATGGGCCGGGGTGCCGAGGCCCTGGTCGGCGCGGTCGATCTCATGGCCAGCGGCACCGCCACCCATCAGGCCGCGCTCGCCGAAGCTGGCGCCGGGCACGGCTTCCTCGAGCCCATGCCGCATGAAGGCCAGGCGGGGGTTTTCGATGGCGTCGGTAAAGCGATACGGCTCGGCCCGGTAGTCGCCCTGAGACGTGAAGCCGACGCCGACCAGCGCTTGGGGCGGTTTGCCGAGCCGACGCCACAACCCGCCATAGCTGCCATCGAAGGCGTGGTAGCCTTCCCCGGCGTCGGCCGCCCAGGTCCGAATGCCGCCTTCGGCCCGGCGCAGTTCCACCGCCCAGCTTTCGCCCTGGAAGGGAACGATCTTCCAATAGAATCCATTGCCGCCCAGATAGAGGAACCGGCCGCCGCCCTCGATGAAGCCCGCGATGGCGCCGCGTGTTTCCTCGGTGTGGTATTCCGGATGTTGGCCGGTCAATACGGCGGTGTAGCGCCGCAGCAGCGCCACGCCCTCGGCCTGCAGGTCATGGTCGGTAATGACCTCGCAGGGAATCCCGCGACGGTCGAGCCAGTCCAGCAGATAGGTGTCGGCGGCGAGCCAATAGGTCCCGGAGCCTTCCGGGGTCTCGTCCAGCCGGTGGATCTGGTTCACCCGCTTGTCCAGCATCGGCCGGCGGGACGAGGTGATGGTGACGCCGCTGCCATCCGCATGGGTGTTGTAGGCCGACAGGCCGTATTCGGGATGGCGGTCGGCGGTTTCGGTCAGGGCACCCCACGCCACGGCCCGGGGTCCGGCGGCCGCGGTCACCGCCTGGCGTGGATACTGGCCATAGACCTGGTAGGTCAGGGTTGGCAGCAACAGCGCGATGGGCGCCTGCGCGCCGGCCTCGGCGGCGCGCACCACGAAGGGGATGTTGTCGCGCCCGTCCGGGGTCTCGAGATGCAGAGCGTACAGGCCGCTCGGCCAGTCCGGCGGGATCAGCAGGGAGAGCGAGGGCGACCAGCCCATATCTCCCATGTCATCCGCATGAAAATGGATGCTCGCATACTCGGCGGGCATCTCTGTCCAGCGATGGTGGCGCCCGGACCAGGCGGCCCCCGTGACGGCGCGGGTCGGCAAGTTCTCGAGCCAGCCATGGAAGCCATGCGGGCCAAGATCGGTGATGCGGTCCGTGCCGATCCCGTCCGAAAAGTCCCATAAGGCGCGCGGGAGCGGGAGGCGAGATGGTGCGGACTGCCCATCCAGCATGGCCTCGACCGGCCACGCGCCGTCATGCACCGCGGGCCGTTCCAGCCGGCCGTTGAACTGCGCCCTGCGCTCGAGGCTTGCCGCCAGCATCATCCGCCCGGAGCCAAGCGCGGGGATGCTGGCCTTGGCTTCCGCCAGGACGAGGCCGGGTCGCGGCGCATAGGCAGCCGGCCGCTGCCGGCAGGCCAGGCGCAGCAAACCCTCGGCGCGATCCAGCACCAGGGCGGCATCGGCCCAGCCATCGCCGAGTGCGTCACCCAGACCCGCCCGCACGGAACCGGCCGGGGAGACCAGCTCCGCCTGGAGCCGCCTCCCTTCGATCCAAAGGCGCAGGCTGGCCTGGCCACTTTGCCAGTGCAGCAGGGTCTGCGGCCCGGTGGCCGAGAGTAACGTGGGCCGCAGGGTCAGCGCCAGGGACAGGCCGTCCGTGTCGTTGCCGCCGAGATCGAGATGCGGCACCAGCGCGCGGGAGCCGGGATGAACCGGCTGCTCTTCCCCTTCATGCCTGCCCTCGATGCTGCAAGGCACCCCGACCTCACGGTAGCCGGGACCCTTCGGGTTGGGATCGCCGCAGAAGATCCGGGCCAGGCGGGCCTGATACGGCACGCTGTCGCGGCTGCTGATCATGAAGTTGATGATCTCGCCAGACCGGACGCTCCAGCGATCGACGTAGCCGGTGACCGGAAGCATATTAGGACTTCTCGATGTTCCAGTACGCGATCACGGGCGAATCGAGCACGCCGCGCAGGGTGCTGCGATAGGCGATGGGGGCGTCGAACTCGCCGAGCGGGATGTAGGGGCGCACCTCCTCCAGCCGCGTCTGCAATTTCTGCGCGACGATCAGCTTCGCCGCTTCGTCCGGCGCATCGACGAAGGCCTGGCGCAGCGCCTCGGTCTGCTCGTCGCAGGGCCAGCCCATCCAGTTGCTGCCGTCGCAGACCATGTTGGTGCCGACATTGGTCATCGGGTTGCTCGCGGTGATGCCGGACGAATAGGTAACCTGCAAATTCCAGCCGCCGGTGGCGGGCGGCCCCTTTTGCTGCTGCCGGCCCACCATCGTTCCCCAGTCGGTCCAGACCACGTCCAGAGTCACTCCGGCCCGGCGCAGCCCATCGATCATCACCTCGCTCATCTGTCCGATGGGCGCGAGCTCCTTCGTTGCCACGACCGTCAAGGGCTCGCCCCGATAGCCTGCCTCGGCCAGCAGGGCCTTGGCGCGCGCGGTGTCCGGTTGGGCAAGGGGCGCCTGAACCTGACCGTAGGGGCCACCACAGATGTAGTAGCTACCGCATCGATGCGCGCGTGCGGGATCTTCCACCACCGCGGCCATGTAGTCGTTCTGGTCTGCGAGAAGCGCGAGGGCCTGCCGGGCGCGGGGGTCGTTGAACGGCGGCAGCAGCGCGTTCGGGCGCAGAATGCCTTGATTGTTCAACTGGTTGATCTTGCGTACGGTGACGGCCCGGTTTGCCTTCAGGGTTGGAAGCAGATCCAGCAGCGGCGCCTCCACCACATCGACCTCACCGGTCTGCAAGGCGGCGATGGCGGTGTTGGCGTCCGGCATCACGTGCCATTCGACGCTATCCACCTTGACGACCCGGCCGCCGGCCAGGCCGTCCGGTGGCTCGGCGCGCGGCTGATAGTCCGTGTTGCGCTGAAAGACGACCCGCGAGCCGGCGACGCGGGCGGCATGGTCGAAGCGGAACGGACCGCTGCCGATGGCCGTGCTGACCGGCTTAGTGGGGTCGCCCGTCAGGTCGGACGCCCGCATGATGGCTGGAATTTGGCCAACCGCGGAGCCGAGCGCCCACGGCAGGAAGGCCGCCGGCTTGGCCAGGCGGATCTTGAAGGTCGATGCATCGACAGGATCGATGCCGGCGACATAGGTCGACAGCTTCTGTCCCAGCACATCCCGCATCATCCAGCGCTTCAGCGAAGCCGCGACATCCGTGCTGGTGACGGGCGCACCGTCATGGAACCGCAGGCCGGGCCGAAGGGTGAAGGTCCAGCTCAGCTGATCCGGCGCAACGGTCCAATGGTCCACCATCTGGGGCCGCGGCTGGAGCTTGGCATCCCAGGAGAACAAGGTCTCATAGACCATCAGGCTGTACAGCCTGGTAATGATCACCGCCGAATACATCGGGTCCAGCACGGTCAGATCCGCGCTCGGTGCGACCCGGAGGATGCGGTCCTGCGTCTGAGCCCGACTCGCTGTCGTCGTCAGTCCCACCGCGGCGGCCGCAACAAGGCCCAACGAGGCGGTCCGCCGCCGAATCTTGAGGTTCATCGCGCGTCCGCTCCTTGGCTCGACGTGTATCCTCGCCACCGAAGAGGCTTGTTCGCGGCGGCGCAAGCGATGTTAACTGAGGCGGTCAGCAGTTTTCATCGCGTGGACCGAATTCGATGCGCAGCAAGCTCCCTTCGATCATGGCCTTGCAGGCCTTCGAAGCATCCGCGCGCCTGCTGAGCTTCACCGAAGCGGCACATGAATGCTGCCTGACGGCGGGAGCGATCAGCCGGCAGGTACGCATCCTGGAGGCCGAACTCGGCATTCCCCTGTTCAACCGCCAACCCGGCGGCTTGGTGCTCGAGCGGGCGGGCGCCGCCTACCTGGAGGAGATCAGGGCGGCGCTGCACACCATCGAACAGGCGGGCCTGCGCGCCGGGCGCCAGGCGCGCGGCCATGCCGGGCAGTTCAGCATCGCCACGCTGCCGGGCTTTGGCGCCCGCTGGCTGATGCCGCGTTATCCGGCGTTCGAAGCACAGCACCCGGACATCTCCATCAAGTTCTATACACGGACGGACCAGGTGGATTTCGACGAGTACCTCTTCGATGCCGCCATATACTTCGGTGCCGAGCCGCCTGGGGGCATGCAAGCCGACTGGCTGATGGCCGAGGAGCAGGTGGCCGTCTGTTGCCCCTCCCAGGCTCACCCTGCGGCGGTGCCCGTGATCGAAGCCCTGCCCCGGTATCGCCTGCTGCATCATATGGATCGACCTTCGGCCTGGCAGGAATGGCTGGGTGAGCTGGGATTGCGGAGCGCGCACCTGCAACAGGGCCCGGCTTTCGAGCAGATGCAGCTGATGATCGAGGCGACCCTGTCTGGCCTCGGCCTGGCCTTACTGCCGCGTTTCATGGTGGAGCAGGAGCTGGCGACGGGGCGGCTGGTCGAGCCTTTTGCCCATCGCGTATCGAGCCGCTGCAACTACTGGTTGATCTACCCCACCGCCAATGGCCGGCTGACGTCCTTGCTGATATTTCGGGCTTGGTTGCTCAGCCAGTCCGGACCGGATGCTGGACGGGTGAGCAGCAGCACTGGCGGGATCGTCAGCGTCGTAAATCCAGCCTAGATTCGTGACTTAGCTATGGGGCTAGTCGGCGGCAGCCTGGTCGGGGGTGGCGAGGAGGGCGCGGACGCGGGGGGCGACTTCGGTCGCGTAAAGCTCGATGCCGCGCATCATGTCGGCGTGGGGGAGGGTGCCGGCGCTGTATTTGAGCTGGAAGCGGGCGATGCCGAGCAGGCCGGCGGTGCGGGCGATCTTGTGTGCGACGGTGTCGGGGGCGCCGACGTAGAGGGAGCCTGATTCGATCTCGTGCTCGTAGGCGGCGCGGGCCAGTGGGGGCCAGCCGCGTTCGGCGCCGATGGTGGCGTGCATGGCGCGGTAGTGGGGCCAGAAGATGTCGCGGGCGGACTGGTCGGCCTCGGCGACGAAGCCCGGGGAGTGGACGCCCATGGGGAGCGGCGGCTTGCCGAATTGGACGAGGGCCTTGGCGAACATGTCGACGTAGGGGCGGAAGCGGGCCGGGTCGCCGCCGATGATCGCGAGCATGACGGGTAGGCCGTAATGGGCGGCGCGGACGATGGAGCGCGGGCTGCCGCCGACGCCGACCCAGGTGGTCAGCGGGCGCTCGGTGCGGGGATAGACCACGGTGTCGAGCAAAGGGGCGCGGAGATTGCCCTGCCAGGTCACGCGCTCTTCGGTGATCAGCTTGTGGAACAGGTCGAGCTTCTCCTCGAACAAGGCCTCGTATTGGTCGAGCGGGAGGCCGAACAGCGGGAAGCTCTCGGTAAAGGAGCCGCGGCCGACGATGATCTCGGCGCGACCACCGGAGACGGCGTCGAGGGTGGCGAAGCGCTGGAAGACGCGGACGGGCTCGTCGGAGCTGAGCACGGTGACGGCGGAGCCGAGGCGGATGCGCTCGGTGCGCGCCGCGATGGCGGACAGCACCATCTCGGGCGAGGAGACGGCGAAATCGGCCCGGTGGTGTTCGCCGACGCCGAAGAAGTCGAGGCCGAGGCGGTCGGCCAGGACGCCTTCCGCGACGACGTCGCGGATGACTTGCGGGGTGGGCGTGCGGCCGGTGGCCGAGGCGGTGACGTCGCCGAAGGTGTCGAGGCCGAGTGCGAGGGGGTGCGCCATGATGGCGTGCAAATGTGGATGCGGGCCGGCAGGGGCAAGGCGCATGCCATCGGCGCGGATCACCCGCGTGCCGACATCATGACGGAGGTGAACTGGATGCTCGTAGAATGCGGTTCCACCGGAGGCGACGCCGCATCACGCGGCGGGAACTCCGGCGGAGTCTAATCGAACGATCATGGTCGGAATTCTCATTCCCGCGTCGGGTCTCTTCGGCGAGGGCGCGCGGCCGCGGCATTCTTTACTGTTGGCCGGGGTTGCATTGGCCGGGTTGGCGGCGCTGGGCGGCATCCCGTTCCAGGTGAACGAGAACGAGGTGGCGTCGGTCACGCTGAATGGCGGGTTGGTGCGGGGACCGTTGGGGGCCGGGATGCACTTCAAGGTGCCGCTGTTCGAGCACGCCTACAAGGTGCAGATCTCGGCGCGGAACCTCGTCATCCACGATGTGACGGGCAAGACGGCGAACAATCAGCGGGTGACGTTCGAGGATATGAACGTGACGTGGCACATCGGCCGGGAGGACGCCAATACGGCGATGTTCAAGGTGGGCGGCATGGGCACGGAGGGGATCGCGGAGAACTTCGTGCCGGTGATCCAGGACCGGACGCTGCGGGTGCTGGGGCGGTACACGACGATCGATATCAACGCCAAGAAGGAGCAGATCGCCAACGAGGTGCGGACCGAGGCGGCGCCGATGATCCACCAGATGTTCGGGGTGACGCTGGATAGCGTGCAGATCCCGAAGATCGTCTACGACCGCGCGTTCGAGGAGAGCGTGGCCGCGGCGGTGAACGCGCAGAACCAGGCGGTGCAGGCGGAGGCGCAGTTGAAGGCGATCCGGGTGCAGGCCGAGCAGCAGGAGGCGCAGGCGCGCGGGCAGGCGGCGGCGCGGGTGGCGGCGGCGGAGGCGGAAGCCCGGCGCGAGGTGCTGGCGGCCGAGAGCGCGGCCAAGGCGCGG
>CAZZVQ010000008.1:0-83879 GCA_964657565.1 uncultured Acetobacteraceae bacterium
CGATCCCGACGCTGCTGCGAGCCTACCGCGAGCACGCGGACTGGACGATCGGCCGCGTGATCATTACGCCGCACTCGGCCTTCCTGACGCCCGAGGCGCACCAGGACATCCGCATCAAATCGGCCGAGACGATGCGCGCGGCGCTGTTCAGCAACCGGCCGCAGAACGTGATCGCACCGGACTCCTACTGAGCGCCGCGTTGACACTCCTGGCCGGCCCGCTCAGGGTCACCTCAACTAAAAATTCTGGGACGCTCGATGCCTGACCACACGCCCACGAACCGTCTGCGCAGTCGTCGCTGGTTCGATGACCGCACGAATCCAGGGATGACCGCGCTCTACCTCGAGCGATACATGAACTGGGGGCTGACCCCGGGCGAACTGCGCTCGGGCAAGCCGATCATCGGGATCGCGCAGACCGGGTCGGACCTGTCGCCGTGCAACCGGCATCACGTGATCCTGGCGGAGCGGGTGCGGGATGGGATCCGGGATGCGGGGGGGATCCCGCTCGAGTTCCCGATCCATCCGATCCAGGAGACGGGGAAGCGGCCCACCGCCGGGCTCGACCGGAACCTGGCGTATCTGAGCCTGGTCGAGGTGCTGCACGGCTATCCGCTCGACGGCGTGGTGCTGACGGCCGGGTGCGACAAGACCGTGCCGGCAGTGCTGATGGGGGCGGCGACCGTCAACATACCCTCGATTCTCCTCTCCGGGGGTCCGATGCTGGACGGGTGGTTCAAGGGGCGGCTCGCTGGCTCCGGCACCATCGTCTGGGAAGCGCGCAAGCTGCTGGCCGAGGAGAAGATCGACTACGAGAAGTTCCTGGACATGGTGGCGGCGTCGGCGTCGTCGGTCGGGCATTGCAACACGATGGGCACGGCGCTGAGCATGAACAGCTTGGCCGAGGCGTTGGGGATGTCGCTGCCGGGCTGCGCGGCGATCCCGGGGCCGCACAAGGAACGCGGCTGGATGGCCTACGAGACCGGCAAACGGATCGTGGGGATGGTGGCGGAGAACCTGCGGCCGTCGGACATCATGACGAAGAAGGCGTTCGAGAACGCGGTGGTGGCCGCGGCGGCGCTGGGCGCCTCGAGCAACTGCCCGATCAGCATGATCGCGATCGCGCGGCACATGGGGGTGGATCACACGCTCGACGACTGGCAGCGGCTGGGGGCGGATATCCCGCTGCTGACCGACGTGCAGCCGGCGGGGCGGTTCCTGGGCGAGGGGTTCTTCCGCGCCGGCGGCGTGCCGGCCGTGCTGCGGGAGCTGAAGGATGCGGGAAAGCTGCAACTCGACGCCATGACCTGCACCGGGCAGACGCTCGGCGAAGTGTTGGCACCGCCGGTGGATGTGGATCGGGAGGTGATCCGGGCCTATGGGCAGCCGATGAAGGAGCGGGCCGGGTTCATCGTGCTGTCGGGCAATCTGTTCGACGCGGGGATCATGAAGATCAGCGTGGTGGACGAGCAGTTCCGCAACCGCTTCCTGGCGGACCCGGCGCACCCGAACATGTTCGAGGGCAAGGCGGTCATCTTCGAGGGGCCGGAGGACTACCACGACCGGATCGAGGACCCGGCGCTCGGGGTCGACGAGCACAGCATCCTGGTCATCCGCAATTGCGGGCCGGTGGGCTATCCGGGCAGCGCGGAGGTGGTGAACATGCAGCCGCCGGCGTCGTTGCTGAAGCGGGGGATCACCGATCTGCCGACGATGGGCGACGGGCGCCAGTCCGGCACCTCGGGCAGCCCGAGCATCCTCAACATCTCGCCGGAGGCGGTGGTCGGTGGCGGGCTGGCGCTGCTGCAGAACGGGGACAAGCTGCGGATCGACCTGAACGAACGCAGCGTCAATGTCCTGATCCCGGAGGCGGAGTTGGCGGCGCGGCGGAAGGCGTGGTCGGCGCCGCAGATCGAGAACAAGACGCCGTGGGAGGAGATCTTCCGCAGCATGGTGGGGCAGATGTCGACCGGGGCGTGCCTGGAACCGGCCACGCTGTACTTAAATATAGTGGAGGAGCGCGGCGAGAGCCGGCACAGCCATTAAGATGACTGATCGTCTGGCGGGGAAGACCGCGTTCATCACCGCGGCGGCGCAAGGCATCGGCCGGGCGACGGCGCTGGCCTATGCGGCGGAAGGGGCGCGGGTGATCGCCACCGACCTGAACGCGGCCAAGCTGGCCGAGCTTGGCGCCGGGATCGAAACGCGGGTGTTGGATGTGACCGACGGCGCGGCGATCCGGGCGGCGGTGCAAGCGGCCGGGCCGATCGACGTGTTGTTCAACTGCGCCGGGTTCGTGCACCAGGGGACCATCCTGGACTCGACCGATGCGGACTGGGAGTTCGCCTGGCTGCTGAACGTGCGCAGCATGACGCACACGATCCGGGCGGCGTTGCCCGGCATGGTGGAGCGCGGCGCAGGCAGCATCATCAACATGTCGAGCGGCGCCAGCAGCATCAAGGGCGCGCCGGCGCGCTGCGTGTATGGGACGAGCAAGGCGGCGGTGATCGGGCTGACCAAGTCGGTGGCGGCGGATTTCGTCAAGAGCGGGATCCGGTGCAACGCGATCTGTCCGGGGACGATCGAGACGCCCAGCCTGCAGGACCGGATCGCGGCGAATGCGGCGGCGTCGGGCGGTTTGGACCAGGCGCGCTCGGCGTTCATCGCGCGGCAGGCGATGGGGCGGCTGGGGACGCCGGAGGAGATCGCCGCGCTGGCGGTTTATCTCGGCGCCAATGAGAGCCAGTTCGTGACCGGGCAGACGATGGTGATCGACGGCGGCTGGACCTTGTAGATCAACGCGTTGCGCCGCTAGGTTGTGTCGCTGCAACCGAGGGCTTCAGCGATGCGCGATCCATTGGCGGAGAACGAGGCGGACTATGAGGCGGTGCGGGGCGAGCAGGCCCTGACCGTGGACAACTTCATCCGCTGGGAGCGGATCAAGCTGCGCGAGGCGTCGCGCGAGGCGATTCAACTGCTCGAGAGCGGGGCGCAGCCGACCCGGGAATATCTCGACTACATGTTCAACAGCGATGTGGGCTTGCGCGAGATCCGGACGCGGATCGCCAAGCATACCGATCGCATCGCGGAGCTGGAAGCGATGCGGGCGAACGCGGGGCTGGAGCTTTAACGCACCGTCCGGAAGCGTTCCACGGCCGAGACGAGAGCCCGGCGCACCCCAGGTTCTAGGGCGGAATGGCCGGCGTCCGGGATGACGGTCAGGCGCGCGGCGGGCCAGTTTGCGGCGAGCTCGAAGGCGGTGCGGGCGGGGCAGATCATGTCGTAGCGGCCCTGCACGATCTCGCCCGGGAGATGGCCGATCCTCGCCATGCCGCCGAGCAGCCCCTCGGGCGGCAAGAACAGATTGTTGGCGAAATAGTGCGCCTCGATGCGGGCCAGGCCCAAGGCGCTGCGGTCCTGGGCGAAGGAGGTCACGGTGTCGGGGCTGGGGAGCAGCGTGCTGCAGGACCCCTCGTAGACGGACCAGGCGCGGGCGGCGGTCATGTGGGTCGCCGGATCGCCGCTGGTGAGGCGCCGGAGATAGGAGCCGAGGATGTCCTCGCGCTCGTCCGGGTTCAGGTGGCCGACGAAACTGGCGTGCGCGTCGGGGAACACGGCGGACAGGCCGTGCAGGAACCAATCCACTTCAGAGGGGCGGCCGAGAAAGACTCCGCGCAGGACCAGGCCGCGGATGCGGTCGGGGTGGGCTTGGGCGTAGGCGAGCGCGAGGGTGCTGCCCCAGGAGCCGCCGAACAGCAGCCAGCGGTCGATGCCGAGATGGCGGCGGAGGGTCTCGATGTCGGCGACGAGGTCTTGGGTGGTGTTGTTGACCAGGCTGCCGAGCGGGCGCGAGCGGCCGGCACCACGTTGGTCGAAAATCACGACTCGCCAATAATGCGGGTCGAAGAACCGCCGATGGACGGCCCCGGCGCCAGCGCCGGGTCCGCCGTGGAGAAAGAGGACGGGGGAGCCGCGCGCGGCGCCGACCTGCTCCCAGTACATGACGTGGCCACCGCCGAGGGGCATGTAGCCGGTCTCGTAGGGTCCGATCTCAGGAAACAGGTCGCCGCGCGGCATGAAACCAATGTACACGCCTGGGCTGAGATTTGGAGGGGTGATGCAGTCTTATCGTGGATGGGTGGCGCTCGGGGCTGTCGTCGGATTGCTCGCGGTCGTCGCGGCGGCCGGGTCGGCGCATGGTAGTGCGGATCCTGGGGTGATGCGGGCGCGGGCGAGCGCAGCACAGATGTTGGGCTGGCACGCGCTGGCGATCGTCGCGGTCGGGTTCTGGGGCGCGCAGGGCGGGCGGTTGACGCATGTGGCGGGCGGCCTGTTCGCGCTGGGGCTGACGCTGTTCTGCGCGGCGGTGTATTCGCCCACGATCGGCGGCCCGAGCCTGGGGATGACTGCGCCGGTGGGCGGGGTGGCACTGATGCTGGGATGGCTGGCGTTCGCGGCCTCCGCGCTGATCAGGTGATCGGCAGCGCGTATCTGGCGGCCGACGGGTTCGAACAGCCGCTGCTGCAGGAGTTGCAGCGGGCGGGGGTTACGGTCGAGGCGTGGCACGGACGGCTGGCGCTGTCGCCCGACCCGCCGTTCGCGTCGGCGTGGGCACTAGAGGTCTGGACCGCGCCGCAGGAGGTGGCGGCCGGGTCGGTGAAGGCGGCGGCGGACGCGCTGCGGGCAATGCAGCGGAATTGGGCGGCATACGCGGCCGGGTATCACCGGCGGATGGCACTGATCGCAGAGCGGTTGCCGCCGGTCAAAGCCCGCAAGTTGCGGTTTCCGGAGGCCGCGCCGTCGTCGCATCTGGGGGCCTGGACGCTGCTTGCGCCGGACCGGCTGTTGTTGAGCGCGACGAAGACGAGTCCGTTTCCGGGTGGCACGTGCGTGTTCGAAGAGGACCGGGTGGGCCCGCCGAGCCGGGCGTACCTGAAATTATGGGAGGCGCTGACGCGGATCGGGGTGTGGCCCGGGCCGGGGGAGAGTTGTCTCGATTTGGGGGCGTCGCCGGGGGGATGGACCTGGGCGCTGGCGCAGTTGGGCGCTGATGTCGCCGCGGTCGACAAGGCGCCGCTGGACCCGGCCGTTGCTGCGCTACCCGAGGTCACGACGTTGCAGGAGAGCGCGTTCGCGTTGGAGCCACGGCCAGTGGATTGGCTGGTCTGCGACATCGTCGCGTACCCCGCGCGGTTGCATGCGCTGGTGACGCGTTGGATCGCGGCGGGGGCGCCGGGGCGGATCGTCTGCACCGTGAAGTTTCAGGGCGAGACCGACTTTGCGGCCCAGGATTCGTTCGCGGCGATACCGGGCAGCCGGCTGATGCATCTCGCACACAATAAGCACGAACTTACATTTGTGTGGGCGCGCGACGCGGTCACACCCCCAACCGGGTAAGCGCGGCCATCCGCGCGTTGAGGTCTGATTGCTGATGCAGCAATGCAGTCAGCCGCTCGATCGTCGCTTTCCGCTGATCGGGCGTGCTGTTCACCGACTCGGCAGTGGTGATGGTGATCAGGGCAGGCGCGTGATCGCTCCCGACTACGCTGTCACGCGCTTGGGCCAGACGTCCAGCCAAGCCGCTCGAGACCGGCTGTCCGTCAACCCAGCTTGCATAGGCAGTGACCCGATTCGGTTCGGTGGTTTGAACCAAAAACCAGTGTCCGGCGTCGGCCGCCAGATCCAGCACCGAGACCACGGTGTTTTCGGCACCCACTTCCTGCGTCACGCGGCGGCGCTCGGCAATCATTGCGCTCGATGTCGACCGTGGTGCGAACGCGTTCACACTGACATCGAACTGCTGCCCGTTGCAGACCACTGTAAACAGGCGCTTATTGGCGGAACTTCCGCCAACCCGACTGTTCGAAGCACACCCCGGAGGAGCCGTAACCACGGCAACCTCGGGCAAAACGGGCGCTGCCGAAGTCGCGTCGACAAGCCCGGCCAACGCAGGGCCAAGACCAAGCACGACGGCCACGCATAAGACGCACCAAAACGGCTCCCGACGCGGTCTCAGCGGAATTGATTGACTTGCTTGCATCGGAGCCGGACCGTCGTCTCGAAACGCGTGCCCGACCGCGATAAGCAACAGCATGACGATCGAAAAGAAGATCCACCCATAGATCAGATGATCCGCCGCCGCCGCCTTCGCGCTACCCAGGAACTGCCCGAGCACGACGATCCCCAGAGCGCGAAAGCCGTTTGCTATGATCGGCACGGCGATGGACGCCGCAATGAAGACCAGGCGCCGTTTCACGCTGGCGTAGCTAAGCAGGGAGTAGAACACACCAAACGCGACGGCTGCGACAAGGAATCGCAAACCAGCGCAAGCTTCTGCTACGAAAAAGACGCCTGCCGGTGTTTCGATGGTGAACTTGTCTGAGTAGTTTGGAATACCGAGTATATCTAAGCCAGTAATACTGAACGCCGCAGTAAACTGCTGCAGCGCAGGGGTCAGGAAAGCGCCGGATGGCACCAAGAAGAAAAGATATAATAGCGGGCCAGAAATGCGTCGGAACACTCGCCAACCCAGGACAGCGAGAAAGAGCAACTCGACGCCGGCAACGACCACGAATTGCCGAGCTTCCATCACCCCGAGCCGCTCAGCGACCAACCAGCCCACCATTAACGGCAGGGCTGCGATCGTAAAGCGAAGATCCGGCTCCGCTTGGGCGAGACCTAGCCAATCACGCCGCTCCCACAGTAGGTAGATCGCCATAGGCAGCACGAGATAGCAGTGGCTGTAGGCTGTCGAAGCGTTCCAGACCTCGATCGCCGCCTGTATTTCTCGAATGAATACAGCACAGATAATTCCAATCCCAAGAGCCAGCGCCGCGATGACGGACCAGGACTTCGTCAACCCGACATGGGACTGATCCGGTGTCGCAAACGCCTCCTGCACTGCCGGTTCAGCCACGGTTCAACCGACGCCGCGCACGATGACAGGGCCCAACCGGTTTGCCACGGGTAACGGCAACCGCTTCCATCCGGCGATGAACAACCGGTATTTCGGATTGAGTGGATTATGGTCTGGTATGCTGGTTCCAGGTGCAAGCTTGAAGCGGTGGAAGAGCGGTTGCGGCAAAAATCCCCAATTCTTCTTGAACGAGAAAGCACCGGTTCCGACCTTGCTGCGTCCGAAATCGAACATCGTGCATCCGCGGATCGCGGCACGCCGCAACACCTCCCAGTACATGAAGTCATTCCCAGCGACAGACCTAGCGTGAGCCGTTCCTCCACCGTAATACGGCAAGACCTCTCCGCGATCATAGAAGTTGAGAACCGCCGCAACCGCGCGGTCCCCATCGTAGACGGTAACGACGTCGATCGCATCGCCGAAAACCTCTTTCAGGATTTCAAAGTAGCGGCGACCGAATACAGGCGTTCCCAGATTCCGTACACTTTCCGCATAGATCGTATGCAACGTCGCGACGTCAGTGCTCGACTTAGATGTGAGACCGCGCTCAATGCCCTTCCGCACCATCGCCCGTTGTTTGCGCGGGATGCTCTTCAGATTGGCCGCCTCATCACTGCCGATTGACTTGCGGAAGGTGACATACAGATCATCCTTACTGGCCCAACCAACGAAGTCCTCGGCAGCACCGGGATCGTCCCGGAAGCGATACTCGATCGCGCGACTTCCTACCCGTTCCATCGCGCGCACCGCGTAGCCGTTCAGCGCTGCCTCACTCTCACGGTCAACCGTAAGTGGTCCGCCGTAGACGCAAAATGGGCAGGAGATCAACGAGTTACCAAATAGGAGAGTCTTGACGTGCATCAGCGGAAGAACACCCGTGATCTCGCCATCCCGCTCAGCGTATGCGAAGAGTGAGGTGTGCCTGAATGCTCGAGTTAGAACCGTCGCCCACCCTGCCCTATGGAAAAAGGTTCCTTTGGGATGTTGCTCGATGAATCTATCCCATGCTGGAACTGACCGCTCAGACAGGGGCTGAATAGAAAGAGACATGATTAACCGCCCTACGTCGTCGCAATCTCAGACGCGAAGACGTGGTCCATTCTTCCCCACTTGAAATCTTGCAACAAACGGTCGAGCCTCGTCGGGACTGCCGCAATGTTCAGATAATGCCGAAACTTGGAGCGTCGACTTGCCTCGTGAACCTTCGGTTGATCCGCGTCGATCTCCCAGGGGTGGAAGTAAAAGATGCCCGGTTTCTCTTCGCGTTTGCCGAAACGCCGTAAAGCAGTTCTGTAGATCCCGTATGGCAAGAGCCTGAAATAGCCACCGCCAGCGATCGGCAGGTTTCGAGAACCCACTCTCAGAGTGGTCATCGGTATTTCCAACAGCGAGCCCCCGTCTGGGCGGTACGAGAACCTTGGAGCGTTCGGATCTCCGTAGAGGTCGTGCCTGACCGGGTAAGTGCTTGAACTGTAGGTGTGGCCAGTTTCCTCGAGAATGCGGAAGGCCCATTCAGTTCGAGAATTCAGCGAGAACGTGGGCGCACGATAGCCTTTGACCTCAGCTCCCCCAATTGCCTCCAGGACGTTTTTTGCCCGCGTCACATCGTCCTGAAACTGTTGAGGCGTCAGTTCATAGATGAGCTCATGGGCATACCCATGGCTTGCGACCTCGTGGCCGCCAGCGGCAATTTGGCGGACGAGCGCAGGATAACGATCAGCCACCCACCCAAGCGTAAAGAAGGTTGCACGGATGTCCCACCGGGCAAACTGCTCCAAGATCGCCATCGTATTTTTCTCGACACGCCCCGGCCGGCGGTCCCAGCTCTCGCGCGAGATACAGCCCGCAAAGGCCTGAACCTGAAAGTAATCTTCCACGTCGACCGTCATCGCGTTTGATGGCAGCGCTTCGGCCGACCCCGTGGTCACTGAACACCGAGCATTTGCGTAAGCTTTCGGAAAACCTGCTCCCGCTGGGCCATCTGCTTCTCGAGCGCTTCTACCCGGTTTAACAGGTCAGAGCTCATCGCGGTCAGTTGAGGATCGACAACCCGAACTTGATTGATGGGGCTCACCCCCACGCCGTCCGCACCGCTCGCCCATTCAGCCTGAGAACCCTCTAGGTCATGGGCCAACTCACCAGCCGTGCTGTCAACCACATCGCTGGTGATCTGATGTGCCTCCTCGAGAACCCCATACAGCAACACTCTCGAGCAGAGACGATTGATGCGCCTCGGGATTCCTCCGGTCTGCGCAAAGACAGAAACGAACGCAGCATCATCCCAATGAGGATCGTCGATCCACCCCACGGCGTGGAGACGGTGCTCGATGTAAGCGCGCGTCTCCTCCTCGCTCAAGGGGCCAAGATGATATGACGTAAGTACCCGCTGCCGCAACTGGTCGAGATTCGTGCTCGCGAGCATCCTTCGAAACTGTGGCTGTCCGAGGAGAATCGTCTGCATTGAAGTATGCCCGTCGACTGTGATGTTCGACAGCATCCGAAGCTCCTCAAGCGCGGCAAGCGAGAGATTTTGAGCCTCGTCAACGATCAGCAGACAACGACGCCCCGCCATCAAATGTGCCCGGAGTACGCCCTCGAAACGTTGTAACAACGCCGCCTTGTTCGAACCTTCGTCAGCCAGGCCGAACCCGGCCATCGCAAGCCGAAAGAGATCTTCTTCCGAAACCTGGGTCGTATTCACACGGGCGATCGTGTAAGCTTCAGGGTTCATTTGCGACCGAAGCCACTCGACAAGTGTCGTCTTGCCAGCCCCGACCTCTCCGGTGATGATGATGAAGCCTTCGCCTTGGGCAAGGCCATAATTCAGATGCGCGATAGCCTTGCTATGACCCCGGCTGCCGAAGAAGAACCGGCTGTCCGGGGTAAGCTGGAATGGCATACCGGAGAATCTGTAGAAATTCTCATACATAATTCGGCTCAAAAACTCTTCCGGACGCCGACAAGCAGGGTGTTCTGCGTAGCCGAGCCGCCAAACGCCGCCGGGAGATTTCGCGAAGCAGCACCAAACCGTTCGGAATGACTATAAGTGAGGCTCCCCGACACCGTGTCTGTGAACACGTGGTTCAGAGAAGAGTAGACCTGCACGACATCCTGCGACGTGCCCGGGGCGCCGTAGAATACGCCGTTGTCACTGCTGGCGTAAGAAACGCCACTGTTCAAACTAGTGGAAGGACTGAGGTCATGTTGCCAGTTCAAGCTACCGTAGATGCTGGACGTCCGTGTGCCGGATTGCGTCCCGACGCCTAAAATGCTGACGGACCCCCCGAGCTGCTC
Organism: uncultured Acetobacteraceae bacterium; assembly: GCA_964657565.1. GTDB lineage: Bacteria > Pseudomonadota > Alphaproteobacteria > Acetobacterales > Acetobacteraceae > JAVVHH01. Next base: position 10,210 of record CAZZVQ010000008.1, read on the forward strand.
GAGCTCAGAGTGCGCCACAGATATAGTGAAGGTATCTCTATCAAGAAGCAGTGAGCCGCCAACGGTTGCAGTCTTGACACGCGAGAGCGGATACTGGCTGGCAAGGTAGCTGTTCGCCAGTGTCGGTGCCCCCGTTAAATTGCTTACCAAGATCCCGCCGGGCCCAACCGTTGTCGTTCCCAGCAAAGCTTGACGCGCGCCGAGTCCAGTTTGAATATCTACCGTGTAGCTTCCGAAAATAACTGTGCGCGCGGTCGGCGAATATGTTCCATTCACCAGCACCGTATTCACACCCGCTACTTGGCCGTACTGAACTGTTATCGAACTTGTCTGGTTCGGAGTTAACGTAACACCCACAGTCCATGTCGGCTCGTCTAGTTTATAGCCGCTCCGAGGATAATTATAGTCCTCATAGCCAACTGTCCCAAACACCGTCAGCCACCGGTAAACAACATAGGACAGCTTATCAGTTACCGAACTCGTTGACGCTCCAGTATAGAAATAGCTACCAGAAAACTGGCTCGCGGTTGCAGATATCGAATTGGAAATACGTCCCAGGTTTTCGCCTGTTGTGAAGGAAGCAAACTCCGTATTAGTCTGCAGATTGCCGGTCGCTCCAAAACCTGCGGTTTGTGCGGAGGTAGGTGCGAAATACGGCGACGCAAATCTATTATCGTCGTCTTGGAAGGTCTGTGAATATGCGTAGCCTATTCTTAGTGTCCCATATCCACCGATCGTCCTCTGCAAGTAAGGCGAGACGCTCACGCTGGTAGTCTGGACAGCCTCACTGCGGCTCACAAGCGAGTTTGCCAACAATGAAGTGTTACCGAAACGCGAACTCAGATCGCTAATACCACGCGCGGATAAATACAGTAGATCCGGGACCACAATAAGGTCGGCCGAACCGTTGAATGTATGTGACAACAATGTCTGATCGGAAGAACTCGGGTAGACCGCCAGCCGCGGACTATAGGCCAGCGCGACGCTAAGCCGGGACGTTACGCCATTCAAAACCAGGTCGGGGGCGACGAGGATTACCGGCTGCCATCCCCTATTGCCATACCCGCCCGGGCTATCGGTCGCACCAACCTCCAGATCAACGTCGCCGCTGAATGTCCATGGCCGAACTGACGATGCTGAAGGTCCTGCCTGAAGCGAGGTCACCGTGTCTCGTAGTGAGGTACCGCCGGTCGCGTATCCACTACTGGCAAAGCTGCCCCCCGCAAGTTGCGCGTCGGCTTCTCCAGACTGAAAACTCAGAACCATCACGGCACAAGCAATCGGCACACTTTCAGACAGCGCCCGGAGAGTTCGCCCGCACGACGTCCCAAACCTACGGATGGGGATATTGGTCATTCTAGGTATATGAGCCAAAGTAATCGTACGATCCAAATGTATGACTGGATGTCATGCGCACCTTATTTAACAGAAGTGTAATTGCTGGGCAGATCTTTATCATCTCGATCGCTGCCTCAACCTCACTGCGCTGAGTCCGCTCTGCTTCGACGACGAAAACAACCTGACCGACGGCAGGACAGAGAGTGTTGGGATCACTCGTCGAAAGGCAGGGCGGCGCATCGAGCAAGACTAAACTGCGTCTGAAGCGCTGGGCTAGGTGCTTGATCGGTGGGGTAAGAAGACGTTCCTCTAGGCCGAGACCTGCATTGCCTTCGTCGACCACGGAGCGTGATCCCAGCGGGAGAAACGAAAGATTTGGAATTTCACTTGGTACGATCAAATCGTCCGGGGACATGTCCGGATTCGCGACAAGGTCCAAGAACCCCTTGCGGCCAGAAAGCCCGAGCATGTCACTTAACGAATTTTTCTTCGCGTCGACATCGACAACCAACACGCTCTCGCCGGCATTCTGAGCGATGCTGCCGCCAAGGTTGAGGGATGTGAAGCTCTTTCCTTCTCCGGGCCGCGCGCTCGTGACCATCACAACGTTCGGCGACGTTTCTGAGTTGAGGTTCACCCCTTCATCCTGGCTAGTATGTAACAGCCGCAGGACCCGGCCAATGACGATGCGGTACTCCTCCGTCGTGCGTGTTCGGTTCGTGCGCGCCACCATCAGGCCGGCCCGCTCTAACGCAGCGATGCCGACCGGACGCTGATTGGAGGACGACCGGAGGTCGCTTACGGCTGCAGCCCGCGCAACGGACGGAGCCGACGGCCTAGCCGACGGCTGAAACTGCGGCGCGGTCAAATGCGGCGAAGGTATCGATCCACCCCGTCCTTGCACACTCCCTTGATCACTTGTCAGCTCAGGCCGGCCAAGCGATCCTACAACGCTGACCACATGTCCCGCCTTCGCAGCCCGCAATAAAGCAGCCGCTCGTTCGATCAAATGATCCGATCTGTCAGACATCGTTGACACATGTGATGTCCAGGGACACGGCGGATCCGTCATTCATGGGCAACAACTCACCCAAGCAAGTCGTCCTCAGATGGGTAAGTCTGGTCCATGTCTCTCTCCCACAAGCGCAGAAGGCCGCCTGCAACATCCTAGATCGCCTGTAACTTAGGCGATTGCCCTTTCCCCGTCGAGACGTAGCGGAGGTGTTCATACCCTGTACATACACCGACAGAGAGTGGCTAAAACGTGTCATTTTCGGTCCGTCCAATCTCTGGTAGCTTAATGCCCGCTCAGGTCCGACATTATCCCAGCTCTAGTTAACAATTCGCTTAGAAGCTTCGGGTATGATGAGGACCGTAGCGTGCTAAGAGGGCCTGATGTCGGTGTCGATGGAATGAGAGTACAACTTGTGAGACGGCATGTCGCACCCGAGATGCTCGCCCTGAGTGTCATGGAGCTAATCCTTACGTTTACGCTCGCGCTCATCTTGATGACACCTGCGTCGTCGAGCCCCAATCTCGCGTCGATCCATTCTGCCCTCGCGTGCGCGGTGACAGTTGGATTTATCGCGTTCATCATCGGTTTGTATCGTCCTCAGATGTTCGAGCGGGCTCGAAGCCTTCTGCTTAGCTCATGCTTGAGTGCGCTCATATCGTTCCCGGCTGTGTGGCTGGTCAGCAAAACTGTTGGTCTCGGTAGCTACTGGCCGGTCGGATTTGATGCCCTTCGGCCGATCAAGATCGTCGTGATCTGGTGCTTGGGCGTGTTCGGCATCCGCTTGATCTTCTTGATGGCGGCGCGGCTAAACTTTTTCGTCCACCGGGTAGCTGTGGTCGCGCCGGTCGAGTCGCCGAGCGTCATGGCGGCCTTACGCGCTGGACGAAAGGGTTTCCTCGAAATTTCGGTCGTGGGTCCTGAAGGCGCAACGCCGATCGATTTGGCCACCAGCGGAATCCATACGCTGGTCCTAACCACCGGCGTTGAGGACGTGTTCACGCCTGACCTCCTGAAGCGATTTGAGAATAGCCCGATCAGGGTGCAAGCCGAATCTGAGTTTTGGGAGCGTCACTTGCGCCGGGTCGATATCGTGAATTTCCGAGATAGCTCCGGAACTGCAAAATGGGAGCAGAGCCAAACGAGGGGTTCCACAATATACGGGAGAGCATTTGATCTGATTTTTAGCTGCGGCTTGCTAATTGCTACACTCCCGATAATCGCTATCGTTGCGGTCTTGATTAGACTTGATAGCTATGGTTCGGTCCTTTACAAGCAGGAACGTGTTGGGCTCAACAACGTACCGTTCACACTGCTGAAGTTTCGAAGCATGAAAATTGATGCCGAGATCCTGGGTCCGCGGTGGGCACAACAGAAGGACCCCCGTGTCACCCGTGTTGGGTCCTTTATCCGGCGAACGCGTATTGATGAACTGCCTCAGTTGCTGAACATCCTTCGCGGGGAAATGAGCTTCATAGGACCGAGGCCCGAGCGTCAACACTTCGTGGAGCAGTTGAGCCAGGTCATTCCGAACTATCAGGAACGTTCCCGCGTGAAACCAGGCTTAACTGGTTGGGCGCAGGTGAACTACCCGTATGGGGCATCGGTTGAAGACGCAAGAGCTAAGTTGTCGTTCGACCTGTATTATGTCAAGAATAAAAATCTTCTGCTTGACGTTTTGATTCTGCTTTCGACCGTACGCGTTATTTTGCTTCAGGAGGGGGCGCGTTGAACGTAGAACACGTCAATATCTCGAACCCGTCAAATTGAACCCGTTTCTCTTCAGCACCTGTTCAGCCGTGTACGCAACACTTTCCGTTTCGATAGCTATACAAGCAAAACAGAAGCCGAACGTCGTCCTCGCAGTCTGCTGTGGAATAACGGCGATATGGGCGTTGAGCGGCGCTGCGTGGGAGCAGCCGCAGTTTGAGGGCCCGTCAGGCTTTTTGGATTTGCTGCGTCTGCTGACCTGGTACGGTTACGTTCTATACCTCTACAAGCGGGCCGCACTAGGCCAGGCTTGGCAGATTCACGGCTTTGCGGCCATTGCGGCGAGTGTGCTGGCGATCGGAACCGTTTCAACTATCTGGCATAGCGAGGCTGTATCATACACGCTGTATTCCCCACCGATGTTCACGAGACTCATAGTTAGCGTTTGTGAGTTACTCTTGATCGAGAACCTTTATCTTAACCTCCCCGAAAATACTCGGTGGCATATTGCGCTACCCTGTGTTCTCTTGGGAGGCCTAGCTTGTCTCGACATCTTAGTTGTTGCCGATACTGTGCTCTTCCGGCGGCCCTCTAGCTCCGTCGCGAGCGCGAGGGCTATTGCCCTGATTGTCGTCGCACCCCTCCTCGTGTTGGCTAGCTCTCGCAGTCAGCGTTGGAGAGAGTCCGTCCAACTTTCACGAGCGGTAGTCTTTCACAGCGCAACTTTGGTGCTAAGTGGGTCGGTCTTGCTATCGTTGGCGCTTGTTGGAGAAATCCTGCGGCACTTGGACGAGGGATGGGGCTGGATAGCCGAGTTAAGCCTTGTCTTCTCAGGCCTTGTTGGCATATTGCTGTTTCTTAGTTCAAGATCTGCAAGGTCAATACTTGACCGGGTTGTGATTCATCACTTTTTTGCTGACCGCTACGATTACAGGACCCAGTGGCTGAACTGTATCGGCACGTTGTCTGGACGAGGGCACATCGAACGCACCGACCTACACACGCGGGCTATCCACGCCATCGCCGATGTTGTGAACAGCCCGAGTGGCACAATTTTCTTTAAGGACGACGTGACTGGCTCACTTGCATGGGCGAGTTCATGGAACATGCCGGCCAGCACGAAGCTCTTACCCGACCATCCATTGCTTCACCTCCTACTGGAACGGCATAGCGTCATCGATCTTCGGCGAGCAAGCGATGAATGCATCCAAAGTGATCCCCTTGTCCACCTAGGCCCACTGTGGCTCGCTGTGCCTTTGCTGCACTCTAATGGAATCATCGGGGTCGTACTCGTCGGGCCTCCGAGAGTGGCATTTCACACTGATCAGGAGGTCTTCGACCTACTTGAGATCGTCGGACGAGAAGTTGGAACCTATCTCGCAGAGCAGCAGGCCACCCAAGCAATTTCTCAGACTCGAAACCTACATGAATATGGGAAGAGGTTCGCTTTCGTTGCTCATGACATAAAGAATGTTTCAAGCCAACTTGCGTTGTTGCTCAGCAATGCAGAGTTCCACATAGACAACCCTGAATTCCAGCGAGACATGCTAGATACAGTCCGCTCTGCGGTTCAAAAAATCGACCGGTTGCTAAAACGGCTGGATCAACCAGCGTCCGAGACGCTGGTTCCCTTAATCAATCCCATTTCTGAGCTTGAGTCCTTGCTCGTGGCATTCCACCGTGTCCACGGCGGGACCATCAAACTTCTGCATGACAAATCAGTGGTGTGGGTCCGGATAAATCCTGACGCCTTCGAGACTGCAATGTCGCACTTACTCACCAACGCAATCGAGGCAGCGCCCACGGCACCAGTATCTCTAAAGGTCACGAGTGGTGCTGAACACGTCGTGATCGACATCATTGATTGTGGCGCGGGAATGTCGGCTGAGTTCATCCGCGATGAACTCTTCTCACCCTTCAAAACAAAGAAGGCTGGTGGGTCCGGCATTGGAGCTTTTCAGGCCCGAGAATTGATTACGGAGGCTGGAGGTCAGCTCTCGGTGATCAGTGAGAGAGGTGTGGGAACAACTATGCGGGTGTTATTCAAGCTTGCCGAGGTTACCTCCACGTCGCGGCGGCTTCTATCACCAGCTGCGGGAGAATAAATTGGCTGCGAAGCCAAAGTTACTCATCGTTGAAGATGATCTTGGTCTCTGCAACCAGTATCGGTGGGCGTTTCCTGAGTGTCAGATCCTTTTCGCGCACGATCGTGAGCAAGCCCTGCGCATTGCGCAGAAGGAGCAGCCTCCAGTCGTCATCATGGATTTAGGCCTGCCCCCCGATCCAGATGGGGTGACCGAGGGTTTCGCATCGATCGATGGACTGGTTCGCCTCACCCGCGGCGTCAAAATTGTCGTAGCCACTAGCCATGATGATCGTGCCCATGCTTTGCGAGCAATCGCGGCAGGTGCTTACGATTTCTGTGAGAAGCCGATCGACATAAACATCTTAAGAACTATCGTTAATCGCAGCCTACGCGTCACAGAGTTGGAAGAAGAAAATCATCGACTATTGGAGGCGATCGGTCCTGGGAGGATAAAGAACATCATCACTGGCGACCCAGGGATGATCAAGCTATGCCGCGATATTGAGAGACTCGCTCCAAACAACGTGTCAGTATTGCTGCTAGGCGAGAGTGGCACCGGAAAGGAGGCTCTTGCGAAGGCTCTCCACGACTTAGGCTCAAGAGCTAAACACTCGTTTATTGCCATAAACTGCGGTGCGATCCCAGAGAATCTGCTGGAGAGCGAGTTGTTCGGTTATGAGCGAGGCGCCTTTACCGGCGCGGTGAAACAGACACCAGGCAGAATAGAGCTTGCTAACCGTGGAACCCTCTTCCTCGACGAGATCGGCGATCTACCCCATAGCCTCCAGGTCAAACTGCTCCGATTTTTGCAGGATCAGGTAGTCGAGCGTATCGGCGGGCGCTCTCCCATCCAACTCGATGTACGGGTAATTTCGGCGACCAACCAACATCTGCAGGAAAGTGTTGAGAGCGGACGCTTCCGCGGCGACCTTTTCTATCGTTTGAACGCCATCACGCTCCATATCCCGCCACTCCGCGCCCGCGGCAGTGACCCCATTCTTTTGGCAAGATTCTTCCTCGGCAGGTTCTGCCAGGAATACGGGCGTTCCGTTCGAGGCTTCACCGATGACGCATTAGCGGCGTTGGGAAGCCATGCTTGGCCGGGAAACATACGAGAGCTGGAGAACCGGATGAAGCGTGCGGTGCTGATGTCGGACTCGCACCTGATCACCGCGGCCGACCTTGAGCTGTCGAATACGCCGGAGGACATCACATCGTTCGACCTTCGAGGCGCGCGCGCCAGAGCCGAACGCGAGGTTATCCAGCGCGCGCTGGCTCGGAGCGACGGACGGCTGTCCGCCGCGGCCCGCCTACTCGGTGTGAGCCGCCCGACCTTATACACTCTTCTCGAGTTACATAACTTGTCATCCAGCGCCGTTTCAGGCTCCGATAGCGCGCCTGAGACACCAGCAATTCAGGGCTAAATTATGAAGAAGATCCTGCTCGCGTCTACATTCATCCTCTTCATCGCCGCCGGAGGTGCTGGTTGGTATATACTGAAATACCGTGATCCGATACAGCAAGCTAAGATGCTGCTCGGAAAAGGTGACTTCCGCGGTGCTGGGCTCCAACTTAAAAGCGCGGTTCGTGATCGTCCATCCAGTGCCGAAGCTCACGCCCTCCTCGCACAGCTGGACATTGTGACGGACGACCCGGTCGCGGCGGAGCACGAGATACAACAGGCGATGGCGCTGAACTGGAACAGGCAAAGCTCGCTCGATATCCTGAGCCAGGCTTACATGCGCCAGAGCAAGTGGACGGAGATTCTAAGGGATATCCCAACCACTGCTGCAACTCCTGAACAAACGGCATACTTCCTGATGACCCGTGCCGTTGCAGAGCGGGGCTTGAACAAAATGGACGCGTCCAGTGAGACGCTTGCGCAAGCAGAGCGCTTGGCGCCGCAAAATGCGGAACTTCATCTGGTTGCGGCCCGCTTCGCCCAGCAGGAGGGCCATTTAGATTACGCATTGGATCAGGTCGACCGATCTTTGGCGATCGAGCCGCTCCGCACGGACGCGCTCAAGTTCAAATCGAACCTCCTACTTGCAAGAGGGGACCGCGACGGAGCGCTCGAGGAACTCAAACGCGCAATAGACGGGGCTCCTGGCCGTCTCGACTTATTCGTTGAGCGCGCTGCGCTCTACCTCGCACTTAACGAGGACGCGAAGGCCAAGGCCGACGTGATGAACGCCCTGACTAAGGATAATAAGAATGTCCCAGCCCACTTTGTGAATGCTGTTTTGCTCATCCGGCAGAGCAAATTCACCGAGGCGGATGCCGAGTTGCAGAAGATCGATACTGTCATCGACCGGTTTCAGCGGGGTCTGTACTTCAAAGCGATGGTCAAGGCACGACTGGCCCAGAATGGGCAGGCAGAAGACGCGATCTTGACATACATCAACCGCGCCCCCGGGGACCCGGACGGCGTTCGCCTGCTCGCGCAGATCGAACTCGCCACCAATCACGCGGGCCGGGCTATCCCGTATCTACTCAAGTCCATTCAGTCCGGACAGCGTGACCCTGAGACGCTCGACTTACTGGGCCGCGCCTACGCCATGAACGGTAACCCACGTGAGGCGGAAGCCACATTCCAAGAAGCGTCAGGACTTGCCCGCAATCCAAACGATTTGACCCGCTTGGCCTCGGCGCGCTTACAGGTCGGAGACCTATCCGGCGCCGCTTCCGATCTGCAGCATTCGCTCGACATTGCCCCAACACAGCCCGGCGCCGGCGAAGCCCTGGTCGCCGCCGCTTTGAGACTTGGCCAACTCGAACGCGCAGAGCAGGCCCTCAATCAACTCCGCGAGCGGACAGGCGAGACCGAAGCCGTCGGCAACCTCACTGGCCTAGTCAGACTGGCACGGCTCGACCCCCAGGGTGCACTCGAGGCGTTCACGGCGACGGCGACGCGCTTTCCGGATTCAGTCGGCCCAAAGTTGAACCAAGCCAAAGTGTTGCTGCAGCTAAACCGCGCAAACGAGGCCTTGCCGATTCTGAAGCAGATACTCGACCGGACGCCGGATCAACGCGACGCGTTGACGTTGTATGCACAAATCTTGCTGCAGCAGGGTCGCGGGCCGGAGGCGATCGAAGCGGCAGAGCGGGCGCGGAAGGCTGATCCAGCAAATCTTGGACTGGTCAACGGGGAAGCACAGCTGTACGCCCGGATGCAGCTCTATCCTAAGGCACTACAATTGCTCGATACCGCGCGAGTCGCGGGCAAGATGCCGGCTGAGCTTCTGCCCACACTGGGCAGCATCCAGCTTGCGGCCGGACAAGAACAAGCTGCCAAGCGCAGCTTTGCTGATCTCGTCGCGGCTCAGCCGAACAACCTGGGCGCCATTCTCGGCGATGTCGATTTGCTTGTTCGGCTAAAAGATTTCAGTGGTGCGCGACAGGTTCTGGACGATGCAATCCAGCGTCAGCCCACGAGCCTACCCTTGCTTCAATCGCGCGTGCGGATCGATCTGCTGGATGGCGGACTCGATACCGCACTGGCAACCGCGGAAAGGTTGCGCCAGAATCCAGCCTACATGCCTGGGGCAGCGACACTCAAAGGCGGCATCTTCATGGGCGCTCAGCGCTTCGCCGAGGCTGCGGCAGCCTTCAGAGACGAATACCAGAAAGAGCCATCTTCCGCGCTCGTGGTCGCGTTCGCACAGGCGCTCAATTCTGCTGGGGACGCGAACGGTGCCACCACCGAGTTGCTGAAGTGGCAAGCAGCGCACCCCGACGATCCGGCCGTCGCGCAGTTGCTAGGCACGTTCGATATCACCGCTCACCGCTACGACTCGGCAGAGCGGAATTTGGAGATCGCATTGAAGGCGCAGCCGAATGATCTGATTGCACTCAACAACTTAGCTTGGATCTTTCAGCAGAAAGGTGACAAGCGAGCTCGAGAGTATGCGCAACGCGCCTTTGAACAGGCGCCTACCCCGGAGGTGACGGACACACTGGCTTGGATCTTGGTCCAACAAGGTGAAGCCGCAAAAGCGGCCCCACTGCTGCAGTCGGCATCCGCCGGTCGACCGCAGAACTTCTCCATCAAATACCATTGGGCGGTCGCACTCAACGACACTGGTCACCGCTCTGAAGCGATCGAGGTGTTGCGTCCGATCGTGGCGAGTGCCGAGCCGTTCGATGACCGGGTCGCAGCGCAAACCCTTTTGACCGATCTGAGCAAGCCCCAACCCTGATGACCGGCATGGACGTTGGCACCGATGCCGGTTCAAGACCCATTCGGCTGCTAACGTTCAGCACGCTATATCCACACGACGGAAGGCCCAATCACGGCGTTTTCGTTGAAAACAGACTGCGAGAGCTCATCGGCACCGGTCACGCGACCAGCACGGTCGTAGCTCCGGTGCCCTGGTTTCCGAGTAGCTCCCGGCGCCTTGGCGACTGGGCGCGTAATGCCGAGGCCAAGCGACGCGAGATACGCAACGGCGTATCTGTATATCATCCCCGATACCCGCTGATACCGAAGGTCGGAATGTCAGTAGCGCCTGCAGCGCTGCTGGCATCGGCTGCGCTTGAAATCAGCCGGTTGAAAGCAGCCGGGACAGAGTTCGACGTGATCGACGGCCATTATCTCTATCCTGACGGCGTCGCCGCGGTTGCACTCGGCCGCTTGTTCAACAAACCGGTCGTGTTAACTGCGCGGGGATCCGACGTTACACAGCTTCCCGACTACGCAGTGCCCCGCCGGATGATCCAGTGGGCCATGAGACACGCGGCTGCCCTGATTTCGGTCAGCGCCGGTCTGAAAGCGGCCATGGTCGACCTCGGTGCACCCGGCGGCAAAGTCACCGTCCTGCGGAACGGCGTGGATCTGCGCTTGTTTCAGATCAATGATCCCCAACCGGTCCGCTGCAGCTTGAACGTCAGCGGGAAGCTGCTGCTGTCCGTGGGTCATTTGATCCGGCGTAAGGGTCATCACCTTGCAATAGAGGCACTCGCACGACTACCGCATTGGACGCTCGCGATTGTGGGTGAAGGGCCCGAGCGGAGCTCTTTGCAAACACTGGCGCGGCAACTCGAAGTCGACCACCGTGTCATCTTCTGCGGATCTCAATCCCACAAATCCTTGCCCGCCTACTATGCGGCTGCCGACCTCCTGATCCTCGCGTCGAGTCGAGAAGGTTGGGCCAATGTTCTTCTAGAAGCGATGGCGTGCGGAACCGCCGTCGTAGCCAGCAACATTCCCGGCAATGCGGAGGTCGTCAGCGCCGCCTCAGCAGGAGAGGTCGTTCGCGAAAACACTCCGTCATGCTTCGCTGAGACGATCGAGCGCGTTCACGGCAAAAAAATCTCGCGCGCCGAAACACGCGCCTATGCGGAAGCCTTCAGTTGGGATGCCACGAGTGAGGGGCAACTCGAGGTGTTCGGCAGAGTGCTGAGTCGCCACCAAAACACAGCCTCATCCCCAATGTGAAGACTACAATCCGGTCTTCGTCGACATCTCGTAGGCATCGGCAAGTAAACTGAGCTTCGCCGTGTTTGGCAGCTTCCTAAAGGCATTCAGCAGCAGGGCTTCTTCATTAGACGTTGCGCCTGAGAACGTCTCAGCGACATCGCCCTCTAGTAGATCACCCACCGTGACATTCAGTGTCTGCGCAAGTTTTATCAGTCGGGATGTCTCGGGGAAACAGGTCCCCCATATCCAAGCGTGCACCGCAACGCGTGAGACTTCCATCGTTCGAGCTAGGCTTGCTTGGGTGATACGCTGCTCCGCCATGATCCGGCCGAGATTCTGGCGAAATCGATCGCGTGATGGGTCGGTGGTGGTCCTCCCATTTACCCATCCAGTCTTGCCAACTGATGGTGGCGAGGCCATCAACAACTCCCAAAATATGTCCTCACGCTCATATCATGTTCGCGTGACGAAGCAATGTGCAATTTCGAGACTAAGGTTCATGCTGCGAGGGCTGTTTCAAATCCGGATTTCGTGTCAGCCATCCCCAGAAAGCCCTCAAAGGTCAGCAAAAGCCAGATCGCGCCGGAATGGTCATATTTTTCAGCACAATGCTCATCGACGAGGCGCTCGATCGCTACCAGATCAAATAATCCGCAATCCGACATCGCCGGTCCGAGCAGCCGCGCGCGAACCACGTCGGCTTGATCACGAAACATCTGCGCCAACGGCGTCGCGAAGCCCTGCTTAGCGCGGTAGAGGATCGCCTCAGGCACGACGGAGTCCAGAGCCTTCTTGAGCACCCACTTCCCCTCCCCACCCTTCAGCTTGAGTGAGGCTGGAAGCCGCATGCCCCACTCCACGAACTCATGATCTAGGAAGGGCGCCCGCACTTCGAGAGAGTGCGCCATGCTGGTCCGATCGACCTTCGTCAGGATATCGCCTGGCAGGTATAGCCCGACATCAACGAACTGCGCCTGGAGCAGGCTATCTCCCCCGTCGCATCGGTCCATCAACTCGGCGACCCGGTGGCCCGGGTCGTAATCACCCAACTCCGCTTTGAGCCTTCCAGAGTATAGCGCCCGGCGACGATCGTGATGAACCTTTGTAATCGTGCGATAAAATCCGAGTGCGCTGTCCAGGCTTAATTCAGTCAGCGTGTGCTTTGCCCGCAGCCACCGCGGCGCCCAATCCATCTTTGGATAGGCTCGCGCGAGTTGTCCCATCACCGAGCGTCGCAACCCGGCCGGCACCAGCGCCCTCACCGACTCCGCCATCTGGTGAAAACGATACCGACGGTAGCCGGCAAACACTTCGTCACCGCCATCGCCCGAGATCGCCACCGTCACATGTCGTCTCGCCAACGCGCAAACCGCTTCGGTCGGGACCGACGACGAGTCGCCAAACGGCTCCCCGAAGATGTGCGCCTGTCGCCGTGCGCTATCGAGATAGTTGGGAGTGGCGACCTCCTCGTGCTGCACGGTCCCATACTGGGCCGCGACCAAACGGGCGAGCGGGGTCTCGTCCTCCTTTCCCGGAAATCCAATCGTAAACGTGGCAAGCGGCGCATCTTGCAGCCGGGCCGCCGTGGCGACGACCGCACTGCTATCGACCCCGCCCGACAGAAAGGCGCCGAGCGGCACGTCCGACATCAGCCGCTTTTGGGTGCTCGTTGCCAGCAGTGATTTGAGCCGCTCGACCGCTTCGTGCTCGTCGCAAGCGGTCGCTTGCGTCGGCGCCTCCCAATACCGGTGCGGCTCCAACGCCTCCCCATGCCGCAGCAGCAGATAACAGGCCGGCGGCAATTTCTTGATCGCCGCATAGATCGTGCGCGGATCCGGGACGTAGCCGAGCGCGAAGAAATCATCGACGGCCTCCGGGTCGATCCGCGCCGACAAGTCCGGCGCCACCGTCATCGCGGCCAGTTCGGACCCAAACACCAACGCTCCGGAGCCAGTATACCCATAATAGAGAGGCTTCTTGCCGAGCCGGTCCCGTGCGACGAACAACACGCTCTGACGGCGGTCCCATAAGGCGAAGGCGAACATTCCCTGGAGCCGCTGCAGGCAGGCAGGCCCCCAACTCTCCCACGCGTGGATGACCGCCTCCGTGTCGCACCGATTGCGGAACACGTGACCCAGCGCCTGCAACTCCGGCCGCAATTCCGGAAAGTTGTAGATTTCACCGTTGAAGACGATGACGATCGTCTCGTCCTCGTTGTACATCGGCTGGCCTCCGCCAGCGACATCGACGATCGACAAGCGGCGGTGACCCAAGCCGATTCCTGGCTCGATATGAAAGCCGTCGCCGTCAGGCCCGCGATAGGCTATGGCGTCATTCATGCGCTGGAGTAGCGAAGCGTCGATCTCGCCCTGCGCGTCAGGGTGAAAAATGCCGGTCAAGCCGCACATGCTGCCATCCTCTTATGATAACTCAATCGAAACACCGCCGCCGGAACGTCGCTTTTCGGCGTGATCTTAAGTCCGTATAAACCGGTTCGGATTAACCTGAACCTAAGATGCACGGGATAGACCTTCATTGGCTGCCAAATAACTCGCGCTGGGCTGAGCAGCTCACCGCGGCCGCGGGCTCGGGCGCTCCGCTAGCAGCGACGTGGGACGCCTTCGTCGCACTGGCGCGCAATCGCCTGTCTTCGCTCCAGACCATGCAGCTCGATCGCCGTCGCGCACGGGCACTTCCTGCGCCTCCGACGGCCCTCGCCAGCCAGCCAGTTCGCATGGCAGTGCTGGCAGCATCGACCGTGGAGCACCTCCTGCCCGCAATCCGGGTCGCCGGACTGCGCCGCTCGATCTGGATCGAGACCTACACGCCTGATTACGGCCAGTATCACCAGGAGCTGATCGACCCCGGTTCCGGCTTGCATCGCTTCCGCCCTACGAGCGTCCTCTTCGCTCTGGACGCGCATCACCTCATGCAATGTATCGAACTGGGCGCGACAGCCGAGGCCGTGACCAACGCGCTCCAAGCCTTGCTCGATCGTCTCGAGCGCCAATGGGATATCGCCCGGCGGGATTTCGCCGCGCATGTGCTGCAGAATGTGCCGCTGCCCGTTTTCCTCCCACTGCTTGGCAGCAACGAGCATCGGCTGGCCGGCTCGCGCCTTGCAGCGCTGCGGCAATTCGGCACCATGCTCCGTGCGCGCGCGGACTCCGCCGGCATCGACCTCGTTGCGCTCGACGATCGTGCCGCGCTCGCTGGCTTGTCCGCCTGGCATGACCCGGCGCTTTGGCATCGCGCAAAGCAGGAGATCCATCCGCAAGCCGCGCCCTTGTACGGCGATCTCGTCGCCCGCCTCCTCGCGGCCGCCCAAGGCCGTTCGAGCAAATGCCTCGTCCTCGATCTCGACAACACGCTGTGGGGTGGCGTCATCGGCGATGACGGTCTGGCCGGCATCAAGCTTGGCCAAGGCAGCGCTCGCGGCGAGGCCCACCTCGCCTTCCAGCACTACGCCCGGGACCTAGGCCGGCGTGGGATTATCTTGGCCGTGTGCTCCAAGAACGACGAAGCCAATGCCCTCGAGCCGTTTACCGCGCACCCGGAGATGGCGCTCAGACGTGAGGACATCGCCTGTTTCGTCGCCAACTGGACCGACAAAGCGGCGAACCTGCGCGAGATCGCCAGACGCCTGAACATCGGGATCGACAGCCTCGTCTTCGCCGACGACAACCCGGCCGAACGGGCCGTCGTCCGGCGCGAACTGCCGATGGTTGAAGTTCCCGAACTCCCGGAAGACCCGACCGACTATGCCGCCTGCCTAGCTGACGCCGGCTACTTCGAGGCCCAACGAGTCACCACCGAGGACGGCCAACGCGCGCAACAGTACCAGCAGAACCTCGCCCGCGAGACCTCCTTGTCCACCGCGACGGACATGGACGGCTACCTCCGCAGCCTCGAGATGGAGGCGATTTGGGACCGGTTCGATCGCATTGGCCTGCCCCGCATCGTCCAGCTCATCAACAAGACGAACCAGTTCAATCTGACCACACGACGCGTCAACGAGGAGGAGATCGCGATCCTGATTGACGATCCTGCCGCGTTGACGCTGCAGATCCGGCTTCTCGACCAGTTCGGCGACAACGGCATCGTCGCGATCGTCTCCGGTCGGCTGGAGCCTGAGACCAAGATCGTCGACCTAGAAATCTGGTTGATGAGTTGCCGCGTCCTCGGTCGCGGCATGGAAGAGGAAACGCTCAATCTCATCGTTGCTGAAGCGGCCCGGCTCGGCGCGACGAGGCTGATCGGTCACTACCGTCCAACAGCCAAGAACGGAATGGTTCGCGATCACTACCGATGGCTCGGATTCTCGCCTCTGGGCGAGACCCCCGATGGCGGGACGAGTTGGACGCTCGATCTTGCTGAGTTTGAGCTACGCCCGACCTTCATAGCGAGTCGCCCGGCGCGGACGTCCAATCCGCTACCAGTGCTGGCGTAGCTCCCAAAACATAGGATCTTTGATGTCAGACGCCGAGATATACGAGCAGCTCAACGCCGTTTTCCAGCAAGTGCTGGAAGACGATGCCATCAAGCTCACACCCGAAACCACGGCTGATGACGTCGATGGCTGGGATTCGATGAACCACATCTTTATCGTCGTTGAGCTCGAAAAGCGTTTCGGAGTGAAATTTCAGGCAGCCGAGATGGAGGAGCTGAAGAATGTCGGCGAGCTTGCAGGGCTGGTGAAACAGAAAATCGCAAAACGGCCCTAGTCGCACTCGTGATCTTCAGCTCATTCCCATTCCTTTTCGCATTTCTTCCTGCCGCGCTAGTTGGGTTTTGGCTTGCTTCCACCGTTGGCCCGCGACTCGCCGGGCTGTGGCTGGTATTGGCCTCGCTCGGATTCTACGGCTACTGGCGACTGGATTTCTTGCCGCTCCTATTGATATCGATCGCCTTCAACTACGCCGTCAGCATGCTGCTGGTCCGAACCGTCGAGCGCCCGCGGCTACAGAACCGAATCCTCATTGTCGGCATCGCCGCCGATATCACGGCTCTGTTTTACTTCAAATATGCAATGGCCCTAGCCGAATTCCTTGGATTTCAATCTACTGCGGACGGACCAGTCTGGGCGATCGTTCTTCCGCTCGGGATTTCATTTTTCACGTTCACGCAAATCGGCTACTTAGTCGATGTAAAACAGGGCGTGGCGAAAACGCGGGATCTTCTCAGCTACGTTCTCTTCGTCACCTTCTTTCCGCACCTGATCGCCGGGCCCATCTTACATAATCGTGAGATGATGCCGCAATTCGCCGACCCGGCCATCTACCGCTTCAGCGGTCCGAACGTGGCAGTCGGGCTGACGATCTTTGCAATGGGGTTGTTCAAGAAGGTCATTCTAGCCGACCCTCTCGCTGCGGACGTTGCGCTCAACTTCATGCACCCGGAGACGGACAGCTTAACCACGGCATGGTACGCCGTGATCGGCTACTCGCTGCAGCTTTATTTTGACTTCTCCGGCTACTCGGACATGGCCATCGGCCTGGCCAGAATGTTCAACATTCGTTTCCCCCTCAATTTCAATTCGCCCTATAAAGCGACGACAGTGATCGACTACTGGCAGCGGTTCCATATGACGCTGACCCGGTTCATCACGATGTACATCTTTAGTCCGATCGCCCTGACCATAACCCGATGGCGCGACCGTCATGGTTACGACAACTCCCGGCGGGCGTCCGCAAAACCCGGCGGCTTCGTCTCTCTTGTCGCGGGTCCGACGCTCATGACAATGAGCTTAGCCGGCATATGGCATGGTGCCGGGTCGCAATACTTCATCTTCGGCTTGCTCCACGGAGTCTACATCACAACCAACCACGCTGCCCGGATCTACTTCCCGCCAGCGAAGCATTCGGCACCTCGGCCGGTCTGGGTCTCCAGGGCCGTCCATGCGAGCAAGGTTCTGTCTGTCTACGTCGCGTCGCTGGTCGCACTCGCCTTCTTTCGCGCCGCATCCACAGGGTCGGCGCTAGACTTGCTGGCCGGTATGGTGGGAGTCCACGGACCAGGCGTTGCGCTGCCGCGGCTGACCGTCATGCAACTCGCCATTCTTTTCACAATTGTCTGGTGCGCGCCCAACACCCAGCAGATCATGACCAGATACGAACCGGCGCTCGGCCGAGCCATTGCGAACCCCTACTCTCGGTTGCTCTGGAAGCCGGTCTCTCGATGGGCCGTCGTGGCCGGAACCGTTGCTGCAATCGGCATTCTCGCTCTCGGCGGAACGACCGAATTCCTCTATTTCCAATTTTGACCGCGCCCCTCCTTCTCTCCGTCTTTCCCACTTTCGCCGTCGGTGGTGCTCAGAGCCGGTTCACCACGCTTGCCAATCATCTCGGGCCGACTTGGCGTCACGCGATCATCGCCATGGACGGTGTCACTGTCGCGCGCGAACGCTTCTCGCCCGGCCTGGATGTCACCTTCCCCCAGGTCGAGATTCGGAAAGGTGACCTGCTCGGCAATGTGAAACGGTTCCGGCAAGTCATTCGAGCGCTCGGACCGAAGACGATGTTGACCCACAATTTCGGCTCGATCGAGTGGGCGATTGCAAATCGCCTGTCCCTGGTCCCTCAGGTGCATGTCGAAGACGGTTTTGGGCCTGAGGAGCGCGAAGTCCAGTTGCCTCGCCGCATGTGGCTACGCCGGATTTTCCTCCGTCAACGCCCAATCGTGCTCCCGTCACAGAACTTGATGCGCATCGCGTGCCACATCTGGCGGATGAACCAGAGCCACCTGCATTATGTCCCGAACGGCATTGATCTCGCGCGCTTTTCAGCTTCAGCTCCCACTCCGGCCTGGCCTGGTGAGGGCCCTATCATCGGAACGGTGGCCGGACTGCGACCCGAAAAGAACGTCGGCAGGCTCATTCACGCATTCCACCATGCCGCGTCGGAAGCGCCAGCGCGGCTCGTAATCGTTGGAGACGGCCCGCAGCGGCGAGAACTCGAAATGTTGGTTGAGACGCTCGGCCTGATGGACCGTGTACACTTTGCCGGGCATGTGCCGCAGCCGGACCCGCTGCTAAAAATGTTCGACATTTTTGCCATGTCATCCGACACCGAGCAGATGCCGATTTCCCTTCTCGAGGCCATGGCGGCCGGGCTTCCAACCGCCGCCACGGACGTAGGCGACATCGCATCGATGTTGCCCGATGCCGGCCGCGCTTTCGTCACTCCGTGCGACGACGTCGCCCTAGCCGCCGCTCTGACCACCCTCATTCGCGAGCCTGCTCTTCGCGCTCGGCTTGGCCAGGCTTCCAAGACCAAGGCTGCAGAGAGTTTTGACCAGTCCGAGATGCTCCGCCGCTGGTCGTCACTACTCGAAACTGGAACACTCTCGAGCGAGGCGCCCGTCGCATGACGATCGTGTCGGTTTCCCTCGAAGCCGGTATCGCGACTTTTTGCATGCGAGATCCGAAGCGTCGCAACGCTCTGGGCGTGTCCATGCTCACGGAGTTGATTGCTGCCTTTGAAGCGCTGCGCCCCGAAACCCGGGTGGTCATCCTCCGCGCTGGCCCCGACGACCCGGTGTGGAGCGCCGGTTTCGATATTCGCGCGCTGAGCCCAGGTCACGACCCCCTCGCATGCGACGGGCTCTTGCGGAGATTGTTCGATCGCGTTGCAGCATGCCCCGCACCGGTGATCGGCATGCTGCACGGCTCCACCTGGGGCGGCGGAACGGACCTCGCACTGCGCTGCGACATCCTGATTGGTGACACGACTTGCCAACTCGCCTTCACACCGGCCCGGCTTGGCCTGCCATACGATGGGGATGGATTGCTCAACGTCCTTCTCCGAGCAGGGCCTGCTATCGCGCTCGAGATGTTCGCCACCGCCGACCCAATCGGGGCCGACCGCGCTCTCGCCACGGGCCTGCTCAATCACCTCGTGCAACCTGCCGAGCTAGAGCCTTTCACGATCGAGATGGCCAAACGGATCGCCGAAAACGCGCCGCTGACCGTGTCGAGCGCAAAGCAACATCTGCGGGCTTTCGCTTCTGCAATACCAGTTCCGGCCGCTCTCGCCCAAGCACTCGCCGAGAGCCGGGCCAAAGCTTTATCGAGTTCCGACTACGCCGAGGGCCTGGACGCGTTTGTCGCCAAGCGAAAGCCCACCTTCACGGGTCGCTGAGCGCTGCCCCTAAGCGCCGGGCGATATAGGGCGGCAAGGCGAAAGCTGCTGAATGGACCTCGGGGGTCCAATATTCCGTCTTGCCGACGATGCCGGCCACCTCTGCCCGCCGGGCGAGCTCCGCGGTCGAAATTGCATCTAGTCCTGGCGTATTTGAGGCAAAGCCAAGCGTCATGAAACCGCCAACGTAGGTTGGAACGGCAGCGACATAGACCGTAACGCATTGGAAAGCCGTTGCTCGCCGACGTGTCGTTTGTGTCAACTCCTCACCCTGCATGAATGGCACGCCCGCCTGGTTGACCACGATGCCGGCCACCCCGACCACTCTGGCGCAATCGGCGTAGAAGGTCTCGGTGAACAGCGCCTCGCCAACCCCGGCCGGGTCGGTACTGTCGACTATGATCACGTCGAAGGCACCGTCCGGTGCACCCGCCACATAAGCTAGACCATCGCCGACGATAACGGTGGCGCGCTTATCATCCCACGCCTCGCCGGAGATCGCGGGCATGTACTGCCGAGCCAGCCGGATCACCTCACCGTCGATCTCGACCATCACCGCCTTTTCGACCGTCTGATGCTCGAGAACGCGTCGGAGCACTCCCCCATCGCCTGCGCCGATGATGAGCACACGACGTGCGTCGCCATGGGCCAAAATCGGCACATGAGCTAACATCTCTTGGTAGACGAACTCGTCGGCCTCAGTGATCTGGATGGCACCGTCCAGCACGAGGACACGCCCATGACTCGCACTGTCGAACACCAGGATCTCCTGGTAGTCCGACGTGACCTTTGCGAGTTCAGTGATTTGGCGAAAGCGCTGCCCCCAGCCGGGGTAGAGCGCTTCGTTGACCCAATCGGTCAGGGCAACTGACCGCGCCGCTCTTCATTCAACGCGACGCGCTCCGGATGGAATGCTGCGCGAAGCACCGGCATGGCGTCGTGCGGGTCGCAAGCGCCGCACATGAAGATGTCGATCGCCGCAAAGCCGCGCTCTGGCCAGGTATGGATCGAGATATGACTCTCGGCCAAAACCACGACCCCCGACACTCCGCCATTCGGAGTGAAATGGTGGAAGTGGCTGTGCAAGATCGTCGCTCCAGCGCGCGTGGCCGCGTCGCGGAGCGCGACATCGATCAGCGCGGGATCGCTCAGATTTTCTGCGCCCCACAGATCGATAAGCAGATGAGTCCCGGCGAACCGCTTCCCATCACGCTCGATAAAGTAATCCTTTCGCTCCTCGGCCGCAGCGTCAGGAACTGTTGCAATCGTCGTCTGGTTTTCGCTCGGAAGTTCCGAGACCATCCCCAGTTGAGCAAGTGCGTTCATCACGTACCCCCAAACCAGTAGATAGCCTGTTGGGCGGGATCGCCCCCTTGGGCCAAGAGAGGGGGGACATAGGGCCAGTGGAGAGACATGACAAGTGAAATCACTGCATCGACGTCCGACAACCAGATTTCTCAGCTCGAGAATGGCCGGTCGGAGGGCCGACGATGATCTCAAAAAGAGGCGTCAACGAAGCTTCAAGGCATTCAAACGGTCCGGCAAAGTCCGCGACATCGCCAACTCGCGAGCAGCTCGGGGCAGATCCTCAGGGCTTTTCACCGCGCTTGCCGTCAAGACACGAAACAGGTCGGCCCGCGGCGGAGTGATCCGTCGCTCAAACCGTTTGAGCCGCTTGAGAGTCTCCCCATCGCCGGCCTGCACCGCCGCGGTCACCTCCCGCAACACAAGATCCTGCTGCTTGTCGTCGAGGTCGCCCGTTTCTGGGATGTTGGTGGTCACGATGCTTTCCAGCGTCTCCAAGCTCCGCTGCCAATCTCCCGCTTTGGCATAAAAACTGGCACGCATGGCATCAGCATCAGGGGTCGACACCGTCAGCAGTGTCGTTGCCGCGCCGGCAAAGTCGCCGCGGGCTGCCTTGGCGCGCGCCAGAAGGACCGTCCGTTGTTCCTCCCGCCCCGCCGCGGTGCCGGACATGTCGAGCGACGACAGGAGCGTTTCTGCCTTGGCCGGGTCGCCCGCGTCGATCTGCATCTGACCAAGGCGGAGGGCGAATTCCGCCTTGGTCGCCGGCGAGTTTGCCTTGTCGAAAAGCTTCTGGAGCACTGGGATTGCTCGTGACGGCAAATCGAGAGCGGCCAGCTTGTCGGCTAGGAGTCCTGCCAGCCGCTCGCCATCGGCACCATCGGGCAGAGAGTCCGCGAACTCGCCTGCCATCAGCACCATCTCCAAGGGTGCGATCTCCGGAGCGTGCTCGGACAGCAAGGCGCGGAACAAGCCAGCCTTCAACTCACCGATCTGTACTTTCGCCTCGGGGAATACCGCCTCTGTCTGTCGCATCCCGTCCAGTGCCGTTCGCCACTGCCCTGCTTGCGTTCGCAGCGCCACGACCCGCAGGCGAAGCGCAAGCTCTTGGCCATCGCCACGCCAACGGACGGTTTGACGCTCCAGCTGTTCGGCGGCTTCGGCAGGTGTCGACTGCCCGAGACGCAGTTTCAATTCCGTCGCTGCGATCGCCGCCCGCACGGAGTCTCTCTCATCCCGGCTGTCTCTGACCGCAGCCAGTGCGGCCAACGCGGGCTCTATCTGGCCCTCTTGGGCAAGCTTCAGCGCTCGCGCAAGGCCGAGCGACGGCCCTTCCATCTCTGGCGCGGGAACGTCGGCCCCGTTTGCCGCGGCAGCTTCCAGCACTGCGGGCGCGATCTGCCGCCGCACAGCTTCTGGATAGGCCGACAGCAAAGGCCAGGCTCCCGCCAGGGCCGGTGCAGCTCTGCCTTGGTTCACGTCGCGGAGCCCACGCCATAGCGCGATATCACCACCCGTGGGCAGCGCTGGATTGTCCAGGCCAGAAGCATCACCGGGCCGGCCAGCCAGAACCGCCGCAACGCCCATGAGCGCCGCAGTGTTCGGATCGCGAGCAATCGCGGGGTCGTCCGCCGCGGCTAGCCCAAGCAGCGCTTCGGCCTCGGCTGACATGCCCAAGGCGAGCATCGTGCGCGCCGCAGCGACGCGGTCTGGTCCGCGACCACGCGGAGGGGCGGCGGCGGCGCTCGCCATTTGCGCGCTGAGCTGTCGTAACAGCACCGGCGTCGGAGACACTGGGATGCTAAACTGATTTTCCTGCGCCGCGGCCGCCGTGGCGTTTGTGGCGCTTTTGTCAGCAATCTCGAGTGAGTACCCTGATAGGGACGCTTTGAGGTCGATTTGATCGGAGCTGGTTTCGAGCGCCACCCCGAGCCAAGTGGGCAACAGGACGTAACCCGGTGCCGATCGCCCGATATCGACCCTGGCATGTTCACCATCGGTTTGGCGGGTGGTGCCGATCAGCATCGTCTGCCCAGACACTGAGTCGCTTACCGCCATCACCCGGCCAGGCTTCGTCACCTGGAATCGAACGCCGGTGGCACTGGCCGTCGTAGCTGCGGCGGATCCAGTGGGGGCGGCAATGGCGACGGTGAGAGCGCCCTCTGACCGTGTCACCGCAAGGTTCTCGTCACCCGCCAATGGCACCGTCATCAAAGTTCCACGCTGGATCAACTGGATCGCCGGGCTCAGGATCGCCTTCTCGCCTCCAGCATCGGCCAGCGTGACTCGGTCATCGAAGATCACCACGCCAAGCCCGCCTCGCCGAAAGGACGCCAATCCAACGTCGGCTCCAGCATTGACCGTGAAGGCGCGGAGGGTTGGATGAGCCGGTTCGGGTGGGTGCGGCGGCTCGGCGGTGGCGTGCTCGGGCTCTGCTTGCGGCTTGGCCTCGGTGGCGGTCGGTGCAGGAGGCGCCTTTGACGCTTCAGTGACCGCCGGCGGTGGTGCAGAGGGCGCCTTGGGCACTTCGGCGACGGTCCCCGCAGCGGACGTTGGCGAAGGAGCGGGTTTGGCCAATGCGTCTAGCACGGGCGCCGCCGCGGGCGGCTTGCTCGGATTGGCGTGCGAGCTCAGAGCCAATGTCGAGTTCTGCGCGCGCGCGGGCGGATCCAGCACTCGAAGGATAAGGGTCCGCTTCTCCTTGTTCCACTTCAGATGCGCACCCGGCAGGACGATCAGTGTCGCCGTGCCGCGCCCGCCGACCATCGAGACCACATTGCGCGGCACATTATCCGGGGTCGCCACCTCGATGTCGGCCGGCACCGTCACGTCAATCCGTGTTCCGTGCTGGCGTAGGGTCGTTGCGGCCGTCGACACGATGGAAATGGCGACCCGGCCAAAGCTCTGGTCGTCGCTGACTTGAACCGCTGCCAGCTGCGCCATCGATGGCGTCGACGCGAGCAGCAGCATGCAGAGCGCGAGGGCGATCCTCATCATTTTTGTCCCTGCTCTTTGACGTCCAGCTTGGGTGCCGCGGTCGATTGGGTGCGGAACTGGGCCAATTGTGACGTGGCGCCGCGGGCGCGGTCCGGCGTCATCGCTGCCAAGATCGGTGCTGCCTTGGCGTCCTTCATTCGGTCCAGCACCGGTATCAAGACCGCATTGTCGAGATCATTGAAGATCGCCGCCGCGTCGCGTGGTCGCATGTCCTCATACACTCGGACCAGGCCTTTCCAGTTCGCCTCCTGGCGGTCCTGCCGATCCTTCTCCAACTGCTCCAGCTTGGCTTGGAGTGCCGTCAGCTGCTGCACACGCTCCGTCAGCCGACGCTCGGCTGCCGTCAGGATTGCCTCGCGCTCATCGAGCCGGGCCGCACGAGCCTCCAGCTCCTTACGGCGCGCCCGCAGGTCCTGCAGGGTTGCTTTCTCGGCGTCACTGATCACGGGCTCGGCTGGAGGCGCCGGTGGAGGGGGAGCCGCTGCAGGAGCTGGCGCCGGGCTGGCCCCGTGCGCTGTTGCGGGCTTCGCCTCCGCCTTTTCAGGCGCGCCGTGAGTGCTGGCCTGCGCTTCTGACGCGACGCCGAACGCGTGGACGAGACCGGCGGTCTTGACGCCGACGAGCAGCGTCATCACGGCGATCGCATACGGTAACGGACGAGCGTTGCGCATCATTGGGCGCTCTGCAATGCGAGCAAAAGATCTCGTTCGGCTTTACTGCGCATGTTCGGACTGGCTGATGCGGGTGGGGCCACCGCCGGCAACGCTGCTGGTGCAGCTTGCATCGCGTGGGCCTGCGCGATTGGCCGGCCTGAACGGACTAGGGTGTCTAACCGATCGGCCAGGGTCTCGCCGCGTTCGATCAGAAACGCCAGATCGTCCTTGAGCGAGCCACCCTGCTCCACGCGTTGGCCGAGGAGCTGCGCGGTTTCGGCGGATACCGAGTGCAGCCGGCCGATCCCCGCTTCCGCTTGGCGGGCGCTATCGTCAAACCCGGCGATAGCATCGCCCAGCGCAGCCCTGTCGCTGCGCAGGAGGCGAAGCGCTCTTTCGAGACGGATTGCGTGGACCAGTGTCACGGCAAGCAGGACAATGAGAACCAACTCCAAACCCCAGTCGAAATTTCCCATGCTAGCGCTCCTCGCTAGAGTCAGACGTCAGTGATTTGATCAGCGTATCCTCGATGCGGACGGCTACTTGATCTTTGCGCCGTCCGACCCGGCCGTCGAACAGCGGGATGTTGCCGCACCGAAGTTGAACGGCCCCGCCAGGTCCCGCATTCAGCATAATCTGACTGCCCACTTTCAACGCCATGACGTCGTGCAGTGACATCATTGTCTCGTCGAGCACGACGTCCAACTCGACTTCGGTGCCGCGGAGCTGCTCGGCCAAATGCGTCTCCCAAATACTGTCACGGCCGAATTTCTCGCCCATGAACTGTTGCAGCAATACTTCACGCACAGGCTCCAGGGTGGCGTAGGGCAGCAGCAGCTCGAAGCGCCCGCCGCGATCCTCCATATCCACGCGGAAACGGGCTACGATCGCCGCGTTCGACATCCGTGAAATTGTGGCGAAGCGCGGGTTCACCTCGAGACGCTCGAACTTGATCGTGACGGTGCAGAGCGGATCAAAGCTTGCAGCGAAGTCACGCAACACAAGTTCGACCAGCCGTTCGACCAGTCGGCGCTCGATGGTGGTATACGGCCGTCCCTCGATCCGCATCGCCGCGGTGCCTCGACGACCGCCGAGCAGCACGTCCACGATCGAGTAGATCAAGGCCGAATCGATCACCATCAATCCGTAATTGTCCCACTCTTCGATCTTGAAGACGGCGAACATGGCCGGCAGCGGGACACTGTTCAGGTAGTCGCCGAACCGCAGTGACAAGATGTTGTCGATGGTGGCTTCGACGTTGTCGCTGGTGAAATTACGCAGCGTCGTGGACATGATGCGGATGAGGCGATCGAATACGATCTCCAGCATGGGCAGGCGCTCGAACGAGACCAGCCCGGAGCTGATGATGCGTTCTACCGCCTGGTTCTCACCGGCAACGGCCTCATCGACACCAAGCAGGCTGTCGATCTCGGCTTGTTCGAGAATGCGGTCGCCGCTCATTGGACTAACAACTCGACGAGCAATACATCGACCACTTTCGCCGGTGCGGCCGCAATGTTCGTGCGCGAGACCAGCTCCTCGCGCAGCCGATAGGTGCCAGCGGTCCCACGCAACTCTTCGGGACGCATTTCGCGCAGGTAACCCTGAAACAGGTCCACCACTCGCGGCATCGCATTCTGGACCGTGACCAAATCCTCCTTGCGAGCCAGTTCTAGCTTTGCCTTCAGCTTGATGTAGGCCGCGCGGCGGCCACCACTGTTCAGGTTTGCAATCATTTCAGGCACGTCGATGAACACCGGCGCATTCGCCGCAGCAGCTTCGTGACCTTCACCCGTGGCCGCGGCCTCGTGCTCTTTCTCCTTGCCGTGCAGCAAGCCCGGTATAATTCCGGAAAACCAGCCGCCCGCCCCAAGCGCAATCAGCGCGCCGAGAACGATGATAATCAGCTTCTTCTTACCACCCTTCTTGGCTTCCTTGGGTGCGTCCGCTGCCGCTGTCGCGCTCATTTTGGTGCTCCTTGGCTGGGCGGAGCTTGCGCAGATTGGGGTTAATGAAGCCCTAACGAGCCGTAGATGAAACCGCGGAGGACCCCTAAACGTTGCGACCGAATGCGCTACTTTGTCCTTCTTGCCACACTGGCCTTCGTGACCCCCGCCATCGCGCAGCAACGCCAATGGACGGCCGCTCCGGTTCCCTCAGTTGGCGGAGGCGATACCGTCATGCCAGCGGCACGCACCGGAGAGCGCGTCACCGACGACAAATCCACTCCGTTCAGCAGCACACCGAGCGGCTCTGTCGCCACCAACGGCGCGACGAGTGCCAATCAGTATAACGGCGTCGGAACGCCCAACCTGTCTAAGTAGCGGTTGCTACGGGCTGTTGCCTGACCAGACTGCGCGGTAGAGCGCGACGATTTCGTCCTTGGTCGGCACTCGGGGATTATTGGCCGGACTGCCAGAGGCGAGTGCTTGCTCCGCCATGACCGGCAAACTGGCTTCCCACTCCATCTTCTTGATGCCGAACTTAGCAGGAGTTGGGACGTCCAGTTCGCCGTTGAGCGAGGCAAGACCTGTGGCCAGCAACTCTGCCGCTTCGTCATCGGAGTCGCCGGAGGCGGCGAAGCCGACGGCGCGGGAGGCTTCCGCATAGCGCGGCAGGGCTGACTGCAGCCCAAAACGCGTGATGGTCGGGAGCAACATGGCATTCGACAGCCCGTGCGGAACATGGAAATGGGCGCCGATCGGCCGCGACATCCCATGCACCAAGGCGACCGAGCTGTTGGTGAACGCGATGCCCGCTTGCATCGCGCCCAACATCATGGCCGCGCGCGCCGTCGCGTTTTGCGGTTCGGCATAGGCCGATCGCAGGTTCGCGCCGATCAGCCGCATCGCGGCAAGCGCCTGGATGTCCGAGTACGCATTTGCCCGCCGCGACACATACGCCTCCAGGGCATGCGTCAAGCTGTCGACTCCAGTATCGGCGGTAATTCGTTTAGGAACGGTAAACGTCAGTTCATAATCGACGATCGCCGCCAGCGGCAGCGCGCCCATCCCCGCGATCAGCATCTTCTCGCCGCGTTCGGTGTCGGTGATAACCGTGAACCGGGTCGCTTCGCTGCCCGTCCCGGCGGTCGTCGGGATCGCGATCACCGGCAATCCGGCCGCGTCTGCCGCGACGGGCACCTTGAAGTCGCGCATGTGCGACCCGGCGCCCGTCCGGCGGCCGTGCGCCAAGATCGCCATCGCCTTGGCGGTGTCGATCGGCGACCCGCCGCCGAAGCCGATCAGGCAGTCATAGGTGTGCCCGGACAGCCGCGCGACGCCAGCCTCGACAACGGTATCCGTCGGCTCGGGCACGGTGTCGCTGAATACGTCCGCGATCATGCCTGCCGCGGCGAGCGGGTCCAGGCAGCGCCGGACCAGGCCAGAGCTAACCATGAACGGATCCGTCACCACGAGCGGTCGAGACAGCCCAAGTTTGCCCAGCACCTCGGCGGTTTGCGCGACGGCGCCGCCCCCGACGAGCATCATCCGGGGCGAGACGAGGGAAGCGATCATACGGTCTCCGGTCGGGCCAGCGCGCGGCGCTCGGCATAGAGCGCCAGGCGGCGCGCCGCCCTTGGTGCAGCGGTCGCGACTTCATTCAGGGACGCGGCCGGCGGGAGTTCCTCGGAACGATGGCAGGCCGCCGCGTGGTCCGGCGCAAGCGCATGAAGCGCGGGATCCTCGACCCGGCAGCGATCGACGACGTAGGTGCATCGTGTGTGGAACCGGCAGCCGGGCGGCACGTCGGCCGGACTCGGCACGTCCCCCCCGACGACCTGGACCGCGCGGGTTCGATGCGGGTCGGGGCGAGGAATCGCCGCCAGCAACACCCGCGTATACGGGTGGCGCGGATCGCCGAACACCTGCGCGCGCGTGCCAATCTCGACGATCCGCCCGAGATACATCACCGCCACCCGGTCCGCCACGTGCTTCACGACCGCCAGGTCATGCGCGATGAACAGGTAAGACAGGCCCAATCTCTGCTGCAAGTCCTTCAGAAGATTGACGACCTGCGCCTGGATCGAGACGTCCAGTGCACTGACTGGCTCGTCGCAGACCACCAGCGCCGGCTCCACCGCGAGCGCGCGCGCGATACCGATCCGCTGCCGCTGCCCGCCCGAGAACTCGTGCGGATAGCGCGCGGCTTGATAGGGGGCGAGTCCCACCAGATCGAGCAATTCGGCCACGCGAGCCCGGCGCGCCGTCCGGTCGCCAATCCGGTGCACCACCAGCGGCTCCTCGAGGATGTCGCCGACCGTCATGCGCGGGTTCAGCGACGCGAACGGGTCCTGGAACACGATCTGCATCCGCCGCCGCAGGCGGCGCAGCGCCGCCCCGCTCAACGCCGTGATATCCTCCCCCTCGAACCGCACCGACCCGGCGGTCGGCTCGATCAGCCGCAGCACCAGCCGCGCCGTCGTGCTCTTGCCGCAACCGCTCTCGCCGACCAGGGCGAGCGTCTCCCCCCGCCCCAGCGTGAACGAGATCCCGTCCACGGCCCGCACGGCCCCGACCTGTCGCGAGAACACCAGGCCCCGCCGCATCGGATACAGTTTCGCAAGCCCCTCGACCTCCAGCAGGGTCCCGCTCAAAGCGCCAATTCCTCGACCGGCGCGCGGATGCAGGCGGCGCTATGCCCCGGCTCGATCGCCCGCAGCGCCGGGTCGACCGTGGTGCACTCGGTGGCGGCGAACACGCAGCGCGGATGGAAGCGGCAGCCGTTCGGCAGCGCAAACGGCGCCGGCACCGTCCCTTCGATCGCCAGCAGACGCTCGCGCTCCTCCTCGATCTTCGGAATGCTGCCCAGCAGGCCAAGTGTATAAGGATGCTGCGGATCGTCGAAGATCGCCGCCCCGCCGCTCCGCTCCACGACCCGGCCGGCATACATGACAGCCACCTCATCCGCCGTCTCCGCGACGACGCCCAAATCGTGCGTAATGAGGATGATCGCCATGCCGCTCTGGGCCTGCAGATCGCGCAGCAGATCGAGGATCTGCGCCTGCACCGTCACGTCCAACGCCGTGGTGGGCTCGTCGGCGATCAGCAGGTCCGGGCTGCACGCCAGCGCCATCGCGATCATCACACGCTGCCGCATGCCGCCGCTCATCTGGTGCGGATAATCGTCCAGCCGCCGCGCCGCCGCCGGAATGCGAACGCGGTCCAACGCCTCGGTCGCCCGCCGGCGCATCTCCGCCGCGGGTCGCGAGCGGTCATGCGCCCGCATCGCCTCCATAATCTGATCCCCAACGGTGAACACCGGGTTAAGCGACGTCATCGGCTCCTGGAAAATCATCGCGATCCGGTTGCCGCGGATGTCCCGCATCGCCCGCGGCTTCAGCCCGAGCAGGTCGACCCCGTCGAACATCACGCGTCCCGCCGCAACCCGGCCGGGCGGCGGGACCAGCCGCATCACGCTCAGCGACAGCATGCTCTTGCCACACCCGCTCTCGCCCACGATCCCCAGCGTCTGTCCCCGCCGCACCTCGAGGCTCACGCCATCGACCGCCGGCACGTCCCCGCGCTCGCCGCGGAACACCGTCCGCAGTCCTTCGATCCGCAGCAGCGGCGCACTATCCGGTTCGTCACCCATGGTGGCATTAAGGCCCCGAGCACCCTCCCGCGCAACGGCCCCCATGTCCGCCACCGCCATCCGTGTCGCCCACACCCACCTGCTCGCCGCCCGCTTCCCGGCGGCGCTGGCCGCGATCGCGCCGTTCCGTGGCACCCCGCCGGCCGATCTGCTGTACGCCCTCGCCCTAGCGGGCACTGGAGACGTGGACGGCGCAGCGCCATTGCTAGCCGCCATCGCCGCCGCCAACCCAAGCAGCCGGCACCCCGTGCTCGACCTCCTGCCGCTGATCCCGTTGACGGCGGCCCCTGCCCACCTCCGCGCCGCCATCGCGTCGAGCCCGCGCGACCCGGCGCTCCATACTGCGCTCGGCACCATCCTCGCCGAGATCGGCCCCATGTCGGACGCCATCGACGCGTTCACCTGCGCGACCACCCTGATCCCCGCCGACGCGCCGGCCTGGTCCAATCTCGGCAAGGCGCTGGCTGCCGAGGCACGGTTCGCGGCAGCCGACGCGGCCTTCGGCACGGCCCGCAGCCTCGATCCCGGGAACGCCCGCATCGCCTATAATCACGCCGTCATGATGCTGAAATCCGGCCGTTTCGCCGAGGGCTGGGCGACGCTCCGAGTGCGTCACGCCCTCCCCGGGCGCCCACCGCCCCTGCCCGGCCCCCGCCTCACCAGTCTCGACGTGGCCGGCCGCACCGTCCTGTTGCGCCACGAGGAGGGCTTCGGCGACACGCTCCAATTCATCCGCTTCGCCGCGCCGCTCGCGTCGCGCGGGGCGCGGGTGATCGCCGCGATGCCGCCGCCGCTGCAGCGGATCGTCGCCACCGCGCCCGGCGTGGCGGCGGTGGTCGGGATGGCAGACATGCCGCGCTACGATCTGTGGGCGCCGCTGCTGGATGTGCCGGCGCTGTTCGACGGCATGCTCCCAGCGGACATGCCCTACTTGCGTGCCGAGCCGGCCACGTCCGCGCTGCCCCCGGGGCGCAGGGTCGGGGTCGTCTGGGCCGGCGACCCCCAGGGATTGCTGGACCGGCAGCGCTCCGTGCCGCTCGAGGCGCTCGCGCCGCTGGCGGAGCGACGCGACATCACCTGGATCAGCCTGCAGAAGGACCGCCCGGCTCCAGCATGGATGCACGACCCGATGGGCGCCGTGCGGGACTTCGCGGACACGGCGGCGATCGTGGCGCAGCTCGACGCGGTGGTCAGCGTCGATACGGCGGTGGCCCATCTGGCCGGCGCGGTGAACAAGCCCGTGCTGCTGCTCGACCGCTATGATTCGTGCTGGCGCTGGCTATCCGGCCGGACGGACAGCCCCTGGTATCCGACCCTGCGCATCGTGCGCCAACCGTCGCCGGGTGATTGGGCCGGCGCCGTGGCGGCGCTAACGCTATAGCGCCCCGTCGTCCGGCAGCAATTGCGCCGGGTCGATGCCGGCGTTCCGGAGCGCGGCGACGATGCGGTGCATCTGGCGCCGCTGCAGGTGCACCCGGTCCAGCAGTGACAGCACCACCGGCATCGCGCCGGCCCCGACCTCCAGCTCGTGCAGCTCGAGGATCAAGCCCAGCCGGGCGACGTCGATCTCGGCGAATACCAACGTGCCGCCGTGCTGCATCGGCCGCACCCAATCCTCGGCAATCCATGACCGCAAGCGCTGCTCGTCGAGCCCCGGCAAACGCGCCAGAACCGCAGCCACCGTGATCATGCCGACCTCCTCAGCGCCTCGCGGGGGTCGAACCCCGCATGCCGCTCCTGCCACTCGCGCAACGCCGTCTCGAGCGCCGGGTCGCGCGGCCCGGTCACTAACGTCAGCGTGACGAACATGTCGCCCGCCGGCTCGCCGCCAGCCTCCGCCACCCCGCGGCCGCGCAGCCGCAACCGCGTGCCCGTATCCGACCCGGGCGGCACCGTCAGCGTCACCTCGCCGCGCGGCGTCGGCACCGCCACCCGGCCACCCAATATTGCCTCGGCCACCGTCACCGGCAGATCCAGCTCCACATCGCGCCCGATCCGGCGCAACGATCCGTGGGGCGCGACCGCCACTTCGATCAGCGCGTCCCCGTCGGGCCCGCCATTGCGGCCCGGGTCCCCCTTGCCGCGCAGGCGCAACGTCTGGCCGTCGTCGATCCCGGCCGGAATGCGGACGTCCAACGTCTCGCCATTCGGCAGCGTGAGCCGCTCGGTCGCACCGTTGATCGCGGCCAGGAACGGCACCGCGAGCCGATAGCGCCGGTCCGCGCCTTTCCGCGGCCGCACCCCGCCCGGGTCGCGCGCGGCGAAGTATTCGCCGAAGATGTCGCCGAAATCCTCCGGATCGATGCCGCCGCCGCCGTAGCGGCCGCCTGCTGCGCCCTGGGCGAAGTCGCGGTAGTATTGCCGCTCCGGCTGTGGCGCCTGGCGCTCCTGACCGCCGGCATCGATCTCGCCACGGTCGAACTTGCCGCGCCGCTCCGGGTCCGACAGAATCTCGTTGGCCGTGTTGGCCGCCTTGAACCGCTCCTCGGCCGCCTTGTCGCCCGGGTTCAGGTCGGGATGATTCCTCTTCGCGGTCTTGCGGAACGCGGCGCGGATCTCGTCCTGCGTCGCGGTCCGGCTCACACCGAGCGTGTTGTAAGGGTCTGTCGCCATGCGCGGTATGTAGGAGAGCCCGCCCGCCGGTGCGACCCCTACCCCTTCACCTCGGTGCCCCAATCGGCCGGCCGAGGCATGTCGAACAGGTCCGTCGTCCGCGCATAGAAGCCGCGCCCGTGCATGCGCGCGATCAGCCGCATCTCGTCCGTCCTGATGCGCGGCCGGTCCGCGGTTCCGTCCAGGAACGCCCGGTCGATATGCATCTCGACCACCTTGCCGACCACCACATACTGGCTCGTCCCGGTGTCGATCACCTGGACCACCTTGCACTCGAACGCCACCGGGCTCTCGCCGATGCGCGGTGGCGCGACCTTCAGGCTCGGCACCGGCGTCAGCCCGGCCAGTTCCATCTCGCTGACCTCCGGCGGCGCGTTGATCACCGTCGCGTTCATCTTCTCCGCCAGATGCTCCGGCACCAGATTGACCACGAACTCGCCGGTCTGCTCGATGTGTCCCGCCGTATCCTTGTGGCGCCGGGCCGGGTCGCGGCTGCCGACGAGGCCGAGGATCATCAGCACCGGGTTCTCGCCGAACGCATTGAAGAAGGAGTGCGGCGCCACGTTGACGATGCCCGAGCGCCCCTTCGTCACCGTCCAGGCGATCGGGCGCGGCACGACCGTGTTGACGGTCAGCCGATAGGCCTCCGCCGGCGACAGCGTCTCGAAATCGAACGATGCGAACTCTGACACCCCGAACTCCAATTCCTGACGCCGCGATACTGTTCTACGACGGCGGCCATGGAAACCTGGCATGATCTCGACCGCGCGGCGCTGGACCGCGCCTACAACGCCCGCGACAGCGTCCCGGATTTCGCGGCCGAGCTGCAACGGTGGATCAACCTCTCCGCCGCCGCCCGCTTCCAGCTCGACCCGATCGAGGACATCGTCTTCGACCCGGCCTCCGGCATGGCGCTCGACTGGTTCGCCAGCGCGCCCGGCGGTCCCGTGGTGCTGTGGATCCACGGGGGCTATTGGCGCGCGGTGTCGAAGTCGCAGCAAAGCCTCGTCGCCCCCGGCCTGGTCGCGGCCGGGGTCCACGTCGCGGTGATGGACTACAGCCTGGCGCCCGCCGTCACGCTCGACGAGATCGTCCGCCAGGCCCGCGCCGCCGCCGCCTTCGTCCTCGCCACCGCGTCCGGCCACGGTGCCGACCCGGCCCGCGTTTTCATCGCCGGCCACTCCGCCGGCGGCCAGCTCGGCGGCATGCTGCTGGCCGAGTTCGGCGCGCTGCGCGGCGGCATCATGCTCTCCGGCCTGTTCGAGCTCGAGCCGGTCCGGCTCAGCCACATCAACGAGTGGCTCCGCCTCGACCCCGACGCCGTGCGCCGTCTCAGCCCCATGCGCCACATCCCGGCCGACGGCCCGGCGCTGCTCGTCAGCTATGGCGGGCGGGAATCCGACGAGTTCCGCTGGCAGTCGGAAACCTACGCCGCCGCCTGGCAAGCGGCCGGACACCGCGCCGCCCTGGCGCCACAACCGCCGCGTCACCATTTCGATATCGTCGTCGGCTTCGGTGATCTGGCGGACCCACTCTGCCGCGCGGTGGCCGACTTCATCCGAACGGAATAACCCGATCCAACCGCCAAGCGCTTCGGCACCGACACGTCAAACGTCCGGAGTCGTCTCCAGCGTCATCCATGCCGGATTGGCGACCCCGGCTTGGAAGCCGAACCGGGCGTAGAGCCCGTGCGCATCGGCGGTGGTCAGCGTCCAGTGGTCCACCGTCGTGAGTTCGGGGTGCGCCAGGATGGTCGCCACCAAGGCCTTGCCGAGCCCCAGCCCGCGCGCGTCGGGCTGGATGAACACATCCGCGAGATGCGCCCGCGTCGCGTAGTCGGTCAGCAGCCGCGCAAAGCCTACCTGCTGGTCCCGCCCGTAGATGCCGAAGCACAGGCAGTGGGCGAAGCTTCGCTCCGTCACGGCACGCGGGCGATCCACCGCCCAATACGCCTGCTCCAGCGACGCATGGACGAACGCCATGTCGAGGCGCGCCCGATCGTCGCTGATCGTGTAGCCGTTCGGGAGCGTGACGGTGTGCGTCTGCATCGCAGCAGCTTACACCGATGCTCCGAGCGCGGCAGCCCCGGTTGCCCCGCCCCGGCGCCAGCCACATATTGCCTCTATGAGCGAAACCGACGCTGCCCTCCGGATTACGCTGAACGGCGAGACACGCGACGTGGCGGCCGGGCTGACTTTGGCCACGTTGCTCGACACGCTCGGGCTGGACCGGCGCAAGGTGGCCGTCGAGCGCAACGAGGCCATCGTGTCCCGCTCGGCCTACGAGCAGACCACGATCGCGGACGGCGACCGGTTCGAGATCGTGCACTTCATTGGAGGAGGCTAACATGGACGGGTTCACCAAGTCCGACGACACCTGGACCGTCGCTGGCCGTCAGTTCCGCTCGCGCCTGGTGGTGGGCACCGGCAAGTACAAGGACCTCGAGGAGACCGCCGCCGCCATCGAGGCCTCCGGCGCGGAGATGGTCACGGTCGCGGTGCGCCGGGTCAACCTGTCCAACCCGGGCGCCCCGATGCTGCAGGATTACGTCGATCCCAAGCGCTACACCTATTTGCCGAACACCGCCGGCTGCCACACCGCCAACGACGCCGTGCGCACGCTGCGGCTGGCGCGCGAGGCCGGCGGCTGGAACCTGGTCAAGCTCGAAGTGCTGGGCCCGCCGCCGCACCTCTACCCCGACATGGCTGCGACCCATGAGGCAGCCGAGGCGCTGATCAAGGACGGGTTCGAGGTCATGGTCTACTGCGCCGACGACCCGGTGGCCGCCAAACGGCTCGAGGACATGGGCTGCGTCGCCATCATGCCGCTCGGCGCC
The DNA here is from genome assembly GCA_964657565.1 of uncultured Acetobacteraceae bacterium. Lineage (GTDB taxonomy): Bacteria > Pseudomonadota > Alphaproteobacteria > Acetobacterales > Acetobacteraceae > JAVVHH01. Next base: position 45,912 of record CAZZVQ010000008.1, read on the forward strand.
CCGATCGGCTCCGGCCTCGGCATCCAGAACCCGGCGATGATCTCGATGCTGATCGAGCAGGCCAAGGTGCCGTTGCTGGTGGATGCCGGCGTGGGCACCGCGTCGGATGCGGCCGTGGCGATGGAGCTCGGCTGCGATGCCGTGCTGCTCAACTCCGCGATCGCGCATGCCGCCGACCCGATCCGGATGGCGCGCGCCATGAAGGCCGCGGTGGAAGCCGGCCGGCTGGCCCGGCTCGCCGGCCGCATGCCCCGCCGCATGGGGGCGGATCCGTCGAGCCCGCTGACCGGTTTGATCCGCTAGCCCGCTCTCAAACGACCGTTTTCGCGACAGGGCGCGCCTTCGGTGCGCCCTTTTTCGTGGTTGGAGCTCATCTCCAGCATTACTGTGCCGTGCAGTAATTCAATCGCGGCGCATCTCACAGCAACAAGTGGTCAAACTTGATCGTTACAAAGTGTGCGTTAATAGATCAACTATGGTTGTTCTACATAGCACGGGCTTTCGTGGCAGATTGCACACAGTGTGACGCATCTGTCGCTTCAGGGCTGCCATAATTTAAAGGTTGCATCTAGAACTCTGTTTTGTCATCACGGTGTTCGTGAACAAGACCGCAGGCACCGTTTGACCCGTACCGGCCCCATCCTCGCCGCCGTTGCAGCCACTTTCCTGCTGAGCATGGGCGTCGCCCCGGCTCACGCCGGATTGCCGGAGCATTGGGAGGAGAGCGGTCAGGCGTCCTGGTATGGACCCGGTCTACAGGGTCGCCGCACCAGTAGCGGCGAGATCTTCGATCAGCGCGCCATGACGGCGGCCCACGACACGTTGCCGCTCGGCACCCGGGTGCTCGTCACCACGCAGGAGACCGGGCGCTCGGCATTGGTCACCATCACCGACCGCCTGCCCCCGAAACACCTGCGCATCATCGACGTCTCGAAGGCCGCAGCCGCCAAGCTGGGTCTAATCGGCAGCGGCGTCGGCATGGTCACCCTCTCCACCCCCGCCGCCAACGAGGTGATCGAGGTCGCGGAAGCACCGGAAGAACTGGGCGCGGATTTGGGCGACGACGACGCGGTCGCTAGTCCTCGGAGACGTGGTCCGCGACATATGCACCCCGCCGTCCGAAGGGCTTCGGCGCACCGTTAGTACTGTCGCGCACCGTCTGTAGCTCGAGCTCGGCGTTCAGCTCCGCCCCCAGCAGCACGACGTAGACCGTCACGAACAGCCACATCATGAACGCCACGACGGTGCCCAGCGGCCCGTAGGCGGCGTCATAGGTCGAGAACGTCGCCACATACCACGAGAACAGGGCCGAAGCGCCGATCCACAGCAGCGTCGCCACGATCGAACCCGGCGTGACCCAGTGCCAGCGCGGCGAATTGCGGCACGGACCGAAGCGATATAGCAGCGACAGCCCCACCAGCACGCCGAGCAGCAACAGGGCGAAACTGGCCAGGCGCAACAGCACCTTCTGGCTGGGCGGGATACCCACGAAGGCCAGGATGGCCGGCAAGATGACGAGAACGATCAGCCCGACCGCAACGCTCAGGATCGCCAGGATGGTGATCGTGAACGCCGTCAGCTGATAGCGGATGAAGCTGCGCTGCTCGCGCTCCTCATAGGCGAGGTTCAGCGCGGTGATGATCGATTTGATGCCGGACGCCGAGCTCCATAGCGCCACCGCGATGCTGACCAGCAAGCCGAGACCGAGCGTCCCCGGTGGACGGGTGACGAGAACGTGGATCCGGTCCGCGATCAGCATGTAGGCCGACGGCGGCAGCAGGTCGCGCAACAGCGACAGCTGCGGCTCGACCGTCGCCGGGTCGAACACCAGCCCATACAGCGAGACCAGCATCGACATCGCCGGGAACAGCGCCAGCGTGCCGTAGAACGCGCACCCGGCCGCGACGAGCGACACGCGGTCGGTCAGCATCTCCCACAGCGTGCGCCGGATCACCGCGCGCCACCCGGCCCAGGGGATTTCGGCCGGCGAGTTCGCCAACCGCCCCAACGCCGCCGCGTTCGGCGCCTGCAGCACGCGGCGGATGTCCGGCCCCGACCCGGCCGCGTCCTCCCGCGGCAGCGGCGTGTCGGGCGGTGCTTCTGGGATGAAATGCTCGGTCACGCGCTATGAATCCGCCGGTTGGTCAAAGAGTTAACACATCCTTTTTGTGCGGCGGCGCATTTCGGCGTGGCCGCCGGTTTTTTGATCGATAGGCAAAATTCCCTCTTGCGCCATGGGGACCCCTCTCCTATTTGCGCTCCCACGCAGCAACGCACGTGCCTCTGGCCCCACGGGGTTACGTAACGACGTCAAGCGTTCTGGCACACCTCCTACGCTAGTTCGTTCGACCGTTCCGTTAACCCCGCTTCACCGCAACCACGGTGAGCGCGCCCCTGCTCATCTGGCGGGCGTTTGATCTTGAGGACAAGGCGTGATGACTCCAAAGGTCGCCCAGTTCATGGCCGATCACACCCTGGCGACTCCCTGCCTCGTGCTGGATGTCGACCGGGTCGAACAAAATTATCGCCGGCTGACCAGCGCCCTGCCGCTGGCCCGCGTCTACTATGCGGTCAAGGCCAACCCGGCCGCCCCGATCCTCGAGCGCCTCGTCGGTCTCGGCAGCGCGTTCGACGCCGCCAGCATCGAGGAGATCGATTGCTGCATCGGCGCCGGCGCCCGCCCGGCCGCGATCAGCTTCGGCAACACGATCAAGAAGATCTCCGCCATCCAGCGCGCCCATGCCGCCGGCGTGACGACGTTCGCCTTCGACAGCATCGAGGAACTCGAGAAGCTGGCCGCCCACGCGCCCGGCGCCAAGGTGTATTGCCGCCTGCTCGTCGAGAATGACGGCGCCGAGTGGCCGCTCTCGCGCAAGTTCGGCACCACGATCGAGACCGCCAAGACGCTGATGATCCGCGCCGGCCAGATGGGCCTCGACCCCTACGGCCTGTCCTTCCACGTCGGCAGCCAGCAGACCACGACCGGCTCCTACGAGACGGCGATCGGCAAGGTCGGCATGCTGTTCACCGACCTCAAGCGGGCCGGCTTGAACCTGCGCATGGTCAATCTCGGCGGCGGCTACCCCGTCCGCTACCGCGACGAGATCCCCGGCATCGACCGCTTCGCCGACGCGATCATGGGCGCCATGACCAAGGCGTTCGGCAACGACATTCCCGAGATGCTCGTCGAACCCGGCCGCTTCATCGTCGGCGATGCCGGGGCGATCCAGGCCGAAGTCGTGCTCGTCTGCCACAAAGGCGCCGACGACCCGGTCCGCTGGGTCTATCTCGACATCGGCCGCTTCGGCGGCTTGGCCGAGACCGAAGGCGAGTCGATCAAATACCGCTTCGCCACCCCGCATGACGGCGGCCCCACCGGCCCGGTCGCCATCGCCGGCCCGACCTGCGACGGCGCCGACATCATGTACGAGAAGTCCAACTACCGCTTGCCGCTCGCGCTCGCCTGCGGCGACCGGGTCACGATCGAGTCCACCGGCGCCTATACGACCACCTACGCCAGCCAAAAATTCAACGGCTTCCTCCCCCTCGCCGAGCACTACGTCTAACCCCAAAGCCCTCTCCTAAAAGCCCTCTCCCCCCGGGAGAGGGTTGGGTGAGGGTCCCCTCCCGCGTTACAACGCTCCCAAGCCCTCACCCCAACCCTCTCCCGGAGGGAGAGGGACAAAAGGAGCGTCTCGTGGCAAACTTCACCGCCGACCAGCTCGCCGCCCTCGTCTCGGACGGCGCCAAACTGGCGCTCCCCCCGGACAACTCGCTCGCCCCCTGCGCCTTCGCCCGCGCGCTCGTCCGCCGCGGCATACGAGGCCTGCGTCTGCTCGGCGTGCCGGTCTCCGGTTTCGCCACCGACCTGCTGATCGGCGCAGGTTGCGTCGCCGAAGTCGAGACCTCGGCCGTCACGCTCGGCGAGGCCGGGCTGGCGCCACGCTTCACCGCCGCCGTGGCCGCCGGATCGCTCCGCGTGCTCGACGCCACCTGCCCCGCCATCCACACCATGCTGCAAGCCGCCGAGAAGGGCGTGCCGTTCATGCCACTCCGGGGCGTGCTCGGCAGCGACCTGGTCGCGCACCGGCCAGATTGGCGCGTCGTCCAGAACCCGTTCAGCGCCGAGCCCGACGAGATCCTGCTCCTCCCGGCGCTCCAGCCCGACATCGCCGCGTTCCACGCCGTCATGGCCGACGAGGCCGGCAACGTCTGGGTCGGCCGCCGCCGCGAGCTCGCCACCATCGCGCACGCCAGCAGACGCGTCCTCGTCACCGTCGAGCGCATCGTCCCCGGCAACCTGCTCGAGGACGAGCGTCTCGCCCCCGGCACCATCAGCGCCACCTATATAGAGTCCGTCGCCGTCGCCGAGCACGGCGCCTGGCCGATCGCCCTGCTCGACGAATACGATGCCGACGCGGCCCATATCGCCGCCTACGCCAAGGCCGCCCGCACCGAAGCCGGCTTCCGCGCCTATCTCGATGCCTTCGTGTTCGATCGCGTAGCCGCAGAGTGATCCACAAGCAGGAACGCCTGATCGGCGCCATCGCGCGGCTCATCCTCGACCCGGCCGCCCCGCCGGCCCGGCACATCGCCGTCGGCGCCGCGAGCCCGATCCCGGCGGCCGCGTGTTGGCTGGTCAAGAAGCTCGGTCACGACGTGCGCCTGTCGCTCCTGCACAAGCGCACCGGCAACCCCTTCACCGAGGGCTCCCGCGAGTTGTTCGACCTCGCGGGCCAGGGCCGGCTCGACCTCTTCTTCCTGGGCGGCGGCCAGATCGACGGCCAAGCCAACATCAACCTGATCGGCGCCGGCGACTGGCCCGGGCGGACCACCCGCTTCCCGGGCAGTTTCGGCAGCGCGTTCATGTACATGACGGTGCCGCGCACGATCCTGTTCCGCGAGGAACACAGCCGCCGGGTCCTGGTCGAGAAAGTCGACGCCATCAGCGCGGCCGGCACCTCGCCGCCGGGCCAGTTCCGGCGCGGCACCGCCCAGGCGCTCGTCACCGGCCGCTGCGTCTTCCGCTTCGACGGCGCCCGCTTCCATCTCGCCAGCCTGCATCCCGGCGAGACCACCGACAGCATCCGCGCCGAGACCGGCTTCGACTACGACGAGGCCGGCGCCTCGGAGACGCCGGACCCCACGCCCGAAGAGTTGGCCTTGCTCCGCGGCCCCGTCCGCGCCGAGATGGTCGAGACTTACCCGGAGTTCTGCGCCCGCGTCTGGTCCTGACCGCCGACGAGCAGGAACTCGCCCGTCACGCAGATCGGCCCGGCCAGCAATTCCCCCCGATGGACCGCTCCGCCGAGATCGACCGCGGCCACCGGCAGCGCGTGGCCAGCCTCGGCACCGGGCAGGACCAGCATCTCCGAAATCGGATCCACCATCGCCGGCGCGTCCGCGAACCGCGCGCCGATCAAGCTGCCGAGCCCGAACACCGCCGCCTTCCGAAGCCCGGCCTCGGCAGCGGCCGCCGCGAGCGCCAGCCTCAAATCCTCGTGCGGCCGAACCGTCAAGAGCGCCGCCTGCCCGGGTCCCCCCTCGCCCTCCGGCGCGAACAACGCGAAATTGGTCTCCGTATCCTGCCGGGCGACGAAACCGCCGCCGTGGAACAGCCAGCCCTGAACCTCGGCATCCGCCCCGATCCGCACCGTCTCGTTCAGCAAGTGCCCCATAAGCGGGCCGGCCGCACCCGGCCACAGCGCGTGGCAGTGCACGAACCATCGCCCGTCCCGCCGCCCCACCATCGCCGTCGCCGCGGTGATCAGCGCCGGCCCGATCGGGCGCGCCGCGCTATACCAGGCCGCATGCGCCCCATCGGCCGAGCGCGCCGGCATCACGTAGTCGCCGCCCGCGACCGATACGCCGCCCAGCAGTACGACCGCTGTCCCCGCGCCGCTCGCCTCCATCGGCGCCGCCAGCGCGTCCAGCAGCACATCCCCGCGTCGTAGTATCCACCGCGCCGTCTCCGCCCGGCCACGAACCACGACACGCCGCGCCCGATGCGGCGGCCCCGGATGAACGATGCCGGGCCGCGTCACGGCGGCGGCACCGGATCGCACGCGGCCGCGGTGGCGCGCGCGAGGACGGTCATCCGACGGGCGGCGACACCGGCGCCCGCCATGTCGCCGAGCGCGTGGGCGAGCAACGGGTTGGAGAGCAGCGCATGCGCCGCCGTGTTGCCGGCGAACTCGACCGCCCCCACGAAAGTGGCCGAAAGCGCGGTCCGCCGCAGCAGCGACAGCGTCCCCAACAGGCCCGGCCGCAACCCGTAGAGTGCTGCGACCTGACGCACCAGCCGAACCCCACGCCAGGCGACCAGCGCCACGTCCAGCGCCGGCGACGGCATTGCCGCGATCCCCGCAACCACCTGCACCGATGCGGTGCGGCCCAGCGAGTCGGCGGCCTCCCGCAACTTCTGCCCGGGTCCGCTGCGCAACAGCGCCAGGGCCGCGTCGGGGTCGTTGATCTGGCGCAGCGCCGGCAGCAGCGACGGTTCCGTTTCCGCCGCCCAGCGCCGGGCAGCGTCGGTCATGCGGGACGCTTCACCGGACCGCAGATCGTCGCGTAGCCGGTCCACGTGGCCGAGCGCGAACAGCGCCCGCAGCTCGCGCCACAGCCCCGCGCCCAGCAATCCGAACCCGGCCACCGCCACCCCAAGCGTCACCCAGCCAAGCGCGGCCGACCGAGCGAACTGGTCCACGACGAAGTTGGCCGCCCCCAACGCCGCGAACCCGATCGCGAGCACCGACACCCCAGCGAGCGCCAGCACCGGCGTGGCCATGCGGGGCGCCTGGTCGAGCGCCAGCACGATGGGCTCCGGCTCCAGGCGGGGCGCCGGCTGCGTCTCGAGTTCGAAGAACGGCTCCGGACTCACAGCAGATCCTCCAGCAGGAAGAGCAGCAGCGAGTCCAACCCGATGCTGGGCACGCCCCCTCTGCCGCGATCCGGCGGTCGCAGGGGTTCGAATTGCGGAATCTGCAAGAAGCGATGCGCCCAGAACTCGGCGCCCGGCGGCCGATCGGGCACCTCGCCCGGGTATGACCGACCCGGCGCGGTATCCCCGATCCGCCGCCCCCGCACCGCCGACAGCGCGTGATCGCCGACATGCATGACGATGTCCTCGGTGCAGCGGACTGCGCTCAGCGGAAAATACCCGGCCCGAACGTCGGCGATCGTCGGTGCCGCGACCATGCGCAGCAGGGCGGCGAGATTGCCGCGTTGCCGTTCGGCCACATGGTCCGCCTTGGTCGCCGCGAACGCCACGCGCGACAGCACCGGCGGCGGCCAGCGCAACCGCCCGATCGCCATCGCCGCCTCGAACCAGTCGCGCTCCCACCGCAGCGACGCCGACGCCTCCTTCAGCGCGGCGCTGAGGTCGCCGAACGCTGCCGGCCCCGCATGCAACGCCGACAGCAGATCCACCAGCACCACCATCCGGTCGAGCTGGCCGAACAGCGGGTCCGACAGATCGGCCTGCACCGCGTCCTTGTAGGCATCGAAACGCTGCGCCATCAGCGTCGCGAGCCCGCCCTGGCCCCGCATCGGGAAGAACGCCATCCAGGGCGGCTCCGCCCCCGGCGCCGGCATGAGGAAGCGGCCCGGTTGCAAAAGCGCCATGCCAGCATCGCGCAGCGTCACGAGCAACTCGCGATACAGCCGGTGCCCGGTCGCCGCGACAGCCTCGTCGGCGGGAGATGCCGCCGGCATCGCATTGGCGAAGGCAAGGAAGGCCACCGCTTCAGGCCGCCCCTCCAGCCGCCGCAGCGTCGCCGCCGACCAGGTCGAGAAATCCAGCCGCAGCAGCGGCAAATCGAGCAGCCACTCGCCGGGATAGTCGAGAAATTCCAGCCGGAGCGCGAACGGCGGCAACGCGCTCGCCAACCCGGTGCGCGGGATCGACAGATCGAGCGCGAGCAGCGAGGCGGCGTCCGTCCGATCCGGCCAGGCCGGTGGATCCTGCGCCAGCGACGCGAGATGGCCGGCCACGTCGAACCGCGGCAGGCTCGAGACCCCACCCGGCGCGACCGCCACGCGCGGAACCCTCCCGCGCAAACGCTCCACGACGGCCGGCAACACCGGCCGCCCCGCCCCCAGCGCCAGCAGATTGGCGGCGACCGAGGTCAGGAACGCCGTCTTGCCCGCCCGGGCAAGACCGGTGACGCCGATCCGAACCGTGCGGCCCGCCACCACGTCGAGCGGCAGGCGCCAGTTCAGCTCCATAGGCTCAGCTGCGCTGGATCAACTCGATCTTGTAACCGTCGGGATCCTCGACGAAGGCAATGACCGTGGTGCCGAACTTCACCGGACCCGGCTCGCGGGTGATCTTCACCCCGGCCGCGCGCATCTCCTCGCACGCCTTGTAGACGTCCGGCAGTCCGACCGCGAGGTGACCGAACCCGGTGCCCATGTCGTAGCCGTCGGTCTGATCCCAGTTGAAGGTCAGTTCGACCGCGGCCTGCTCGCTCTCCTCGGCATAGCCCACGAACACGAGCGTGTACTTGCCGGCTGGCACTTCGTTACGGCGAAGTTCCTTCATGCCCATCTTCGTGGTGTAGAATTCGACGCTCTTCTCGAGATCCTTGACGCGCAGCATCGTATGCAGGGTGCGGGGTTGGCTCATGCGGAAATTCCTTCAGGTGAGGCGTCAATATCGGGATCGATGCCCAGCAGGAAAAGCCCCGCCGCGTCCGCCCCGGCGATGCAGCCATCACGATCGATGAGCAGCGTCCCGCCGGCCTCGAACGCGATGCCGCGCAGCCCGGCCGATGCGGCAGCCCGGATCGTGTCCGGCCCGATCGTCGGCAGATCGGCGCGGCGGTCCTGCCCGGGCTTGACGAGCTTGATCAACACGCCGCCGGGTCCCGGACGCGCGAGGACGGCGGCGCGGCCCAGCATCGCGTCGGTGCCTTCGATCGCCTCGACCGCGAGCACGATCCCCTGCTGCACGATGCAGCCCTGCCCGACATCGACCTGCCCCAACGCCCGCGCCACCGCCCTGCCCCGCGCGATGTCGGCCCGCGCGGTGTCGTCGGGCACGTGCCGCCCGAGCACGCCCGCCGCCCCGACCGCCTCGGTCAACACCTCGTGGGCGCCGATCACCCGGAACCCCTCCTCGCCGAGCACCCGGACCACGGCGGCCAACAATCCGTCATCGCCGGTGAACGCCGCGTGTCCGATCCGCGCCATGATCCGCGCGCCCTCCCCGTCCGGCCGGATCGACACCAAGGACGGCCGCCGCACCGGGCCGATTAGGACGAGGTCCCGGCATCCGGCGCGGCGCAGCGCCGCCAGGATCTCGCCCGCCGCCCCGAGCCTGATCTCCGCATGGGGAAACGCTGCAATCGCCGCCATGTCGGCAAAGCCGCGCAACGCCACCACGAACACCGGCCGCCCCGAATCCCGCGCCGCGGCCGCCACACGCGCCGGAAACGGACCGCCGCCGGCAATGATCCCTAGAGTGTGCCGGCTGGGCCCATCAGCGCTCAGGCTGCCGGGTCCTCGGCGTCCGCCCCGGCCCGGATCAGGCCGCGCTTGCTGGGCGCCGCCGCGAAATCCAGCACTTCCGTCACCAGATCGTCGTCGCCGAACTCCGCCCGCACCGCGTTCATCCGATCCGCCAGCACGCCCTCGCCCCAGAACAGCGTGCGCACCGCGGCCCGCAGCGTCAGCAGCCGCGTCCGATCCACCCCGCGCCGGCGCAGGCCGATGACGTTCAGCCCGGCCAACCGCGCCCGGTTGCCGATCACGCTGCCGAACGGGATCACGTCGGCCTCGACGCCGGAGACCCCGCCGATCATCGCGCCCCGGCCGATCCGCACGAATTGATGGATCGCCGCTGCCCCGCCGACGACCGCGCCGTCGCCGATCGACACGTGGCCGCCCATGACGACGTTGTTGGCGATCACCACGGAATCGCCGATGTCGCAATCATGCGCGATATGGACCACCGCCATCAGCAGGCATCCAGCGCCCACGCGCGTCAGCCCACTGCCGGTCACCGTCCCGCGGTGGATGGTGCAGTGCTCGCGGATCTGCGTCCGGGCGCCGATCTCGCAGCGCGTCGGCTCGCCCTTGTATTTGAGGTCCTGCGGCGCGAGGCCGACGGTGCAGAACGGATACAGCACCGCGCCCTCGCCCACGATCGTGTCGCCGTCGACCACCACATGCGACACCAGGCGCACGTCGTCATGTAGCGTCACGCCCGCGCCGACGTGACAGAACGGACCAATGGCCACCCGGGCGCCGATCTGCGCGCCGGGATCGATGACGGCCGATGGATGGATCATCACCTGGTCCCGACCCGGCAGCGCGGGAGCGTCGATATCGTCGAGCATGGGCGCACCCTAGGAGGACATTCGATTCGAACCAACTCAACCATTATTGCCGACCGTGTCGAACGTTTGCCGCTCAGCGGTCCATGATCATGGCGGAGAACGTCGCCTCGGCGACGGCCATCCCGTCGACCCGGGCGACGCCGGCGAACTTCCAGACGTTGTTGCGACTGCGCACCTTCGAGACATGCACGCGCAACTGGTCGCCCGGCAAGACAGGGCGGCGGAACTTGGCGGCGTCGATCGTCATGAAATAGACCAGCTTGCCCATCGCCCGCTCGCCCATCGTCTCGACCACGAGCACGGCCGCCGTCTGCGCCATCGATTCGATGATCAGCACGCCCGGCATCACTGGGTGCCCCGGGAAGTGGCCCTGGAAGAACTGCTCGTTCATCGTGACGTTCTTCACGCCCGTCGCCGACTCGTTGCGGATCATGTCGACCATCTTGTCGATCATCAGCATCGGATACCGATGTGGGATCGCGCGCATGATCCCCGCCAGGTCGAGCGTTTCGAGCGCGGGCGCGGTTTGCTCGTCCGTCTCGGTGGCCGCAGCGGCCTGAGCGTCCTTGGCAGACTGGGTGCCATCCATTCCGGTCAATCCAACGACTGAGTGCCAGCCGTTTTGGGCTGACGCGTGAGCTTTCGCAATGCGGCGATTCCGCGGAAGAAGTCGCGGACCGGTTCGGCCGGGCTACCGACCACGTCAGTTCCCGCAGCGAGATCGGACATGACGCCCGCCTGAGCCCCGATCCGCGCCCGGCTACCGACCGTGATGTGGCCGTTCAAGCCCGCTTGTCCAGCGACCACCACGAAATCGCCCAGCGTCGCGGACCCCGCGATCCCGGCCTGCGCCACGATGACGCAACACCGGCCAAGGCGAACATTGTGCGCGATCTGCACCAAATTGTCGATCCGTGACCCGGCGCCGATCACCGTGTCCTGCGTCGATCCACGGTCGACCGTCGAATTGGAGCCGATGTCGACGTCACTCTCGATGATGACCCGGCCGAGTTGCGGCACCGTCACGAAGCCCCGATCGGTCTGCGCGAAGCCGAAGCCCTCCTGCCCGACCTTCACCCCCGGTGACAGGCTGACCCGGTCACCCAGGACCGCATGGGACAGGCTCACCAGCGCCCCGATGCGGCAATCGGTCCCGATGATGACGCCCTGGGCGATGACCGCTCCGGCGCCGATGCGCGACCGCGCGCCCACCAGCGCGCCCGCGCCGATGACCACGTTCGGACCGATCTCCGCCGTGTCGTCGACCGTTGCCGCCGGGTCGATGATGGCGCTCGGGTGGATCCCGGGCGTGACCGGCGGCGACGGGTAGAACATTGCCGCCACGCGCGCCCAGGCTACATACGGCGTCGATGTGGGCAGCGCCACACTGCTGTCCGGCACGCGGGCGGCCAACTCGGGATGCACGATGACCGCGCCGGCCCTGGTGGTGGCCAGGAGGTCCGCGTACCGGCGGTTGTCGAGGAAGCTGACCTGGTCCGGCCCGGCGGTCTGCAGCGGCGACACGCCGTGGATGAGCGTGTCGCCGGCCTCGATCTCGGCGCCGGCGACCTTGGCGACGGCCGCCAGGCTATGCGGGCCGGTCCGGGCGAAGAAACGCTGATCCCCTGGGCCGGGGGATAGCGCGTGCAGCATCGTCTCAGCCAAAGAAGACTACGGCTTTGCTGGCCGCGCGGGCGCCGCAGGAGCAGGCGTAGGCGGGGCCGGTGTGGCGGCAGGAGCCGGCGTGCCACCGCCGGCCGATGCCGGTGTCGCGGTAGGCGCGGTGGCCGGCGCCTGGGCCGCGGCCATCGGCGGCTCCACGCCGTCCGGCGGCAGGATCACGGAGGGCAGCGTCTTGTTCAACTGCGCGAACACCTGGTCCGTCAGATCGAACTCGTTCACGTTCAGCGCCACCTGCGCCCGGTGCAGCACGATGTTCATGCCGTGGCTCTCCGCCACCTGACGAATGACCGACACCAGCATCCGCTCGATCTGCGCCAAGCCGTACTGACCGGCCTCCTGGATGATGCGGTTGCGATCACGGAAGGTGCGCTGCGCGCCGGTGATCCGGTCCTGCAGCTCCTTTTCGCGGGCTCGGATCTGGTCCGCGCTCAGCTTGCTGCGCTCATTGGCCAGCGACTGCTGCATCTCGCGCCAGACTTGCTGTTCCTTCTGCGCGTCCTCGTTCAGCTTCTCGCGCCGCTCGCCGATCGTTTTCTCGACCTGCTGGGCGGCGGTCGAGGCGCGCATGATCTCCGGAATGCCGAGCACGCCGATCACCGCCGTCGGCGGCGCGTTCGCCTTGGCGAGCGCCGGCAACTCAGGCGGCGGCGGCAGCTGGAGCTGCATCGGCGGCCCCTGCGGCGCCTCGTCGGCCCCGCCCGCGGCGCCGCCTCCTGGGCCGCCTGGCGCGCCGGGTCCGGCAATCGGGCCGGGGCCTTGCTGGTCCGGTACCATCGGCTGCACGGCCGGGCCCGGGCGCGGCGCGGGACGCGGCCGCGGTTGCGGTTGCGCCGTTTGCGCCGGACGGCCTTGCGGCGGGATGAAGTAGCCCGGGTTCGCCTGCGCGAAGACCGGACCGATCGGGAGGATGAGACCGGCGGCGATTACCGTCGGGCGAAGCAGGCGATCAATGAGCAAGTTAGAACCTCGTCCCGAAGCCAAAGCGGAAAAGCTGAGTCTGGTCGTATTTACGTTTCACGACGGCCTCGGCGATGTCGATGTTGATCAAGCCGAACGGCGTCTTCCACGAAACGCCCACGCCGGTGCCAACACGCGGCGCGGCACTGTCATACACCGTCGAGCCGGCGAGCTGCGTCACCTGCGACAACGACCCGATGTCGACGAACGCCCGCCCGGTCAGGCCGAAATCCGACGAGATCGGCAGCGGAAAGCGGAGTTCGGTGGTGCCGGTGTAGATCATTCGGCCGCCGATGCTGTCCACCGAGTTCAGGCCCACGGCATGCGGACCCGCGCCACCAGACTGGAAGCCGCGAAGATTGTCGCCACCGAGGAAGAAGCGGTCGATGATCTTCTCCTCCGTCCCGAGTTGCGCCAGATAACCGCCGCCAGCCGAGAGCGCAATTGTCCAGGCATCGTCACCGGTCAGCGCTTCGAGCGGGATGTAGTAATTGCCGTCGATCTTCGAGCGGACGTAATGCGCGGTGCCGCCGATGCCGGCGAAGTCGACGCCGACCCGGATCAATCCGCCGGAATGCGGATCGACCCGGCTGTCGCGATAGTCGATCGACACGGTGGTCCCAAGCTGCGACAGCAAGGACGAACCCGCCTGGTTCGTGATGTAGAGGCTCGCACCGGACTGGATGTCATACACGTTCCGGTCGACCAGCGAGTAGGTCCAGGCCTGCCGCAAATGCTCGTTGAACTCGTAACCGATCCGGAGCGCGCCACCGGTGCGCCGCTCGCTATACGCGGCGATGGTCTGGTTATTGTTGCGGATATTGAAGAGGTCGATCCCGGCGGCCAGGTTGCGGTCCAGAAAGAACGGGTCGGTGATCGAGAGGTCCACCTGGCTGCTCTTCTGCGCCAGCACGCCGTTGACGCTGGCGTCGATGCCGGTGCCGATCAGGTTGCGCTCGCGCAGCCCGACGTTGACCAGCGCGCCCGAATCCGTCGAGTAGCCGCCACCGAGCGTCAACTCGCCCGTCGCCTTTTCGTCCACGACGGTCGAGATGATGGCCTTGTCTGCCGCCGAGCCCGGCGACGGGGTGATGGTCACGCCGTTGAAATACCCCAGGTCCTGCAGCCGCTGCCGGGTCACGCGGACCGCCGTGGCGTCGAACGCGTCGCCTTCGGCGATGCGGAACTCGCGGCGGATCACCTTGTCCTTGGTCCGCGTGTTGCCCGAGATGTCGATCCGCTCGACATAGACGCGCGGCCCCTCGCCGATGTCGAACACCAGGTCGACCGTGTGCTTGACGCGATCGCGCGCGATCCGCGGCTTGACGTCGACGAACGCGTAGCCGCGCTGCTGGATCGCCTCCTGCAGCGCTGTCGACGTCTTTTCGACCGCGTCGCCGTCGTACGTGTCGCCGGCCCCGATCCCGAGCAGCGGGCGCAGGGTTTCGACATCGAGGTTGCGCAGCTTGTTGTCGATATCGACCTTGCCGACCGTGTATTTCTCACCCTCGCTGATGACGAACGTCAGCAGGAACGCCGAGCGGTCCGGCGACAGCTCCGCGGTCGCATTCTTGACCTCGAAATCGGCGTAGCCGTTCTTCAAGTAGAAGCGGCGCAGCAATTCCTTGTCGAAATTCACCCGCTCAGGGTCGTACTGGTCGGCATTGGTCAGGAAGCGCCAGAACGCCTCCTCGCGACTCGCCACGACCTCACGCAGCCGGCTCTCGCTGAACGCGTGGTTGCCCACGACGGCGATCCGGCTGACCAGCGTGGTCGCGCCCTCGTTGATCTCGTACACCACGTCGACGCGGTTCTGGTCGAGCCGGATGATCTTCGGGTCCACCGTCGCCGCGTACCGCCCCGCCTTGGCGTAGGCGTTCAGGATGCGCTGACGATCCGCCTGCGCCAGTTCCGCCGTGAACACGGCGCGCGGCCGCAGCTGCACGGTCGTCCGAAGCTGTTCGTCGGTCAGCTTGCGGTTACCCTCGAAGGCGATCCGGTTGATGATCGGGTTCTCCACCACCCGCACCACCAGCGTGCCGCCCTGCCGCTGGAACGACACGTCGCGGAACAGCCCGGTCGAGAACAGGCTCTTCAGGCTGCGGTCGACACGGTCGGGGTCGTAGGCATCACCGGGCTGGACCAGCATGTAGGAGCGGATCGTGCTCTCCTCGATACGCTGGTTACCCTCGACCTTGATCGCGGTGATCGGCCCACCCGGCGGCGGACGTGGCGCGGCGGCCCGGGTTGGTGGCGCGACGCGCTGCTGCGCCACCGCCTCTACGGGAAGCAACGCGGGCAGCAAGCAGACGGTCGCCAGCAACTTGGCGCGTATCGTGGGCAATCGTTATCCCTCCAAGCGGTCGAACATGGCGATGATGCGCCGCGTTCACGCTCCCAAGCCGGTGCTTCTAGGCGTCACCAGACTTCAGGGCAACATCGTGGACAATGCCACGCATCCTGAGACGATCCGGCGCGGCCTGCGGCCTAGCCCTTGACCCAGCGGAATAGGCCCAAATGCGACAGGTCGTTCCAGGTCGCGAACACGAACAGCCCGGCTAGCACGGCGAAGCCGGCCCGGAACCCCAGCTCCTGCAGCTTCGGCGGCACCGGGCGCCCGCGCAGCGCCTCGATCAGATACAAAACCAGGTGACCACCGTCGAGAATCGGGATCGGGAACAGGTTGATCAGCCCCAGGTTGACCGAAAGCACCGCGATGAAGCTGACGAGGCTGGCGATCCCGAGCGAGGCGACCTGGCCCGACAGCTGCGCGATCCCCAGCGGCCCGCTCAACTCGTCGGCGCTGCGGGCGCCGCTCAACATCTGGCCAAGCCCTTGGATCGTCTGCACCAACACATCCCAGGTCTGCTGCACGCCGGCGACGACGGCGCTCACCGGGTCGAGCTGCTTGTATTCGGGCGCGCCACCCTTGACCCCGAGCACTCCCATGCGCCGGCCCAGCGCGCCATCGCGCGACCCGGTGTGCACCTGCAGCGTCTGCGGCGCGCCGTCGCGGATGAACGCCAGCGTGAGAGTCTGGTCGGGTGCCCCGGCGATGATGCGTTGGAGGTCCTCGAACCGGCTCACCTTCTGGCCTTCGATCGTCTCGACCCGGTCGCCCGCCTTCAGCCCGGCCTCGGCGGCCGCGCTCTGCGGCATGACTTCGCCGATGACGGGAAGGCTCGTGGGCCGCCCAGCGGTCCCGAACAGGACGGCGAACAACACCGCCGCCAGCACGAAGTTGGCGATCGGGCCGGCCGCGACCACGATCGCGCGACTACCGACCCCCTTGCCGTAGAACGTGCGCCCCTGGACCAAGGCCGCCCGAGTCGCCTCGTCGACATCGTCGGGCCGCTCCTGCCCGTGCAACTTCACGTAGCCGCCGAGCGGGATCCAGGCCAGCTTCCACACTGTCCCGACCCGGTCGGTCCAACTCAGCAGCGCGCGCCCGAACCCGATCGAGAACGTCTCGACATGCACGCCGCGCCACCGCGCCGCGAGGTAGTGGCCAAGCTCGTGGACGAACACGAGCACGCCGAGCACCACGAGAAAGGCGCCGACATTGCGGACGAAGTCGGGGAGATGCATCGCGGGTCCTGTCGTCCTATGCCGCTTTGGCTGCGGCGATCGATGTGGCGGCCCGTCGCGCGGCGCCGTCCAATTCCATGACGTCGTCGAGCGTCTCGGCCGCCGGGCTGCCCAACCGATCCATCACCGCCTCCACGAGCGCCGCGATCTCGGTGAAGCCCAGCCGCCGCGTGAGGAACGCCTCGACCGCCACCTCATTGGCTGCCGATAATATTGTGGGTCCTCCACCCCCGGCCCGCAAGGCGTCACGCGCCAGCCGAAGCGCCGGAAAACGGACCGGGTCGGGCTCGAAGAACTGCATCTGCCCCAGCGCGGCCAGATCGAGCCGCGGCGAGGACGTCGCCAGCCGCCCCGGCCAGGCCAGCGCATGGGCGATCGGAATACGCATGTCGGGCGAGCCGAGTTGGGCGAGCATGCTGCCGTCGCGCCAATGGACGATGCCGTGGACCACCGATTGCGGATGCACCAGGACGCCGATGCGGTCCTCGGACAGGCTGAACAGGCGCGCCGCCTCGATCAGCTCGAGCCCTTTGTTGAACATCGTCGCCGAATCGATGCTGATCTTGGCGCCCATGGTCCAGGTCGGGTGCCGCAGCGCGGCCTCCGGCGTGGCGCGCGCCATCTCCTCGAGGCTCGTGGTGCGGAACGGCCCGCCGGACGCCGTGAGCACGATGCGCTCGACGCAGTCCGCATTGCCCTCGGCCATCGCCTGGAAGACGGCGTTGTGCTCGGAATCGACCGGCAGCAGCGTCGCGCCCGCCGCGGCCACGGCCCGGAGCATGACCTCGCCCGCGCAGACCAGCGCTTCCTTGTTGGCCAGGGCGATCGCACCGCCGCGGCGGATCGCCGCCAGCGTGCTCGGCAGCCCGGCCGCGCCGGTGATCGCCGCCATCGTCCAATCCGCCGGCAGCGACGCCGCCGCGACCACCGCGTCCGACCCGGCCGCCGCATCGATCCCCGACCCGGCCAGCAGCCGCTCCAGCTCCGGCAGGCACGCCGTGTCGGCGATCACCGCCAGCTCGGCACCCAGAGCCCGGGCCTGCTGCGCCAGCAGCGCCACGTTCCGCCCGCCCGCCACCGCGCGCACCCGGAAGCGGTCCGGGTTGGCGAGCAACAGATCGATCGTACTCGTGCCGATGCTGCCCGTGCTTCCCAGCACGGAGACGCTACGCCGCTCTGATCTCAAAAAATTCCCTCCCGGCTCGCAAACACGACGAGTGCGGCCACCGGCGCAGCGGCCAGTAGCCCGTCCAGCCGATCCAGCAACCCGCCGTGGCCCGGGATCAAGCGCCCCGAGTCCTTGACCCCGACATGCCTCTTTATCGCACTCTCGAGCAAGTCACCGGCCTGGCAGACGATCGCGAGCAAGCCCGCGAACAACGCCGTCCCGACCGTGGCATGGCCGACCACCGCCTCGCCCACGACCATTGCCGCCACCAACCCGCCCACCGCGCCCGACCACGTCTTGGCCGGCGACAGCGCTGGCGCCAGCTTCGGGCCGCGAAACCAGCGCCCGGCCACATACCCGCCGATATCGCTGGCCCACACGACCAGCACGACGAAGAGCACCGCCGTCCGGCCATTGGTCCCGGGCCACCCCCGCAGCCAGAGCAGCGCGACGAACGCAAGCCCGACATAGAGGATGCCGGACGCGAGCAGCACGCCCCGGGCCAGCCACCCGACCACCACCGTGCTGACGAGCAGAACCGCCAGACCCGCGCCGGTATGGCCGGCGACCGCGGCGGCACCGCCCACCAGCACCAGCGCCGGGACCAGGACGCCAGGCATCGTCGTCGGCGTCGCGCGGCACAGCCACACCCACTCCAGCGACAAACCGGTCACGCCGGCGGCCAGCAGCAGATCGAACGGCGCCGCGCCGAACCAGATGCACAGCAGCACGATCGGCGCCAGGATCGACGCCGAGACCGCCCGGCGTCGCAAGTCGTTCCAGCGCGAGGACGCGCCGGACGAACGCGCCGGATCACCCACCAAACCGCCGTTCGCGGCGCGAGAATTCCGCCAGCGCGAATTCGAAGTCGGCGCGGCAGAAATCCGGCCACAACACGTCGAGGAACACCAGTTCGGCATAGGCCGACTGCCACATCAGGAAGTTGGACAACCGCTGCTCGCCCGAGGTGCGGATCACCATGTCGGGGTCGGGCATGTCGGCGGTGAACAGGAACTGGCCGAACCGCGCCTCGTCCAGCTCGGCCGGGTTCAGCTCCCCGGCCACGGCCGCGGCGGCGATCGCCTTGGCCGCCGCGACGATCTCGTCGCGTGAGCCGTACGACAGCGCGATGTTGAGGTTGAGCCGCGAGTTGCCCCGCGTCGACTGCTCCGCGCGGGCCAGTTCCGATTGCAGGTCACCATCGAACCGCTGCGGGTTGCCCAGCACCCGCAGCCGGACGCCCTCGCGCGACATCTCGGCCAGCTCCTGGCGCAGATAGCGGCGCAGCAGGCCGGTGAGATCGAGCACCTCCTCCGGAGGTCGCCGCCAATTCTCGCTGCTGAAGGCGTAGATCGTCAGCCATTGCACGCCGCATCCGATCGCCGCCTCGATCGCCCGCCGCACCGCCTGCGCACCAGCCCGGTGCCCGGCCGCCCGCGGCAAACCCCGCGCGCGCGCCCAGCGCCCATTGCCGTCCATGATGATGGCGACATGGACCGGGGTCGCCCGGCCGGAGCCCGGCTGTTGCAGCGCCGACGCGACAGAGATGATGCTCATGGCGTTAGACCTGCCGGATCTCCTTGTCCTTGTCCGCCAGCGACTCGTCGATCCGCTTGATGTAGCCGTCGGTCAGCTTCTGGACCTCATCGGACCAGGTCTTCTGCTCGTCCTCGCCGATTTCGTGCTTCTTCTCGAAATTCTTGATCTGGTCCATGCCGTCGCGCCGCACGCCCCGGATCGCGATCCGGGCCCCCTCGGCATACCGCCCGGCCGCCTTGGCCAGCTCCGCCCGGCGCTCGGCCGTCAATTGCGGGATCGGCACCCGCACGATCTGGCCGTCCGACCCCGGGTTGAGCCCCAACCCGCTGTCGCGGATCGCCCGCTCGACCGCGCCGACCATCGAGCGGTCCCAGACCTGGACCGTGATCAGCCGCGGCTCGGGCACCCCGATCGTCCCCACCTGGGTGATCGGCACCTCAGTGCCATACGCCTCGACCTTGACCGGTTCGAGCAGCGCCGGGCTGGCCCGGCCGGTGCGCAGACCGCCGAAATCGCGGCGCAACGTCTCGAGCGCGCCATCCATTCGCCGGGTCAGGTCTTGCTTCAGGGCGTTCAAATCGGCAGGCACGATTAACTCCTAACGCGACTAATGCGGCTCAATTATGGTGGTGAACCGTCCCTCACCGCGCATCACGGCAGCGAACGAGCCTGGTGCGTGGATGTCGAACACGATGATCGGCAGCCCGTTCTCGCGCGCGACGCTGATGGCGGCGGCGTCCATCACCGCCAGGTCGCGGGCCAGCACGTCGTGATAGGTCAGCTCGTCATAGCGGTCGGCATCCGGGTTCTTGCGCGGATCGGCGGAGTAGACGCCGTCGACCTGCGTGCCCTTGAGCAACGCGTCGCAACTCATCTCGGTCGCCCGCAAGGCCGCCGCCGTATCGGTGGTGAAGAACGGATTGCCTGTCCCGGCCGCGAAGATCACGACCCGGCCCTTCTCCATGTGCCGCTCGGCGCGGCGCCGGATATAGGGCTCGCAGACCGAACTCATCGGGATCGCCGACTGCACCCGCGTCTGCACGCCATGCCGCTCCAGCACGCTCTGCAGCCCCAGCGCGTTCATCACGGTCGCGAGCATGCCCATGTAATCGGCCGACGCGCGGTCCATGCCGGCCGCGGCGCCGGCGACGCCCCGGAAGATGTTGCCTCCGCCCACGACGAGGCAGACCTGCACACCTGACTCCACAACTTGGGAAATATCGGCGGAAATCCGGGACAGCGTCTCACGATCGAGACCATACTCGTGCCGTCCCATCAGAGCTTCGCCGGAAACCTTCAACAAGACACGCTTGTAGGCCGGCTGAACGGGCATGAAATCCTTCAGGGTAAGTCGGGTCGCCGCAACCTAGTCGCTGCGGCAACCCGTCACAAGTTCAGACCGGCAGGCCAGCCGCGGCGGCGACTTCGGCGGCGAAATCGCCGGTATCCTTCTCGATACCTTCGCCCAGCGTGAACCGCTCGAAGCCAGCCAGCTCGACGCCAGCCTTCTTGACCACCGCCTTCACGCGGCTCTCGCCGTCATGCACCCAGACTTGCTCGAGCAGCACGACCTCCTCGTAGTATTTCTGGATCCGCCCGGTGACCATCTTCTCGATGATCGCGTCCGGCTTGCCCGACGCGCGCGCCTGCTCGGTCAGCACCGCCCTCTCGCGCTCGAGCGCCGCCGGGTCGACGCCGCTGGTGTCCAGCGCGTCCGGCCGCGTCGCCGCCACATGCATGCCGATCTGGCGCCCCAACGTCTCCAGCGCGTCCATCTCGCTGCCGGCGCCCTCGATGGCGACCAGCACGCCGATCTTGCCCAGACCCGGCCGCAGCGTGTTGTGCACATACGTTGCCACCACGCCTTGCCCGACCGACATCACGCGCGCCCGCCGCAGCGACATGTTCTCGCCGATCGTCGCCACGAGATGCGTGATCTCCTCGGCCACCGTCCGGTCGCTGCCGGGGAACTTGGCCGCCTTGATCGCCTCGACGTCCTCGCCGACCTCGAGCGCCACCTTGGCGATGGCCTCGACCAGCGCCTGGAACTGCTCGTTGCGCGCGACGAAGTCGGTCTCGGCGTTCACCTCGACCATGGCCGCCTTGTTGGACGCCGACGTCACGCCGACCAAGCCCTCGGCCGCGGTGCGCCCACTCTTCTTGGCCGCCGCGGCGAGACCCTTCTTGCGCAGCCAGTCGACCGCGGTTTCCATGTCGCCGCCCGCCTCGGTCAGCGCCTTCTTGCAATCCATCATGCCCGCGCCGGTCTTCTCGCGCAGGTCACGCACCATCGACGCCGTAATATCGGCCATCATACCCTCTCAGTCAGAGCCGGGGCGCTGCCCCGGCGAATCAGTCAGCCGGCGATCAGGCGCCGACTTGTTCGGCCGCCACCTCGGGCTCCGGCATTGGCAGCGCCTCAGGCGGCAACTCCTCGGACGCACCCAGATCGCGGCCCGAAGCCACCATCTCGGCGCTGATCCCGTCCAGCACGGCGCCGGCGATCAGGTCGCAGTACAGCGTGATCGCGCGGATGGCGTCGTCGTTGCCCGGGATCGGATAGGTCACGCCGGCCGGGTCGGAGTTGCTGTCGAGCACGGCGATCACCGGGATGCCGAGCTTGGTGGCTTCCTCGACCGCCAGCTTCTCCTTGTTGGTGTCGATCACGAACAGGATGTCGGGCAGGCCGCCCATGTCCTTGATCCCGCCCAGCGCGCGCTCGAGCTTCTCGCGGTCGCGCGTGATGTCGAGGATCTCCTTCTTCGTCAGACCCTGCACATCGCCGGACAGCATGTCGTCGATCTGGCGCAGCCGCTTGATGCTGCCCGTGATCGTCTTCCAGTTGGTCAGCATGCCGCCGAGCCAGCGGTGGTTGACGTAATACTGGCCGCAGCGCCGCGCGCTCTCGGCCACGTATTCCGCCGCCGCCCGCTTGGTGCCGACGAACAGCACGCGGCCGCCCGCCGCCGTCGTGTCGCGCACGGCCTTGAGCGCGCGGTCCAGCATCGGCACCGTCTGCTGCAGGTCGATGATGTGCACCTGGTTGCGCACGCCGAAGATGTATGGCGCCATATGCGGGTTCCAGCGGCGCGTGTGGTGGCCGAAGTGAACACCGGCTTCGAGCAATTGGCGCAGGGTAAAATCGGGCATCGCCATGAGGGCGGTTCCTTTCCATATCGTCCGGTTGAGCCTCCGCGGGATCAGGCCTCTCGGCACCGGAACCGGGTCATCGACCCGGAAAGGCATCCCGCGTGTGAATTACCCGCGCTGTCGCACGGGCGCCGCGCATATGGGCGATCATCGAGCAAAAGGCAAGGCCTGCCCTTCCCTCATGACCGGCCGCGTCGGCCAGGACACGTGCGCGTGCTCGCCAACTGAGATCATGCGATGAGTGGTGGACGCGCGGAGCCCGGCGGCGCTAGCGTCGTCTCCTAAACGCGGCGGGAGAAAATATGATCGTGCAAATCGCCGAACGCGGGATGCTCCTCAATGGGCTCCTAGCCGCCATGCGCCTGAGCTCCGAACCGATGGTCATCAGCGACCCGCACCAGCCGGACAATCCGTTGATCGCGGTCAACCGCGCCTTCGAGCAGCTGACCCAGTATTCGGAGCGCGAGTTGAGCGGCCGCAACTGCCGCTTCATGCAAGGGCCCGGCACCGACCGCGACTCCGTGCGCCAACTCCGCGACTGCTTGCGCGGTGGCAACGGGTGCGTGCAGTTCCTGACCAACTACCGCCGCGACGGGTCGAGCTTCATCAACCTGCTGTTCGTCTCGCCCGTCTACGGCCACGACGGACGGCTGCACTTCTTCTTCGCCAGCCAGCACGATCTCTGCTCCGAGACGCTGCCGGCCCCAAGCGAATTCCCGATCGGAGCCGCCTACATGCCGCCGGGTCAGCAGACCGAGTTCCGCCTGCTGCTGCTCGACATCGCACACGAGGTCGCCACCGCCCAAGCCGCCGACGCGTTGCCGACCCGGGTGCGTGCGCTGGAAGCGGCCCTGGCCGCCGCTCGCGAAGTCTCCGCCTTGGCGACCAAGCTACGGCCGGGAACCCAGCCGCCATAACGCGCCAAAGCGTATGACCAACTCGACTTGAACGGCCGCGTCGCCGTCGCGACCGTCGCGCCATGGGACCGCGACGGCGCCGAAGCGACGAGCACCGGCGCCGTGTTCGACATCACCGGCGGGCGCGCGACCTACTGACGGGGCGAGCCGGCGCCGGCGGCAGCTGCGTGTCGAACCTCGCCTTCAGCGCCCGGGCGACATCGTCCTCGGCCGCCGCCGCGGTCGGCACGTAGGCGCCCAGACCGAAGAAGCCGTGCGTGACGCCGGCGTACCGCCGCACATCGACCCGCGTGCCGGCCTGCTGCAGCCGCGCCCCAAGCGTTTCCGCGTCCGAGCGCAGCGGATCGATATCGGCCAACACGATCATCGTCGGCGGCATCCCGGCCAGGTCGGTGCGATGGGCCAGGTCGATCCGCGGCTCGGCCAGGTTGTCCGGCGCATACAGGTTCTGCGCCCACCGCACCGTCGCCCGGGTCAACGGCCGGCTGCTGCCGTTCTCGCTCATGCTCGGGCCGCTCGTCGACGTCCCCGCCCAGGGCGTGATCAACAACAACGCGTCAGGAGTGGGAATCCGGCGATCGCGGGCCAGCAGCGCCGTCGAGAGGGCGAGGTTCGCCCCCGGCCCTTCGCCGGCCAGAATCACCCGGGTCGGGTCCGCGCCCCAGGACCGCATCTGCCCGCGCGCCCATTGATAGGTGGCCAGCGCGTCGTCATGGATCGCCGGGAACTTTACCTCGGGCGCCAGCCGCGGCCGCAGACTCACCACCACGAACCCGGTGCGGGCAACGAGCTGCCGGGCGGTCTCGTCGGCATCGGCATCGCGCCGCGTCGCCCATGTCCCCCCCGGAAAATACACGATGACCGGCGTGTCCTTGGCCAGCACCGGCCGATACAGCGTCGCCCCGATCGGCCCGGCCGCGCCGCTCGCGATCGGCTGGTTGAGCTGGCTCACCTCGATCTCCGCGGCCGGGAGACCCCGCACATTGAGGATCGCATGCGCCGCTTCGACCAGGCTCGGCACGTCACGCGCCTCGTCGACGTCGATCGAGGAGCTTTCCTTGGCATGCATCGCGGCCGCCCGCTCGGCCAGCACGTCCGACATCTCGGCCGTCGGCGTGTAGGGGGTCGCACCTTGCGGCGGCGCCATGCCGCAGCCGGCCAGCAAGAACGGCGCGGCGACGGCGATCAGCGTGGCGGCAGAGCGGGGCATCGATGGACCAGGTTGTGCACGCCGCTACCCTGCCGCGTCAGCCCTCTGGGAACAAGTGCTCTCAGGACAACTGCATCGGCGGTCCGTCCGGAACCGGATCCCCCTCGGGCGGCGCGTCCAGCGGGGGCACGTCGCTCGGCGGCGGATCTTCGACGGGGATCGGCGTGGGCCGGGGAACCGGTTCTGGCATCTGCGCGTGCATCTCGCCCTCCGTGCTGCGTGAGGGTGGTAACGCGGGCGACCTGGCGCTGTTTCGCAAATATTAACGTTCACCTGCGCTTGACCGGGAAGTGATAGGAAAACTAGCTTAGGTCATCGAACAGAACGGGAACAAAGTCCGTGACCCCGAACCCAGATGACGCCTTCGCCGCCGATCTCTCCCACCTGCGCAGCATAGTCTATGTCGTGCGCGGCCGTCCCGGCCAGAACGATCGCCCCGCTCTACCGGCCGGCCATCCCGTCACATGGGGTGCCATCACCGAGGGCACCGTCCTCGACCACGCCACCTATCCCTTTCCGGTGTTCGTCAATTGATCAACCCACATACGCCCGACGGCGCGCCGGCCAACGCCGAATGGGTCATCGCCCGCCTCGAGGAGGCCGGGATCACCCTGCTCTCCTTGCCCAATACCGGGCCCAGCACCCGCCTCGTGCAGAGCGGGATGGAGTGGGTGCACAGCGTCGCCGAGAGCTACGGGGCCGCGCGCGCCAAGATCCGCCCCGCCGCCCCGAGCGCGGCCCACATCACCCGGATGGACCAGTCCTATCGGTGGGTGTCGCGCATTCCGGACGACAAATACGTGCTGCGCCGGGTCATCGGCGCGAGAAGCCTGGTCAACCCGATGACCGGCCGGCATCTCTATAGCTGGCGCCGGCTCGGCACCGCCATCGGCGCCGACCACAAGGCGGTCCAGCGCTGGCACGCGCAGGGGATCGACATGATCGTCGGCATCCTCAACGGCGCCGAGCCGGTCCGCCAACCCGGCGCCGCCCGTTCCTCCGCCGTGCTCGCCCGCCTACGCGCCGCCAGCCCCTCGCTCGGCTTCCGGGCGTCGGCGTGACCGTCTAGCGGACGACCAAAGCAGTCTGGCGCAGGCGTTGGGTCATCGTGACCGCGCCGGCGCCAGCAACGGCGAGCGCCAGGAACCACCGCGTATCGCTCTCGGTCGTCAAATCGAGCCCGCCGATCAGGAACAAGAACAGCACCGACACCCAGAACAGCGCCGCCTTGCCCGAACCGCCCCGCCGGATCACGCTCAGCGCCAGGACCACGAACGTCGCGTAGAGCCCCATCGCCAGCGCCCGCACCAGATCGCGGCCCATCAACGACAGATCGCCGATCGCCTCGCCGATCCGCCACATCGCGAGGTGGAAACTGTCGACCACGCGGAACATGAAGTATTGCGGCCCGATCGCATACGCGACCGCGGCCAACCCCAGACCCACCACCCAGGCAATCAAAACCGGATCGCGACGCTGCATTCTAAACTCCCTCACCCCGCCCCAACTCCACTCTAATCGCATCCGCGATGCGATCGATCGCCTGCCGTGCCGCCGGCACCACGCCGGCGAAATCGGCGAAGCCGTGGGGCAGCGCCATCTCCTCGACCAGATGGGCCCGGCGACCCGCCTTTTGCAGGGCCCGCGCATAGGCCCGCCCTTGATCGCGCAACGGGTCGAACCCGGCCGTCACCACCAGCGCCGGCGACGCCCGGCTGAGATCGCCCCGGATCGGCGATAACCGGACGTCGCCCGCGTCCTGCCCGGGCGGAACCAACAGCCGGGCACACTCGACCATCGCTGCCGCCGTCAGCAGGAAACCCTCCTGG
The DNA here is from genome assembly GCA_964657565.1 of uncultured Acetobacteraceae bacterium. Classification (GTDB taxonomy): domain Bacteria; phylum Pseudomonadota; class Alphaproteobacteria; order Acetobacterales; family Acetobacteraceae; genus JAVVHH01. Next base: position 72,293 of record CAZZVQ010000008.1, read on the forward strand.
AACGTCAGGATGCTCGGATACAGCCCATCCTGATGCAGCAGATCGACCGCCGGATAGAGCAGCACCTGTAGCCGGGCACTCCCATCCAGCGCCTGCCCGGCGGCGAGATTGGCCCCCGCGCTGTCGCCGCCGATCAGCCACGGACCCGGCCCGCTCTCGCGCGCCCAGCGCCACGCCGCGGCCGCATCGTCATACGCCGCCGGGAACGGATGCTCCGGCGCCAGCCGATACTCGACCGAGGTGATCCGCAGCCGTGTCCGCGCCGCCAGCCGGCGGCACAGGGCGTCATGCGTGCCGACGCTGCCGATGATGAAGCCACCCCCGTGAAAATACAGCAGATCCGCCGCCGCCCGGCCTCGCGGCTCGTAGCGCCGCGCCGGCCGCCCGCCCGCATCGACCGCCGTCACGCGCACCGTGCCGTCCGGCTTGAGCCCGGTGACCGCCGGCGCCGCCGCATAGCGCTTGCGCAGCGTGGCGAGGTCGAGCGGCGCGTCGGACCGCATCCGGTTGGCGAAGCGCACGAAGGCGGACATCACCGGATCCATCGTCAGCCCGTCGGCGACGAGCGGCCGCCCGAGCACCGCCCCGGCGGCCAGAGCGCCGCGGACCCAGGTCCGTTGAAGCTGATTGAAGAGCATGGGGGATGACTTACGCGTGGTTGCCTCGCGTGAAAACGTACCACGCCACGGCTTGATGCGTTGTGAAGCCCAGCCCACCCTCAATGCTCACACGGACCCGACCCTGAATGCCTTTCGACCCGACCACGACCGACCGCTCCGACCCGGCGCTCGCCTTCGCCCTGCTGCAAAAGGCCCGACGCTCCGGGCCGCTGATCGCCATCCTCCGCGGCGCCGGCCGGCTCGACCGGGTCGCCCGCCTCGCCACAGCCTTCGCCGACGGCGTCGAGGTCTTGGTCCTCCCGCCCGTCGACGTGTTGCCCTACGACCTAATTCCCCCCTCCACCCGCGCCGTCGGTCGCCGCATCGCGACGCTCACCCGCCTCGCGCGCCCCGCCAGCGCGCCGCGCCTACTGCTCACCAGCGCCGCCGCCGTGCTGCAGCGGGTCCGCCCCGCCGGCGTGTGGCGGGCCGCCGAATTATCGATCGCACGCGGCGACGTCGTCCACCGCGACGCCCTGCGCGAGGCGCTGGCCATCCGCGCCTATCATTGGGACGAGCGCGTCGACGAGCCCGGCGAAGCCGCCCTGCGCGGCCAAGTGATCGACATCTTCCCCTCGGGCGAGGCCGAGCCGGTGCGCCTCTACCTCGAAGACGACCGCATCGAAGCCATCACCGGCGTCGACCCGGTCACCCAGCGCAGCACCGACGCGCGCCCCGGCCTGAAACTGCGCCCGATGACCGAGTTCCGCATCGACGCCGAAAGCCTCGCGGCGGCGACGTCGCAGCTCGAGCCGAATGCCGACGGCCAAGCCGTCGCCCAGCATCTGCCCCGTCGCCTGCAGAGCGTGTTCGAGGCCATGCCGGACGCGTCCCTCTACCTTGAAACCGACGTCCCGGAACGCTGGCGCAGCGTCCGCGAGGCGATCGACGACGCCTACGCGGCCGCGCTCAAGGCCGGCCGCGTGACCGGCCACACCGCCGACCTGCCCCCTCCCGACAAGCTGTTCCTGACCGTCGACGAAGTCACCCGACTCTGCGCCGATGTCGTCGATCTCGACCCCGATACCAGCACCGACCTGCCCGCGCCGCACAAGCTCGCCGACCTGCTCGCTTCCATCGCGGACGCCAAGTCCGACCGCGTGATCATCGCCGCGCCCAACGATCCCGGCAGCGTCGCCAAGAGCCTGCGCCGCCGCGGCGTCGAGGCCACGCCCGCCGAGCGGTTGGCCGAAATGACGCCAGGGACCGTGAGCGTGATCGAGGCCGACCCGCTGAGCGGCTTGCGCGCGCCGGGTCTGCTGCTGCTGCCGGTCGGCCCGCTGCTGCGGCCCAAGGCCAGCGCCACGCTGACCGCCGCGTCCGAAGCGCCGCGCGTGGGCGAGGTCGTGGTGCATGTCGATCACGGCGTCTGCCGGCTGACCGGGCTGCGCGAGGTCGGTGACGAGGATCGCCTGGTGCTCGAATTCGCCGACCAGATCGAACTGCTGATCCCGCCCACCGCGTTCGACCGCGTCTGGCGCTACGGCGACAGCGACGTCACGCTCGACCGCGCCGGCGGCACGGCCTGGATGAAGCGGCGCGTCAGGATCGAGGCGGAGCTGCAGGAAACCGCCGTCCAGCTGCAGGAGCGGATCGCCGCGCGCCGGGATGCCGTCGCGCCGCCGATCAAGCCGGACCCCGACCGCTTCGCCACCATCGCCCAGCGGTTCCCCTTCCCGCTCAGCAACGACCAGCGCGCCGCGATCCATTCGGTGCTGACGGATCTGGCCAGCGGACATCCGATGGACCGGCTGCTCTGCGGCGATGTCGGCTTCGGCAAGACCGAGGTCGCCATCCGCGCCGCCGCCGCCGCCGCCCTCGCCGGCCACCAGGTCGCCCTGCTGGCGCCCACCTCGGTGCTCGCCCGCCAGCATCTCGACGTCTTCCGCACCCGCTTCGCCCGCACCGGCATCCGCGTCGAGGGCCTCATCCGCACCGAGGACGACCCGGCCGCCGACGAGATCAGGCGCGCGGTCAGCGCCGGCGAGGTCGCCATCGTGATCGGCACGCACGGGCTGGTGCGGACGCAATTCCACAACCTCGGCCTGGCGATCATCGACGAGGAACAACGCTTCGGCGAGGACGACAAGGCCGCGCTCGGCGGCCTCGCGCCGCATTTGCTCGCCATGACCGCCACCCCGATCCCGCGCACGCTGCAGGCCGCCCTGGTCGGACTGCGCGACGTCAGCCTGCTCGCCACGCCGCCGCAGCACCGGCAGCCGATCCGCACCTTCGTGCTGAGCTGGGACACCATCGTCGTCCGCGAGGCGCTGCTGCGCGAGCGGCGGCGCGACGGGCAGAGCTTCGTCATCTGTCCGCGCATCGCCGACATCGCGCCGCTACAGGCCGAGTTGCAGAGCCTGGTGCCGGAACTGGCGATCACCGTCGCCCACGGCCGCCTGTCGGCCGAAGCGCTCGAGGCCGCGATCGTGGACTTCGCCGCCGGCCGTGGTGATGTCCTGATCGCGACCGACATCATCGAGGCCGGGCTCGACATCCCGCGCGCGAACCTCATGATCGTCACCCACGCCGAGCGGTTCGGCCTGGCCCAGCTGCACCAATTACGCGGCCGGGTGGGCCGCGGCGCCCGGCGCGGTACGGCCTACCTCTTCACCGAACCCGGCGCCGAACTGCCGCAAGCGACCCACCAGCGCCTCACCACCGTCCAGCTTTTGTCGGCCCTCGGCGCCGGCGCGGAGATCAGCGCGGCCGACCTGAACCTACGCGGCGCCGGCGACCTGTTCGGCGACCGCCAGGCCGGCCACGTCCGCGCCGTCGGCACTGAACTCTACCAGCATCTGCTCTTGGAAGCGGTATCGATGCAGCGGGGCGATCCGCCCCGGCGCCCGGCCCCCGAGCTGCATGTCGAACTCATCGGCCGCATCCCGCGCGACTACGTGCCGGACGAGAACCTACGCATCGAACTGCTCCGCCGGCTGTTCCGTCTCACCGACCTGCCGAGCCTACGCCAGTTCAGCGACGAGGTGGAGGACCGCTTCGGCCCGCCGCCGCCGGAGGTCGAGGCGCTGCTGGCCATCGAGCGGCTCCGTCGGCTCGCCGAGGTGATGCGGCTGTCGCGCATCGATGCCGGCCCTGCCTCCTGCGCCGTCACGCCGATCTTTCGCGAGAACGCCGAAGAGATCGCCGCCGCGCTCGGCGGCAAAGCGAGCAAGGGCCGGGTCATCATCCCGCTCGTCCATCCCGACCCGGTCGTCCGCGCCCAAAAGCTCGCCGAGTTGCTCGGCGGCTAAGCACCCCTCGTAGGGTGGGCTTTAGCCCACCAAACCGTCTCGTCTCACCGCGGCCCCGCCCGATGGTGGGCTGAAAGCCCACCATACGCGGTTCCGCCAATCGTGGTCTAGTTGCGCGCCTTGTCGACCAGGGCGTTCTTGGCGATCCACGGCATCATGCCGCGCAGCTTCTCGCCGACCTGCTCGATCGGGTGCTCGGCCAGCCGGCGCCGCGTCGCCTTGAAGCTGGACTGGTTCACCTTGTTCTCCAGCATCCAGTCGCGCGCGAACTTGCCGGTCTGGATGTCGTTCAGCACCCGCTTCATCTCCGCCTTCGTCTCCGACGTGATGATCCGCGGCCCCGTCACATACTCGCCATACTCGGCCGTGTTGCTGATCGAGTAGTTCATGTTGGCGATGCCGCCCTCGTAGATGAGGTCGACGATCAGCTTCACCTCGTGCAGGCACTCGAAATACGCCATCTCCGGCGCATACCCGGCCTCGACCAGCGTCTCGTAGCCCGCCTTGATCAGCTCGACCAACCCGCCGCAGAGTACGACCTGCTCGCCGAACAGATCGGTCTCGCACTCTTCCTTGAACGTCGTCTCGATGATGCCCGCCCGGCCGCCGCCGATCGCGCTGGCATAGCTGAGCGCGATCTCGAGCGCGTTGCCGCTCGGGTTCTGCGCCACCGCCACCAGGCACGGCACCCCGCCGCCCCGCTGATACTCGGAGCGCACCGTGTGACCCGGCCCCTTCGGCGCGATCATGAACACGTCGATGTCGGCGCGCGGGTCCAGCAGGTTGAAATGGACGTTCAGCCCGTGCGCGAACGCCATCGCCGCGCCCGGCTTCATGTTGGCGTGCAGCTTGTCGCGATACAGGTCGCCCTGGCCCTCATCCGGCGTCAGCACCATGACGACGTCCGCCCACTTGGCGCACTCGGCCGGGTCGGCGACCTTCAGCCCGGCCGCCTCGGCCTTGGCCACACCGGTCGAGCCCGGGCGCAGGCCGACCATCAGCTCCTTGGCACCGCTGTCCTTGAGGTTGTTGACGTGGGCATGCCCCTGGCTGCCGTAGCCGATCACGGCGACTTTCTTGCCCTTGATCAGGTTCACGTCGGCATCGCGATCGTAATACACGCGCATGGTAAATAGCTCCTTGGTTCGGTTCAGTAATTAGAGGACGGCTTTGCCGCGTGCGATGGCCGCGACACCCGTGCGGCTGACTTCGGCCAGGCCGAGCGGCCGCATCAGGCCGATGAAGGCGTCGAGTTTTTCTGTCGCTCCGGTCAGTTCGAAGACGAAGCTTTCCGTCGTCGCGTCGATCACCCGAGCGCGGAACGCGTCGGCCAGGCGCAGCGCCTCGGCCCGCTCGGTGCCGCCGCTGACGACCTTGATCATCGCCAGCTCGCGCGCCAGATGCGGCCCTTCGAGCGACAGGTCGGACAGCCGATGCACCGGCACCAGCCGGCCGAGCTGCGCCTTGATCTGCTCGATGATCATGTCGGTGCCGCTCGTCACGATGTTGATGCGGCTGCGCAGCCCGCTGTCGTCGACCGGCGCGACCGTGAGACTCTCGATGTTGTAGCCGCGTCCGGCGAACAATCCGATGACGCGGGCAAGAACCCCGGCCTCGTTCTCGACGAGGACGGAGATAGTAGCGGTGCGTTGCTGCATGATACCGATGCTTGCTGTCCCCTCTCCCTCCAGGAGAGGGCTAGGGTGAGGGTTTTTCATGGACTGAGCGCGGGCATCAGAGCCCTCACCCCGGCCCTCTCCCGGAGGGAGAGGGAGAAGGCATTAGACCAGCATCATGCCTTCATCGGTGATCGACGCGGTCCGATCTTGGTGCTCCGGCCCGAGGATCATCTCGTTATGCGCCGCCCCGCTCGGGATCATCGGGAAGCAATTCTCCTTCTGATCCACCGCGATGTCGGCGATCACCGGCTTGTCAGTGGCGATCATCTCGCGGATCACCCGGTCCAGATCGTCCACCGACGTCGCCCGCATCCCCACGCCGTGGAACGCGTCGGCCAGCTTCACGAAATCCGGCAGCGCCTCCGAATAGCTCTCCGAATACCGCCCGCCGTGCAGCAGCTCCTGCCACTGCCGGACCATGCCCATATACTCGTTGTTCAGGATGAACACCTTCACCGGCAGCCGATACTGCGCCAGCGTCGCCATCTCCTGGATGTTCATCAGGATGCTCGCCTCGCCGGCGATGTCGATCACCAGCGCGTCCGGATGCGCGATCTGCACGCCCATCGCCGCCGGCAGGCCATACCCCATCGTCCCGAGCCCGCCCGACGTCATCCAGCGGTTCGGCTGATCGAACTTGAAGTGCTGCGCCGCCCACATCTGGTGCTGGCCGACCTCGGTGGTGATGAACGTGTCACGCCCGAGTTCGCGGGTGATCTCATACAGCCGCTGCACCGCATATTGCGGCTTGATGGTCGCGCCCTTGCCCATGTCCTGGGTGAACTTCAGGCTCTGGATCGCCCGCCACTCGTCGATCTGCCGCCACCAACCGGTCACCGCCTCGCGGTCGTGCGGCAGGCTGCTCTCCTTCCACGCCGCCAGCAGCGCCTCGATCGTCGCCCGCGCGTCGCCCACGATCGGCACCTCGACCGCGACGTTCTTGTTGATGCTCGACGGATCGATGTCGGCGTGGATCTTACGGCTGCCGGGGCTGAACGCGTTCAGCCGCCCCGTGACCCGGTCGTCGAACCGCGCTCCCAGGTTCAGCAGCACGTCGCAGCCATGCATCGCCATGTTGGCTTCGTATGTCCCATGCATCCCCAGCATACCGAGGAACTGCGGATCGTTGGCCGGATACGCCCCGAGCCCCATCAGCGTCGACGTGCACGGCATGCCGGTCGCGCGGACCAGCGCGATCAGCGCCTCGGCCGCCTTCGGCCCCGCGTTGATCACACCGCCGCCGGTATAGATCATCGGCCGCTTGGCCCCGCGCAGCAGGGCGACGGCGTCCTGGATGCGCGCCGGGTCGGGATCGGTGATCGGCCGGTAGGACCGATGCCCGGTTTCGCTCGGCGCCTGATACGGCGCCGGCCCGATCAGGATATCCTTCGGCAGATCGATCACCACCGGTCCGGGCCGGCCGCTGCGCGACACGTAGAACGCTTCGTGCACGACGCGGGCGAGGTCTTCCGGCCGCTTGACGAGGTAGTTGTGCTTGGTCGCCGGCCGGGTGATGCCGGTCGTGTCGGCCTCCTGGAACGCGTCGTTGCCGATCAAATGCGTCGGCACCTGGCCGGTCAGGCACACCACCGGGATGCTGTCCATCAGCGCGTCCACCAGCCCGGTCACCGCGTTGGTCGCGCCGGGCCCGCTGGTCACCAGCACGACCCCGACCCGGCCGGTGCTGCGCGCATACCCCTCCGCCGCATGCACCGCCGCCTGCTCGTGGCGGACCAGGATGTGGCGGATGCTGTTCTGCTGGAAGATCGCGTCGTAGATCGGCAATACCGCGCCGCCCGGATACCCGAAAATGACCTCCACGCCCTGGTCGCGCAGCGCACGGAGCAGGATCTCGGCGCCGCTTTGCGAATGGGTCGTGGCCGGGGCTAGCGTGTCGGTCTGGGTCATGGCCCGCGCATGTGACAGGACACGCTCCCGACGTCAACCCACTCAGCTAACGAACACGTCGATTTCAGCCCGATCCCTTTCTAAAAGTTGCTCGATACTCTCAAATCGAGCATGAAAAGTACGTTTCATAGCTGGGTCCACAATTATGCGGTTCCGGAACCAGGTCGCCTGCCGCTTCACGTAGCGCTGCGACGACGCCACTGCGCGCTCCCGCGCCTCGCCCAGCCCGAGTTCCCCCCGCAACACCGCGCCGAGTTCCGGCACGCCCAGCGCGCGCATCGCCGGCAGGCTCGGGTCCAGGCCGAGCGCGGTCAGCGCCGCAACCTCGTCGAGGGCGCCGGCCGCCAGCATCGCGTCGAACCGGGTCGCGATCGCGGCCCGCAGCACGTCGCGCGGCGGCTCCAGCAGGATCATGCGGAAGCTGTAGGGCGGTCTCTCGCCGCCCGAACGCTGCCACGCCGCCAGCCCCTGCCCGGTGCTGCGCCACACCTCCCACGCCCGCGCCAGCCGCTGGCCGTCGCTCGGCCGCAACCCGGCCGCCGTCGCCGGGTCGACCGCGGCCAGCCGCGCGTGCAACTGCGCCGGCCCGTCCTGCTCGAGCAGCGCCCGCGCTTCGTCGCGCGCCGCCGGGTCGGGCTCGGGGATGTCGGCCAGCCCGGCCGTCAGCGCTTGCAAGTACATGCCGGTGCCGCCGCACAGGATCGGCAAACGAGCGGCCGCCATCGCCGCCAGCGCCTCGCTACGCCACCACGCGACGCTGCCCGGGTCGGCCGCGGACCGGACGCCGTACAGCACATGCGGCGCCGCCGCCTCGTCGGCCGGACCCGGTCGCGCCGTCAGGATGCGCAGCTCGCGATACACCTGCATGCTGTCGGCATTGATGACGGTGCCGCCCAGCCGCACCGCCAGTTCCAGCGCCAGCGCCGATTTTCCACTAGCTGTCGGCCCGGCGATGATCAATGCTTGCCGCATCGCTGCCTCCCTGCCATGTGCGCGGCCAATGTCCTTCTTCCTGACGCTGGTCGCCGAACCCGGCCGGCTCGACCCCACCCTGATCAACCGCGTCGGCGACGCCATCGCCGCCGGCCCGCCCGTGACGCTCTCCCCCGGCGAGGCCGCCGACCTCCCCTGCCCCGTCGCGCCCGACCCGGCCGCCCTGCGCGCCGCGATCGGCGACGCCGCGGTCGACGCGGTCGTGACACCGGCGGCCAACCGGCGCAAGCGCCTCCTGATCGCCGACATGGACAGCACCATCGTCGTCGGCGAAACGCTCGACGAGCTGGCGCATTTCGCCGCCGTCGGCGAGCGCGTCGCCGCCATCACCGCCCGCGCGATGGCCGGCGAGATCGACTTCAAAGGTGCATTGCGTGAACGGGTCGCTCTCCTGGAAGGCCTGAACCTCGCTGCGCTCGATCAGACCTGGGCCGCCACCAGGCTGATGCCCGGCGCCCGCGAACTGCTCGCCACCATGCGCGCCAACGGCGCCGCGACCGCGCTGGTCTCCGGCGGCTTCAGCTTCTTCACCGCCCGCGTTGCCGCCGCGCTCGGATTTGACGATCACCGCGCCAACGTCCTGATCGACGACGGCGCCAAGCTGCTCGGCCGGGTGCAGGAGCCGATCCTGGACCGCTCCGCCAAGCTCGAAAGCCTGCGCGAGTTCGCAGCGATCCACCGCATCGGCCTCCAGGACTGCCTGGCGGTGGGCGACGGCGCGAACGATCTGGAGATGATCCGCGCCGCCGGCCTGGGCGTCGCCTATCACGCCAAACCGATCGTCGCCGACGCCGCCCGGGCCCGCATCGACCACAGCTCGCTCCGCGCCCTGCTGTTCATCCAGGGCTACCCCGCCAGCGAGTTCGCCAATCAATCCGCATGACGATCCGCTCGGCTTTACGGTATGATCGACGCATGCCCACCCCCTTCCAAATCGATCCGCCGCTTGAGGCCATCATCAAGGCCGAAGTCGCGTCGGGCCGTTTCGCGGATGCCAACGACGTCGTCCGGACCGCCCTCTCATTGCTCAAGCGCGAACAATTGCTGGACGAGCGGCTCGAACAAAGCTTGGCCCAGGCCAAAGCTGGTGAGACCATCGACATGGATGTGGTGTTCGACGATCTCGACCGCGAGTTGCAGGAGCTGGTCGTTCTCCGGGCTTGAATGAAGGTCCGCTTCACACCTGTAGCCCGCAACAGCCTCCGTGAAATCGCCCGATACATCGCCCGCCACAACCCGGTCCGCGCCGTCAGCTTTGCGGCAGAGCTACGCGCCAAGGCTGCCGAAATTGGCATCAACCCGAGTCTCCACCCTGTGCACCAATTCGGATCCGGCCACCAGATCAGGCGGCGCGTTGTCGGTCGCTACCTGATCCTCTATCAAGTCGACGCCGGGCTCGTCGTCATTCTCGACATCAGGCATGGCGCTCGCGACCCGGACCTACTCCCATGATGCGCACTACGACCGACCTGCTCGACGCGGACCTTATTCCCGCCAGCCAGGCACCAGCGATCGACCGTGTCGCCGCCCAGTATGCCGTCGGCATCACGCCCACCGTCGCCGCGCTCATCACCAGCGCCGCCGACCCTATCGGCCTTCAATTCATCCCCGACCCGGCCGAGCTCGACCACCTCCCCCACGAACTCGCCGATCCCATCGGCGACGCGGCCCACTCGCCGGTGCCGGGCCTCGTGCATCGCTACCCCGACCGCGTGCTGCTCAAGCCCGTCCTGGTCTGCCCGGTCTATTGCCGCTTCTGCTTCCGGCGCGAGCATGTCGGACCCGGCGCCGGTGCCATGTCGCCCGCCGATCTCGACGCCGCCTACGCCTACATCGCCGCCCGGCCGGCGATCCGCGAGGTGATCCTCACCGGCGGCGACCCGCTGATGCTCGCGCCGCGCCGCCTGGGCGCGATCCTCGACCGGCTGCAGGCGATCCCGCATGTCGAGCTGCTCCGCCTCCACTCCCGCGTCCCGGTCACCGACCCGGCCCGCGTCACCCCCGCGCTCCTGACCGCGCTCGAACGAGACACCCCGGTCTGGCTCGCCGTCCACGCCAACCACGCCGCCGAATTCAGCCCCGACGCCGCCGCCGCCCTTCGCGCGCTCCATGCCGCCGGCGTCCCGCTGCTCGGCCAGAGCGTCTTGCTCCGCGGCGTCAACGACAGCGTGGCGGCGCTGGAAAACCTGTTCCGTGCCATGCTCCGTGCCCGGGTCAAGCCCTATTACCTGCACCAGCTCGACCCGGCCCCGGGCACCGCACGCTTCCACGTGCCCATCGAGGAAGGCCGCCGCTTGCTGGAGGCGCTGCGCGGCCGGGTCACCGGCCTGGCCTGGCCAACCTATGTGCTCGACATCGCCGGCGGCTACGGCAAGGTGCCGATCGGGCCGGACTACCTGGACGGCGACGGGGTGCGCGATCCCTGGGGCGGTGCGCATGCGCTTGCCGGGTCATCCTCGGCGGGATAAAAGCCCGTCCTCCCAGGCAGCATTAAGATTAGGCTCTTTTCATGAAGCAGCAGGCCAACCTCATTCGCGCCGGCCAGGTGCTGGACCACGGCGGCCGCCGCTGGACCGTGCTCAAGCAGCAGATCATCACCCCCGGCAAGGGCGGCGCCTTCATCCAGGTCGAGATGCGTGACCTCAAGACCGGCAACAAGACCAACGAGCGCTGGCGCACCGCCGACACGGTCGAGCGGCTGCAAACCTCCGAGAAGGAGTACACGTACTCTTATACTGAGGGCGAGAACATCGTCCTGATGGACCCGGAGAGCTTCGAGCAGACGCACATCCCGATCGACCTGCTGGGCGATCTCGCGCCGTTCCTGCAAGATAACATGCAGGTGACGGTCGATCTCGTCGAGGCCGACCCGGTCGGCATCCGCCTGCCCTCGACCGTCGTGCTCGAAGTCGTCGAGGCCGACCCGGTGGTCAAGGGCCAGACCGCGACCAGCTCCTACAAGCCGGCCAAGCTGAGCAACGGCGTCAAGACCCAGGTGCCGCCCTTCGTGGAAGCCGGCGAGCGCATCGTGGTCCGCACCGAAGACGCCAGCTACGTCGAGCGCGCCAAGAACTAGCCTACACACCACTCGTTCTGC
>CAZZVQ010000009.1:0-80447 GCA_964657565.1 uncultured Acetobacteraceae bacterium
AGGAGTCCGACGCGATCGTCGGCCCAAGCGGCACCTCGGCGCCGGCGGCCGATGGCGCGGCGGCCGAAGCCGCCCGCGTGACGCCGACGGCCATCGCTGTCGGTACGCAGCCGCAGCCGCCCGAGACCGCCAGCGACCCCGCCTCCTAATCGATGGGCTACTGCAGCCTTCGCGTCGTGAGCCGGCCGATCGTTGAGCCGGTCAGCACGGCCGAGGCTGCGCTCCATCTCCGGATCGATACCGACACTTCAGAGCTGTATGGCTACGTGGCGGCGGCCCGCTCGTGGGCCGAGAGCTACCTCAACCGGGCGCTCATCACGCAGACGTTGCGGTTTACCATCACTCCGTCCCGTCCACCTGTGGCGAGTTTCGGGGCGACGATCAATCCAATCATCTTCGTGGCTCCGCTGAGCTGGTGGCCACTGAGCGGTGTGCCGATCGAGCTGCCGATGTCACCGGTGCAGTCGATCACTCAGGTCGTGCAGCGCGCTCCCGATGGGACGCTGAAGACCCTCAGCGCGGACGTCGACTTCCGTGCTGACACGACGAACGATCCCGCGAGAGTGACCCTTTTGGGGCGCGGACAGCCGATCGGGTCGGACCTCGCGGTGACGTACGTCGCTGGATACGGTGAGACTTCGGAGGCGGTCTCGCATCCGATCAAGCAAGCCATCAAGATGCTCACGGCCTACTTCTACGAGCATCGCGGCGACGATGACGCGGGCGATCCACCTGCGGCGGTCAAGATGCTGCTCGCGCCCGAGCGGCTGGTGACCTTTGCCTGACGCGGAGGTCCGCGTCGGGGCATTGCGATGGCGCGTGATCGTCGGTCGCCGCCGGCAGAACTTCGACCCGGTGGGCGAAGGGGTTGGCGTCTTCGAAGATTGGACGGAGGTCGAGACCGTCTTCGCCGAGGTGCTGCCGATCAATGCCCTGACCTTCTACACGACCGGTGGTGCGGAGCAGATCGATACGCCCGTGACGCACCGGATCACGACGCGGTGGCTGGGCTACCTCGACAATACCTACAAGATCATCCGGAACACCAAGCTGCCCGATCAGATGATCCGCGGCGAGTTGTTCCGCATCCGCCGGGTTAAAGAGCTGAACGGGCGCAAGCGGTTCACGTCGCTCGACTGCGAGCTTGAGAAGGTCTCGCTGACCAAAATGACGGCGCAAAACTCGTGAGCCGGCCGGGCTTCAAAGTCGTCTGCGCGACCCCGAACGCGCTTTGGGACTTCGACAAGCGGCAGCTGAAGAAGATCATGCGCCAAGCCGGTGCCGAGGTGTCGGCGGCGGCAAAGGCGCTGATCCGCAGCAGCGGCGGCGGTCGCCATTATGGCGGCCATATCGCCTCGGTGGCGGGCAACGCACCCGCTTCGGACACCGGCAACCTGATCCGATCCATCAAGGTCCGGCCGTTCCGGTCAGGGCTCGGGGTGAGCGTCGCAGCCACGGCGCAGAGTAGGCAGGGGCAGCCTTACGCCGTGTTCCTCGAGGCGGGCGTGCAATATCAGACGAATTCGGCTGGACGGCCGAAGCGGGCGCATAGCAAGCGGCAATACACGGTCAAGCCGACGGCCGGCATGACGACGATCGAGCCGAGGCCGTTTCTATCGGTGGCGCTCGCCGCGCGGGGCGCCAGTCTGGGCAGCCGGGTGGCCGCTGCGGTGCAGAGCGGCGTCGCGTTCAAGAAGATGAAGCCTTAGATGGACCTGATCGCCGTCATCTCGCAGCTCAAGACGTATGCTCTCGTGTTTGAAGGGCGCATCGCTGGCGCCGCCGAGTTCACCTCGGAGATGATGCTGGCGGAGGTCCGGCCGGAAGCCTGGCCGTCCGCCTACGTCGTGCCGCTTGGGTCAAGCGCGACGGAGAACGACAGCAGCAACTCGCTCTACCAGACCGTCACCGAGCGGGTCGGTGTCGCGGTGCTCTACGACAACAGCGCGGACCGCCGTGGACAGTCGGTGAGCGAGCAATATTCAGCGACCGAAGCTTCGATTTTCAGCGCGCTGCTCAACTGGCGCGGGTCTGATCTTGGACATGCGATGCGGGGGTTCGAGTTCGCCAACTCCGGTATCGTCAAGCTTGATCGGGCGCGCCTGTTCTACCAATGGGAATTCGTCATCCATCGTCTGATCGACGACAGCGACGGCTTCCAGCCGGACGCGCCGCGCCTGACCCAGATCACGATGAACGATCCGATCGCTTTCCCGGGCGCCCCGGCGCCGCCCGCCTCCGTGCTCATCACCCGCAACCCGTAGGATCCTGCGCATGACGCAACTGCTCGCCGTGCCCAAGCCCGGTCTGACCCCGCGCGACCCGCGGACCACCCTCATCGTGCCGCCAGAGGGCGTGTTGGTGCCGGAATTCGATCCCTACTGGCAGGGACTCGCCCGGTTTGGGGATGTGGAGCTGAGAGAGGCTGGAGCGTCCGCAGAGGCGGAGGCAAAAGCGCCTGCGCCTCCCTCGCCCGCGCCGGTAGGAGAGCGCTAGATGTCCGGTTCCAACTCTATCAACCTGCCATACTATCCCGCCACCAACCGCACACCCGGCACCTTTGCCGACGCGGACGGTTCCAAGGCGAACACGGCGACGACGCAGGATCGCACTCTGCTGCTTGGGCAGATGCTCGCAACCGGCACGGCGCCGCCGAACGTCCCGCAGCTGTTCACCAGCCTGGCGGCGGCCGGCCTGCTCTTCGGCATCGGCAGTATGATCTACCAGATGCTCGAGCAGTATGAGCAGACGGACACGTTCGGCGAGGTGTGGGCGGTCGGCCTCCCCGACCCTTCCGGCACCAAGGCGACGGGCACGATCACCCTCACGGCAGGCACTCTCGGCACCGGGACGCTCAACCAGTATATCGGCGGCTACGCGTATCCAACCACCGTCTTGGCCGGCGACACCGTCACGACAATCGCCGCGCGTTTGGTCGCCCTCATTACCGTAAATCCAGACAGCCCGGTCACCGCGACCGCCTCGGCAGGCGTCGTGACCCTGACCGCCAAGCACGTCGGGCTGCTCGGCAACGACATCGATATTCGAACCAACTACCTCGGGGCGTTGGGCGGCGAGTCTTCGGTCTCCGGCCTGACTGTCACCTCGGTCGCGATGAATGGTGGCACCGGCGTCCCAAGTCTCACGACCGCGATCGCGAACTTGGGGGACGTGACCTACGATTACGTTGGCCTGCCGTATGCCGACACGGCCAGTCTTAATGCGATCGACGCCTTCTTCAACTTCAGCGTCGGGCGCTGGTCGTGGCAGCAGATGCTCTACGGCGGCGCTTTCACCGCGCAGCGCGGAACGCCGGGCAGCCTGGTGACGTTCGGTCAAGCGCGCAACGGCCCGAACGTGTCGGTTCTCGGCTTCTACGATAGCCCTGACCCGTCCTGGGTCGTGGCAGCCGACTACACGGCCACCTGCGCCGTCTCGCTGCGGGCGGACCCGAACCGGCCGCTCCAGGAGATCGTGATGAGTTGGGCGGCGCCGCCCCGCACGAGCGGTTTCACCCGCTCAATCCGCAACGCGCTGCTGTACGACGGCATCTCGACCTACAAGATCAACCGCGCCGGCCAGGTCGTGCTCGAGCGCGCCTGCACGACCTACCAGCTCAACACGGCTGGGTTGCCAGACAACAGCTACCTGGACGTCGAGACGCTGTATGGCACGGCATTCCTGATCCGGTCCTGGCAGGCGGAGATGACCCGGCTGTTCCCGCGCTACAAGCTGTTCCAGGACGGCAATGCGATCCCCGCCGGCAGCGACGCCACGACGGCGCATCAGATCAAGATCGCCACGATCGCGTGGTATCGGGCGCAGTGCGCCCTGGGCAATGCGCAGAACCCTGACGAGTTCGCGGCGGCCGTGCTGGCGCAGAACGCGGGCAACGGGCTGGTGAAGGAGCTGCTGCCCTTCATGCTCCCGCAGCAGCTGCGGCAGATCGCCGGCGACGTGCAGTTCACCAAGCCGTAACGCGCGCGACCGATCTCGACCTGAAACTAGCGGAGAACACACATGGCTGGTCGCCCACTTGCCGGCTCGGCGTCCCTGTCGGTGGACGGGACGCCGTACAACATCACCGCCTCGGACTACCGGTGCAGCGTGATGAAGGCGGAGACGGCTAAGGGCCAGACCCGCGTCGAGGGCTATACGGAAAAACCGATGGAGGGCTTCATCTCCGCGACGGTCCGTTTGCAACCGGACCAATTAAGCTCGGATCTGACCGGGGCCCGCGGCGCGACCGTGATCCTGGTCCGCAACAGCGGTCAGACGATCTACGGCGCGAACATGTGGCAGACCGAGGATGGCGGCACCAACACCGAAGACGGCACCATGCAGGTCAAGTTCGAGGGTGCGCTGGTGACCGAGGAGGTCGCGGCCTGATGTCCGATCGCATGATCAGCATCACGCGCGACGACGATGCGGGCACGATGGTGATCAGCCTGGACCCGCCCGTCTCCTACAAAGGTGGCGAGTTGGTCGAGATCAGCTTGCGCGAACCGACTGTCAAGCAGGTGCGTGAGGCCGAGAAGGAATTCAGCGGCGACGCGCCGTGGTCCGCTACCACGGCGTACGAGCTGAACCTCGTTGGGCAGGTGGCCAAGATCAAGGAACAGGCTGCCCTCGATGCGCTGCCGATTGGCGTCGTCAACGTGGCCGCGTCGTTCCTCGCCGAATTCGTTGACGAGGGTAAGCCGAGCGACGGCGATGATCCGACCGAAGAACCGCCGCCCACGCCAGACGAGTGCAGCCTGGCAATCGAGCCGCCGCTGAAGTTTCTGGGCAACGAATACCACGAAATCGTCATCCGTGAGCCGCTGGCGTCGGAACTGCGCAAGTCCCGTTCTCTGACGCGGGGCGTCGGCAGCATCTTCGAGATGCGCCGCTCCGGCATCATGCTGGTGGCGGCTGTGTCGGGGCTGCCGCAGCCGGTGATCGAGGCGCTGCCGATCCGGGTGTTCCATCGCGCGACCCGGCTCTGCAACCGTTTTACGCGAGCTGGCCGGAAAACTGGGAAGCGCTGATCCGCGAGCTGGCGCTGCTCCACGGCTGGCAACCCGATGCATGCTGGCATCTGCCGGGCTCGGAGATCTTGGATTGGCTCGCGACGTCGAATAGGTTGCGGAAGGGGAAGGGCTAGGGCTTGAAGAACCTGTTCAGGACTTGGCGCCGATCGTCACCAGCCGGCCCGATCTCGTGTCCATCATGGTCCACCAACCAATAATGATCGTAGCTGCCACCGGCAACGAAGTATTTGTGTTTTTCTACCAGTAGGTGACCGCGGTAGTCTCCTCTTGGCACGACCATGACGTCGTTGCCAGGTGTGAGAAATGAGACCGTGCCGGTCTGCAAATCAAGAGCGTGCACGGCACTGGTAGTGCCCCAGGCAGCCGCAAGGAAGTAAAGCGTCCTGCCGTCAAGAGCGAGCGCCAGGTTGCTGAACCCTCGCAGGTTTTCTTCCGGCTGGCTCGACCCACGAGGTCGGAGTAAGACATCGATCTTCCCGCTCGGGACTGTCACGCGGCAAATCTCGGTTGGCTCGCCGTCGAAAGGGAGGGCCACTTCCGGCTCCTGAACGGCGCGAACGAAGTAGGCGGTTTTGCCATCCGGAGACAGGATTGCGCCGCTGCCCCCTTGACCGATCGTAGCCAGCGGAGTGACGAGCAAGAGCATCCCGTTTCGGATGATGAGTTCGTCAGCCCGAGACGGGGCGGCTATCGACGCAAACAACAGCGTCATCAACAGCATGCAACGCAACACACTTGGCTCCAGTGAAGGGAGGTAGACATCATGCCAGGCGCATACACTATCGTCATCTCCGCCACTGACCTCGCCTCTGGCGTGTTCGATGCTGCCAACAAACGGGTTGAGGCGCTGAACAAGCGCGTTGCTGCGGCGACCGCGCCGTTTCGCCGGTTCGGAGAAAGCCTCGAAAAGTTCTCCAAGGTCACCGGCCTTACCGAGATCGCGACAGGCTTCGGCAACGTGGCTCGCACGGGTACTGATGCGTTCCGGTCGCTCTCGCGCATTGTCGAGCCGCTCGCGGCGATCATTGGCGTGAGCAGCATCGCCGGGATCTACAAGCTGACGACAGCCTGGGGTGAGTTCGCCTCCGTGCTCGGCAATCAAGCCCAGCGCGCCGGCGCCTCGGCCAGTCAGCTGTATGTCTTGCAAAACGCGGCCCGACTGGCTGGCGTCGACGCTGAGACGCTGACCGGCGGGATCACGGCACTCAATGACAACCTGCGCAACGCCGCCTTTGGCGGGGCGCCAGCGTTCCTGAACGTTCTGTCCAACTTGGGGATCAGTTTCGAAGACCTACAGCGCATGAATCCTGAGCAGCGCCTCAAGGTGTTGGCGGACGCGCTGGCGAAAGTGAGGAGTCCCACGGATCGCGCGCTCTTCACCAAGGAGCTGTTTGGCGGCGAGGGGATAATTCCGTTTCTGAACGCCGGTGCCGCTGGCATCAGCGCGTGGGAAGAGGCCGCTCGTAGGCTGGGCGGCACGATGACGCCGGATGACATCGCCCGGGCGCAGGCACTCCGGCAAGCGCAGGTCGGGCTGGCGGAGAGCGTCACCGGTCTCGGCAATGCGATCGCCAATATCCTTGGTCCGGCGCTGACGCCGCTGCTGAGTGAAACATCGGGTGTCGTCGCCAGCATGCGGGAGTGGATCGAGGTCAACCAGGACTGGCTGCGCAATGAGATCAGCACCAAGGTGGGAGAGTTCGTCACTTGGCTCAAGTCGGTGGACTGGCATGCCGTCTGGATCGACCTGGAGGCGATCGGGGCCAAGGCCAATGCCGTCGCCGAGGCGCTCGGCGGTTGGGAGCGCGTGGGCGAGGGCGTGGTGGCCTTTTTCGTCGGTAGCTGGTTTCTGAGGATGGCGGCACCGTTCGCCAGCCTCGGCATCGCCGTCGCGCAATTGGCCTTCGCCGTGGGTAAGACCCTGGTGTTAAGCTTTGTGGCGGCCGGGGATGCCGCGGTGGCGTTCGAGGCGAAGGCCGGTCTTGCATTCGCGACCGCGTCAAAGGCGCTCGGTATCGGCGCTAGACTGGGCATCGGCGGTTTCATTGCGCATGAAACTTTGGACGCTGTCGATCCAGGCGACCACATCGGCGCTTGGATCGACAGAACGATTCCAGGTGCTGCTGCCGCAGATGACTGGGTTGCGCGGCATCTTGGGTTCGGTCGAACCTATGAGCAGCAGCGCCAGGTTGAGCAGGGGCGGTCGATGGGGTCCAGCACTCCGACCGCCCACTTGATCTACCCTGGCGCCGGCGCCCAGGGTGGGGATGGCGCACGCAACGTGCGCAACAACAACCCGACGAACCTGACATACGCCGGCCAGCCTGGCGCAAGCAGCGATGGTCGATTTGCGCGGTTCCCCAATCTCGAAAGCGGCGTGGCCGCCGACCTCAATCAGTTCCTGCTCTATCAGGAGCGTGACGGGCAGCGGTCGATCGCTGACATGATCCACAAAGCCACCCCGGCCTCAGAAAACCCCGGGGTCGAAGGCTACATTGACCAGGTCTCGCGAGAGATGGGGATGGGCCGGAACGAGGCGCCGAATCTGCATGATCGTGATGTCGCACGGCGTTTTATCAGAGCGATTGCAGCGCACGAGGGCGGCATTCCTGATGAGGCGGCGACTCAACGCGGCGTCGATTTGCGGCTCGGTCCGGCTGCCGCGTTGCCGTCTGCGATCGGCGGTAGTCCAAGCGGTGCACCGGGGGCAACGGGGCGGGTCGATCTTAACGTTCGCGTGCTCGGCGACACCCCGACGGCCGTCACCGGTCGCGCCAGCGGAGATGTCGATTTGCGTGTTGCCCAACCCGGCATGTTGTTCGCCCAATGAGCTACAGCGCATGGGCCTCCTTGCGCCAGAATGGCAGCTTCCGCGGAGTGCCGTTCATCGTAGAGGCCAACAGTCTCAAGCGAGGCCGCCAGGTCGCGCTGCACATCTACCCGTTCCGAGACGACCCGTGGCCCGAAGATCTTGGCCGTAGTCCGCGCGTCACCAGTTTTCGAGGCTTCCTGCTGGGCGACGATGCGGATCAGCAGATGCTGGCTTTGACAGCGGCCGTCGAGACGCCGGGATCCGGGCAGCTGGTGCATCCAGTATTGGGCTCGATATCCGTGCAGGTAATCGCCTGCACATTCGACGACGAGCTAGACCGTGGGCGCCGATGGTCGTTCGACATGTCATTCGTGCCGGCAGTTGCGCGCATCTATCCTGTCGCGGCCGCCAACACGCAGGCTCACACCCAAGGCTTGTTCGGCAGCTTCGGCACGGCTGTAGCGGCGGATTTCAAGGCTGTGGTCAGCACGGTGCAGCAGGTTCGTACGACGGTAGCGGGCTATGTCTCGACGGTCCAAAGCTATGTCGGGCAAGCGCAGGGACTGATCGCGAACGCCACTGCGCTCGCGCACCTGCCCGCACAGCTCGCTGGTAACTTTGGACGGTTCGCTGGCGGAAGTCGGTCGGTGACCCTGCCGAGTATCGGCGGCTCGATCGCTGGATTGACCGGTACGGTGAATGGGGCCTTCGCGCACGTGTCGAACATCGGCGGCACCCTCGGCAATCTGGCTTCCAAGCTATGAGCGCCTCCGACGATTTCGCCGCGGCCGCGCAGGCGCTGACCGAGGCCATGCGAGCCACGACCTCGGATCCGCTCGACGCAATCCGGATGCTGACGGCGTTCGTGAATTCGCCCCTGCCGCCGGTGACGTCCGCCGCGCTCCAGGCGCAGGCCGCCGTCGCCGCCGTGTTCCGGCGGTCGGCCATGGCCTCGATCGCTCTCGCCTGCGCCGATTACCAGCCTGCATCGTCGACCGAGGCCAACGCGATGATCCGGCAGATCGCGGACTTGCTCGATGCCGAGACACTCGTAGCGGCCGACACCGGGCAGGATGCCACCTACCAGGCACTGCGCGATATCCGGGCTGCTGTGGTGGCGGACTTGTCGGCTCGATCGGCATCTCTTCCAGAGCTCATCACGGCGCGCGTGCCCGGAAACTTGCCGTCCCTTGTTTTGGCCTATCGCCTCTATGGGGACGCGACGCGGGAGCCGGGTCTGGTCGCCCGAGCGAATGTCTCGCATCCCGGCTTCATGCCGGCCTCGTTCGAAGCGCTCGCAGCATGAGTGGTAGCAACAGCCTCGGCGGGCCACCTGACGGTGAGCTGATCTTCTCCGCTGCTGGCCAAATCTTCGCGGGTTGGACGGGAGTTTCCGTCACCCGAACATGTGAAGGCATGCCTGCGCGCTTCAACATTCGCGGGACGACGAAATTCCCTGGTGAGTTGCGGGGGCCGATTCCGCTGAACAGCCCGTGCACCATCTCAATCGGTGGTCATGTGGTTCTGACGGGCTACTTCGAGCGATATGTGCACGTCCTCAGCGCTGAGGATCACGGCGTGAGCCTGGCAGGTCGCGGTCGATGCTGCGACCTGGTCGATTGTGCCGCGCTGATCAGCAACCAGACCGCGCCGCAGACTTCGATTACGGCTCTAGCGAAGAAACTGGTGGAGCCATTCACCAAGGGCGCGATCAAGATCGTCGCGCCCGATGGCGACGGCACCGGGCAGCAATTCAGCTTCACGATCGACCTGGGCGAAACGCCCTACGAGATCATGGAGCGGATAGCCCGCTATGAGGGGCTGCTGACTTACGAAAACGAGGACGGCAACGTCGTCTTCGCCCGGGTCGGTAAGGTGAAGCACGCATCCGGCTTTGCGGAAGGCAAGAACATCCAGTCCGCCGAGTTCAGCATCTGCATGGATGCGCGCTTCTCGATCTACATTCCGCTGCTGATGAGTTCGGACACGCTCACACGCGACGGCAGCGTTGCCGGCGGCGGGAATGCTGCTGGGCCCCGCGTGACTGATCCCGGGATCAGTCGCTACCGCCCACGGATCATCGTTAGCGAGCAGGCTAACAATGGCGTGTCCTTGGCCGAGCAGCGCGCGGTCTGGGAAATGAACCAGCGGACCGGGCGAGGATTTCGGGTGACGCTCGTGTGCGATTCTTGGCTCGACAGCGCAGGTCGGCCATGGACGCCCAATCAGACCGCGCCGCTGTCGCTACCCTCGCTCGGCGTTAACGAGCCCGGCTGGGTCATCGTCGAGGTCACCTACAACCGCGGTGGGCGGAACGGCACGACGGCGACTGTCGTCCTATGCCCGCCCGAAGCTCTCAGCATCGAGCCGAGCGCACCCAACGCGGTGCAGCAGCGGATGCTTCATCCGGGCCAGCCGTCAAATGGTGGGCCAACCGGGTCTGCGCCAGCGACACCCGCAACGCAACCTTCCGCGCCAAACGCCGGCGATGGTGGGCGGAGAGACCGAGGATGATCCGTGAGGCCATGCGCCGCATCCGCAATGTAATCGCCTCCGGGGTGACGACCGGGCCAGTGACCGTCGGGTTGGATAATGTGCCGCGCGTCCAGGTTCGCGTGTCTGCGATCGAGGTGCTGACGCTGCCGATCGTGGAGCAGCGCGGGGTAGCATCCGGGCTGCCAGTAGGAACTCCGGTCAGCCTTAGCTTCCTGGCAGGCGATCGCAGCAATGGATCGGTCACCGGCAGCACGGCGCCGAAAACCCGTCCGGCAGTTTTTGCGGGTGAGGATCATGCCATCTATGGCTACGGCTACACGGTGTGGATCAAGCCTGACGGCGTCCACATCACGGCGCCGGACGTGTTCATTTCAGGCGACCTGCACGTGAGCGGCGAAGTAACCGCCAAGGCTGGCTCGGGCGCATCCGTCACCCTGTCCCAGCACAAGGGGCACGATGGTGGGGGCCAGGCGCCGACGTCGGGCACATGAACATCGACATCGTCTGGGACGGGACCGCTCTGCGCGGCGATCGTCAGGTCACGCCGGCCGGACGCACCTCGACCGGTAACCTCCTGCGCACCGCCGTGATCATCTCGCTGTTCACGGACCGTCGGGCCCAGCCGGACTGGATTCCGCCCGACCGGAACTCGAACGACCCGCGCGGGTGGTATTGGGACACGTTCGGGATCCTAATCGGCTCCCGCCTCTGGCAGCTCCGCCGCCGCAAGATCGCCAACCGCAACGCCCTGCTGCTCGAGGCCCGCGACATGATCCAGGAAGCGTTGCAGTGGCTGAAAGACCAAAATCTGGTGTCCGAGATCAAGATCAACGTGCAATCGGCCGGGTCGCTGCTCGCCTTCAACGTCCAGCTGGCACAGCCGATGGGTCCGCTGCCGCTGATCCGCCTGCTGTGGAGCCCGGTCTAGATGCCTTTTGCCCGCAAGACCCTAACGCAGCTGCGCGATACCGCTCTGCAGGACGTCAAGGCTGCCCGGATCTTCGACGCCACCACCGGCGCAGTGATCAACCCCGTTCTGCTCGAGTTCGATCCGCTGACGATCGGCGCCAAGCAGATGGCGGGGCTTGCCTACGAGCAATATGGCTACCTCGACTACATCAGCCTGCAATCGACGCCGGCGACAGCGACCGACGAGGCAGCCCTTTCTTGGGGCGCGCTCGTCAAAGAGACCCCCAAGGCGGCGACACCGCACACGGGAACCGCAACGCTGCCAGGGGTGCCAGGGTCACTCGTCCCTGCCGGCACCGAGCTGTATCGCGCCGATGGCGTCAGCTACTCCACCCAGGCTGACGCCACGGTCGCAGCTGGAGCGGTCTCGGTCACCGTCAGCTACCAGGCTGATCTCGCAGGCAGCTCCGGCACGATGGTGGCTGGCGCGGCGCTGACCTTGAACGTGCCCGGCATGGCCGCAAGTGGCACGGTCACCACCGTCATCGCGCCCGGCACCGATGACGAGCTCGTAGACGACTTCAGGGATCGGTATCTCGCGCGTTTCGCCTCACCCGCGCAGGGTGGAGCGGCGTCGGACTATCTGGCCTGGGCTCTCGCGGTGCCGGGTGTCACCCGCGCCTGGTGTCTGCCCAATGGCATGGGTGCAGGCACCGTCATCGTCTACACCATGTGGGATCTCGCTCGCGCCGGGTTCCAGGGCTTCGCGCAGGGTAGCAACGGCGTAGCGGCCTCGGAGTCCCGCGACACCCCGGCAAGCGGCGATCAGCTGGTGGTGGCCGATGCGATCTACCCGCTGCGGCCGGTCACGGCTTTGGTTTATTCGGTGACCCCGGTGCCGCTACCGATCAGCTTTGCCCTTCACCCGG
Source organism: uncultured Acetobacteraceae bacterium (assembly GCA_964657565.1). GTDB lineage: Bacteria > Pseudomonadota > Alphaproteobacteria > Acetobacterales > Acetobacteraceae > JAVVHH01. The sequence continues at coordinate 12,180 of CAZZVQ010000009.1, forward strand.
CGACGGCGATCGCGATCGGCAGCGCGCTCGACCTGGCTGTCCGGAGCGCCATCAGCGCGTCGCTGCTCGATTTGGCCGACCCGCTGGGAACGGTCGTCCAACTCGGCAACGTCGAGGCCAGCATCACGGCCGTGGCGGGAATGCCTCAATTCACGCTGGAGGGACCGACGCTCCCCATCACACCGGCTATCGGGCAACTGCCCGTGCTTGGGACGCTGACCTATGTCTGACGCCGTCCTCGCTTCCGCGGGGCTCGTCGTCGTGTCCGCCGCCGACATGGCGCGGCAGCTGTCCAACCATGGGCCCAGTGGGGATGCATGGCCGGAGGATCCTGACTCCGTCTACCAGCAGGAGCTGCTGGCGCTGGCGCCAACATTCTCGCGCCTAAACGACCGGGCGAACTATCTCGTCACAGACATGTATCCCGGAACGAGCGTCGAGCTGCTGCCGGAATGGGAGCGCTCCGTCGGCCTGCCCGACCCATGCTCGGGGCCCGATCCGACGATTGCTCTACGGCAACTCCACGTCATCGCCCGTCTGACCTACCGAGGCGGCCAATCCGTCCCCTACTTCGTCGGCTACGCTGCTTCCCTGGGCTACGCGATCACGATCGAGGAGTTTGTTCCGGCGCGCTACGGTCGCCGCAACTACGGCAAGCCGCGGTATGGTCAGGACTGGGCCCATGCTTGGCGCGTGCACGCGCCAGGCATCGTCGTTACGCCCGCGCGATATGGCCAGCACCGGTCCGGTGAGCCCTACGCGGCGTGGCAACAGAACTCGCTGCTGTGCGAGCTCAATCGCATTAAGCCGGCCCATACGATCCTGCAGCTCGCCTACAGCTACGCGCCCAGAGTGGCGCGGTGGGGTTATGGCGTCTGGGGTCACGACACCTGGGGCGCTTAGCCCTCGTCATTTTCGGAGACGTCGATGCATTATCAATCAGACGGCACGCAGGTCGCGGCGCGGCCGGCGCCCGGTCCTGTCAACGGCACGCCGGGCTACGTGAGCGCCGGCAATGTCGTCACTGCCCAAGTCCCAACGATCGACGATCCCGACCTGATGAACGCCATCCTCGACGAGTTGTGCGGGATCGTGCTGGCGGCCGGCGCCGCCCTGGATAAGACGAACAACGCGCAGATACTTGCCGCGCTGCGGACCCTGTTCAACGTCAAGGCGTCCTATTCCGGACCAAACAATGGGTTCATCAACTTCCCTGGAGGCATCTACCACGAGACGTTTACGGCCAGTGTGCCCTGTGGCGGAGGAATCTATCAGACCAACTTAACCCTGCCGACCGCATTTCCGACCAACTGCCTCGACGCCACCATTTCGTTCGGCGGCAACTCGCCGCCTGGTGCAGCGGGAAGCATTTCGGTCCAGCCGTTGTCGCGGACTCAGGTCGCGGTGACAACGAACTTTCAGGCTCCGGGGCCTCTCGGCGTCGTCATCAAAGCGTTCGGGGTCTGACATGCCGCAATATGCATATTTCGATCCGACCGCCCCCGCACCCCAACCCGTGATCGGCTGGTTCGACACGGACAGCAGATCCTACCCGGTTATGCCGCCCGCCGCCGAGCTGCTGGCTCTCACCGCTAGCCAATGGCAGGGACGCTTGACCAATCCGAGTGGCTGGGCGGTGCAGAATGGGGCGCTGGTGATTGCGCCGGCGGTGGTGCAGCCGGCCTCCGTGCCGCAGCAGGTGACCATGGTCCAGGGGGCGCTGGCGATGCACGCGCAACCCGGCAGCGCGCCCGGCAAGACGCTGCTGGACGACGTCGAGGCAGCGGTGGCGGCAGCAACGGACCCGCGTATTGCCATCGCGTGGTCCAAAGCCACGACGCTGGATCGGCATGGGCTGTTCGTGGTGCAGATGGCGCCCGCACTGGGGCTGACGGACGACAAGTTGGACGCGCTCTTCGTGGCCGCGGCGGAAATCAGCGTATGATCCGTATCATCCTGGCCAGCCTACTGCTCTGCGGGGTGGCGCATGCGCAGACGCCGGTTGTGCCCACGATCACGCCTGGCAACAGCATCAATCCTAGTGACTTCGCGGGGATGTCTGCGGCCAAGGTCGATACGCTCAACGGCACGTTGGCCAGCCCCACGATACTCGGCGGCGCCACCATCAACGGGCCGCTGACCTGGCTCAACCCGTCGCCACAGCAAAATACGACCTACGCCACAGGCGGGCTCACCAACGGCGTGCTCATCGGCGCGGGCGGCAACACGATCTCCTACTGCCCCATCTTCGCGTGCGTAACGTCGCCAACCGCGGACCACCAACGCGCGGCTATGCTGCTTTGGGGCAGCACGGGCGTAGACAATCAAGCCGAAGAAAATTTGTTCGCGCTCGAATTTATTATAAATGATGGCGCGTTCAAGACTTGGTCACCTGGCACACACTATTCGGTTGGGGACAACCTCGCGGTTTTTGCCACCAACTCTGGATACCGAGCTGTAACGGATGGTATATCCGCCAGCAGCGGCAGCGGTCCGGTTGGAAAAGGCAGCGCCATTACAGATGGCACGGTCGTATGGCAGTGGATCAACGACAGCACACTGTTCGCGAAGGTTGGCGCCTACGAGGAAATTGTAGTCAACGGTCCTAGCCCGGGCCATGCGGGCGCGGGGCAATCATGGGGTCGCGCCGTCAACTTCGGCCTCCAGCCTGGCGCGGTGCCATCAAACGATGTCGCTCATGAAATAGATGCTAGCAACAACAGTGGTACTAATTGCACCCCTGGCACAAACTGCGTTGCGATGGCTATTTTGATGGGCGGGACAAACTATAGCACTTCAGCGCTCTCGATTAGCCGCAGTGCGGTAATCCCAACATCCTACAACCCGGCGATCTTCGGCATTAATATTGCGGACCATGTGGCGATCCAGGCTGCAATTGAGGTCGATGACATCGGGTCGCAATACGGCCTCGCTTTCGGAAAATTCCTGACCAACTCCACGCACACGGTCGCGACGATCGCCGACGCTTCCGCTAGCCCGACCAGTATTGCAATTTCCGGAGTGCACTCGTCTCAGGTATTAGCAGACGCCTCGACTTCACCAGCGATGTTCAACGCCACGGGGACCTATTCCCTGGCGGCCCTGCGGTTTACGGACGCAAACACTCCCAATGCAATGCTCATGAAGGCAGACATGAAGGTTTGCTTCAACGATACGGACGCTTGCCTATCCTATAGTTCGGCTTCTCACAAGCTAGTCTACACGGTTGGTGGCGCTACTGCGCAGTTTAGTGTTTCCGACACTGGCGCGGGAGTGCTTCGCAGCACTCTTACCCAAAATGGATCACCGTAATAGGGAAGGATTACTCACGATGTCTTTGTCAGTCGCAACGTGCTTCGCAGTGATGATCGAGCTTTCAAGTTTTGTCCTGCCGCAGGATTGTGCGAAGTGAAGCGGGCTCTCCTAGTCTGCCTGCTCTTGGGAGTCGTCCCCGCCCAAGCCCAACAGCCGTCCACGCCGGCACCTGTCCCCGCGCCGCTGACACCTATCCCCGCGCCGCCCTCGCCGCCCCACGAACTGCAAGCTACCGGACAAATGCTACGAGAGGCGCAAGCGCGGGAGTTCATGGCGCTTGATCGCGCTATCCAGGCGGAGGGGAGAGCGGCTAGAGCGGAACAGGCTCTTGCGGCGGCTAAAGCGGGGGACCAGCCAAGTGCCACCACTCCGGACGGTGCAAAAGTGCCTGCGCCTGAAAGCGCGCGGAGTCCTACCGCCGCCCCGGCCGGCAGTCCTATGCCAGAGCCTACCCCCTCTACAGCGAAATAGGAGTTGACGTGGTCGCCGCGCGCACCGTCACGCTCCCGGTCAATCCGGGCGCGAGCTGGGACGATTTCGCATGGGACCCTAAATACCCCGGCGACGTGCTCGACTACCAGCTCGACGCGACCGAATGGCTGGATGACGCTGGACAGGTAATCGCGAGCGCGACCGCTGCCCTCAGCCCCGGTTTGGTGGCCCTGGGCAGCGATTTCGTGCTGACCGGCAACGCTCAGACGGGTTTCGTCCTGCGGTTGTCCGGGGGCCTGCCGCTGACGATCGCGCAGATCGCAATCACCCTGACCCTCGACGACGGCCGGCTGGTCAACATCCTGGTGGCGCTCCCGATTCGCGCCGGGCTGCCGTCGGGACTGCTGCCATACGTTCCACCGGGCGCTCGTCTCAGCGTCGGTGGAACGGTCATTACGATCGGCAGCGTGCCGATCGTGGTGCCCGGCTCCGATAGCGACGACGTCTCGGTAGGCGGTCTGCCCATCGCGATCTTCGGAAAATCAATCATCATCTGAGGGTGCCGCATGAGCGTGGAACTATTAGACCTGCCGGACCTACCGGCAGGATCGGCTGCGGCTGCCCGAACGATCGTGGCCGTGCCGGGCGCCGGCACAGCTCCTGCAACGCCCTACAAAGCGCCGCTCACCACCCCCGGGACGCTGCCGATTTGGACAACCTCCACTCGTCCCACGCTCTCGGATGGTCAGGCGGTCATCGGATACAACACGGCAATTCCGCAGCTCGAGGCCGGCATCGGAGTGGGCGGCCTGCAGACGTGGACGGCTCTCGGTGGAGGCGCCTCCAGCACCGTCCCAGCCTACCCAAACCTGACCGTCACTCCCGGTAACGGGCAGAACACCATTGCATGGACGGATGGTTCGACTGGCGGATCGCCCATCACCGGGCACAAACTATACCGCAGCACGTCGCCCGGCGCAGAGGCGCTGCTTGGCACGATCACGACTGCCAGTCCTTATGTCGATACGGGCCTCACCAACGGCACAGCTTACTATTATCGTCTCAGCGCTACGAACGCGGTCGGCGAGGGTGCGCAGTCGGCCGAGGTCTCGGCCACGCCAGCGCTTCCCGTAGCGTCGCCGGTCAACACCGTCCTGCCGGCAGTCTCCGGCACCGCCCAGCAGGGCCAGACCCTCTCCGTCACGACCGGCACATGGTCAGGCACGCCGACGCCGACTTACGCCTACCAATGGCTTCGCGCGGGCGCGGCCATCTCGGGCGCGACTGGCTCGACCTATCTGCTGGGGTTTGGCGACGTAGGCTCGGCGATCAGCTGCGCCGTCACCGCCACCAACGCGGCCGGGTCGGCGTCGGCCACATCACCCAGCACGGCCACGGTGACCCCGATCGCCGCCACCATCACCGGCACCGCACCGGCAGGCACAGTCGGCACCGCCTACAGCTACACGTTCACGACAGCCAACTTCGTCGGCGCCATCACCGCAACCGTGGGCAGCGGCACGCTCCCGGCCGGGCTCGCGCTGTCCGTCAGCGGCTCGAGCATCGTCCTGTCCGGCACGCCGACTGCGGCGGCGACCTCGAGCTTCACAATCCATGGCGTGGGCGCGACGAGCGGCACCGCGGACAGCGCGGCGCAGTCCGTCACGATCGCGGCGGCCGTCGTCTCCACGCACGCTCGCTTCGCCCAGGACACGGCAACGGCCGGCGCCGGCGGCACGGCTGCCGCGCTGTTTGCCTCGATGGCGCAGGTGTCCGGCGCCTCCTCGGATCGCACCGGCACGATCACCACGACGGCCGACCCGACGAAATACACGTGGGTCGCGGTGACGGCCGCGGCGGCCGGCTCTGGCGTGCGGTTCTTCGACGGCACTGGGTACGGCGGTTTCAACGGCGCGGGGTCGAGCTCGATCTACACCGGTCCGGATGCCGACCCGACGACCATCCACCAGACCTACACGGACGGGTCCGGCAACACCTGGAACCTCTACCGCTCGAGCGGCCATTCGGTCGCGCTCACCTTCACGCTCTCGTAAGGGGTCACCATGTCCACTATCGGATCATCCCTCTCGAAGGGTGAAGACGGCACCGCGCTCATCAACCCGAGCGTTCTCAATCAGATCGCCGGCCTCCCAAAAGACCTGACCCGCTCGGCCTTCGACGCAGCGGTGACGCAAGAGCGCGCCCGCATCACCAACAACGGCACCGGCGTGTGGAACAACGGTGAGAAGATAAGCATCCTCGGCGAGCTCGGGACGCGTATCTGGTTTGTCGGAGGCAGCGCCGCCGCCAGTCACGCGCGCAACGTTTCGTTTCAGGGCAGAACCTACACGCTTGCCGGCGATGCCAACGTGTTCGGGGCAACGAACGGCGCTCCGTCGAGCGGCACCGGCGCCAACGGGGACATCATGGTCGATGTCAACGCGGGCCTCTGCTACGGCCCGAAGGCAAACGGCACATGGTCAGGCACTGTGCTTGACACGATCTCGGCTCGTTCGAACGATCCGCGATTTGATACCGGCGCGACCGTCAGTCTAGGCAGCGCCCCATATAACGCGCCCCTGGACGGCCAGCCCCACACGATGACCCAGGCGGCCGCGCTGGCGATGTATCCCAACTGCGGCGCCACCAGGTCGATCGCACAGGATACGGCGGCGTGGCTGCAGGCCGAATACGACATCCGCACGTCGGCAGTTCGGCGCGGCACCACCGTCATTTGGCTGCCGCCCATGTCCAAGATGGTCGTCACCGAGCAACTTCGCCTCCAAGCTGCGAGCAATGTATGGTTTCACGCCGGTCCCGGCTGCACCCTTCTTACGGCCGGAACTGGCACTACCCCGGCGATCTCAGTCGAGAACGCGACGAGCCTGGCGCAACCGCTGCGCAACTTCTTCATGCAGGCGGGCGCTTCTGCCGTCTCCACGCCTGGGGATGCCGGCGGCGTGGCCTGGACAGGTTACACGACGGGCGCGTCCGCGATCCAGTTCGTCAATTGCCAGGGGATATTCATCCATAACGTGGCCTGGAGCGGCTACGACGAAGCGATAATTTGGGGCAACCACGTTTTCGGTATCCGCTTCATGTACTGTGCCGGAAGCGGCAACAACATAGCGTGGGGTTGGGAAAATCAAGCCTTCGGTCTCGACAGCATGGAGGCCCTTTACTTCATTAGTGGGTCACTCTCCAACAACAACTACGGCTTCAAATTAGACTCGATTTACGGTCCCAACGAGCAAGGGACCTACTTCCCGCAGGGCGGGTCTGTATTTATTCAGGGCACGTCGATCGACTACAACGTTGTCCGCCAAGGCGAGTGGGAGAACTCGGTCAACAACTACGCCATTGGGTCCTTGCACATCACGAAGTGCCACATAGAGACCACGGGCGCGTGCTCGGGTAACACGCGCGCCCGTGTCCTGAGCAGCGGTCCGCTATTCTTCGTGAACAACGAGCTGGTCGAGAACGACGGCAACTCGCCTCCGTGGTTCGTGGAAGTCGCGGACGGCACCCAATGCACGATGATTGGCAACCGGGTGAACTCGACCACGATCGCCTTGATGGGCTCGCCCACGAGCGGCCCCAAGGTGGTGTTCGCCTACGGCAACATGATGCAATACATCTATGCCCGGCCGATCGCGATGCTCGATGGAAACGGCACGCTCTGGCAGCCGAACATGGGCGACGGCTGCTCCAGTCAGATCCCGGACCACGATCCCAACCCGGCGACCGGCTCGGCGTATTACGGTACCACGGACGTTTTCTGTAACTACGGCAGTGCGGGGGACAACTTCACCCTGGACGCGGGCGGCTGGCCGGCGGGGGCTACGTTCCGCATTTGGTGCATCAGCAACCCCGTCACGATCCGGGTCAAGGCGGGCGCGACGCTCGGGGACATCACCCATTTTACAGGGCCGTTTGTCCTCTCAACTCCAGGGACGTTCGCCATCGTTCGGGCGCATAGCCCCACAGAGTGGATCATCGTCATGCCGCACATCGTGACGCCCAACGCGTTCCCGATGAGCTTCGCCGGGGTTTCCGGGGCCGCGCCGACGGGGGTCAAGGCGTTTAGCGGGACCAACGCCGGCACGATCACCTATGACGGCGCGGGCAACCTCCAAATCCCGGCCGCCGCGTCGGGCGATCTATTGGCGGCCGGCATTGTCCCGGACGGCAAGCTGATCGAGGTCAACTTCGCGGCGGGCACTGCCAACCGGGCTTTTGCGATGCGCACACGGGTCCAGAGCGATGGCTCCTGCATCTTCATTTACTGCGCCAGCGGTAAGTTGAATTGCGCCACGCTCGCGCCCAATGGCGCCGGCAGCAACTTCGACATCAACACGGTCCTGGACCCCAGCACGATCAACAGCTTCGGTTTCAGCGGCGATGGCGGCGTGATCCACGTGTTCATCAACGGCGCACAGTTTCACGACTTCAACGTGAGCATCGGATCGGCTGGATACTTGGGTTTTGCTGGCAACAACGGCGCCACGACGTTGATCTCTACGATCAAGATCACCTAGTGCCCGAGGAGGCCGACCTGTCCCCCACCATTCCCGGCGTCATCGACGCCCTTCGCAATCTCGTCCGCGCGGTATTCCGCATGGGCGTCGATCCCCTGCTGGCAGGGCTCAGCCAGCAACTCACCGAAATCCACGCGGAGATCAGGACCATGTCCACCAAGACCGACGACGCCATCGCCAACCTCAAGACCGACGTGCAGGCGCAGACCACCGTCATCACCAGCGTCAGCACGTTCATCGCCGGCCTCTCCACGCAGCTCGCCACCGCCCTCGCCAGCGCCAAGGACGCCGGCGCCACCGACGAGCAGCTCGCCGAGCTGACCGACCTCGATGCTTCAGTGAAGGCCAACAACGCAGCGTTGGCTGCCGCGGTCGCAGCCGGAACCCCCGCCGCCGCAGATGCCTCAGGAGCGGCCACCGGTGGCGCCACGCAGAGCAATGCCGCTTCGGCGGGTTCGGATGCCGGGACCACCGCTACGGCCGCCCAGGCTGCCGACCCGAACGCCCCGACCGGTCAGCAGACCATCATCTAACCCACAAGAGGCGCGCCCGGGCCTCGGCTCGGGCGCCACGGAGGCCACATGGCCATCATCACGCTCAAACCGATCACGCGGATCATCCTGCAGACGGCCAACGGATACTATTCGCTGCCGTGGGATGGGACGGCGGCCGTCCGCATCGGGCCTGGCGAAGGGATCGGCACCGCCTCGCACGGCGACAACATCTACTCGCTCGTCGCGGCCGACCCGACCGTTGCCGGCACCGCGCCCCCAGCCTCCGCCGATCAACCCTACAACCCTGACGCAGGAGCTTTGACCTGATGCGCCTCGCCCTCGCCGCCTTCGCGGCTCTATCCCTGGCCGGCCCGGCCGTCGCACAGACGGTGCCGACCTGCGCCCAGGCCGATATCGCCTGCCGCGTGCAGCACAATGACACCGTCACGCTCGGCACGAAGCTGGACACGCTCCACACGGACATCCAGGCGCTGATCAAGCAGCTGCAGAGCGCGCCCGTCGCGACCGGCTCGACCTCGAGCGGCGCCACCAGCGCGCCCGCGACCAGTGACGCCAAATACTTCCCCGCCGAACCCGGCAATGCCGCATTCCCAAGCCCCGAGAACAGCAGCATCATCCGCCTCGGTTCGGCGATCTCCGGCCGGCCATACCTGCGCGATGACGCCGGCAACGTTCATCAAATGGTCCAAGCGGCCGGTGCGGCCACGAACGGCTATCTCATCAACGGCAATCCGGCGCTCGGCGGCGGCTCGGACCAGGCGCCCATCACCAAGCTAGTGGTTCGTCAGGGTAAGGTGTTCTCGACCGCAGCCGGCGGGCAGACCCAGCAATTCAACTTCGGGATGGGCGGCCTCTATAATGCCGCCCTGCCAGATGCGTTTTCGACGGATGCGAGCGGAGCAACCACGTCCACCGTGGCCACCAGCAGCGTCACCATGCCGTCTAAGCCGGCCCGCGCCGCCATCGCTCCCGGATCGACCGGCAAGATCCTCAAGGTGTGTGCGACCGGCTGCGCCTATCCCACACTCTCGGCCGCGATCGCCGCTGCCGCCAACGGCGACACCGTCGATCTCGGGCCCGGCACCTACAAGGAAGCGCCGCCAGCCATCGCCGTCTCGCTCAAGATGATCTGGGAGGCCGGCGCGGTCCTCGATCTGACCGGCCTCACCGGCAGCCTGGCCCACGGCAAGGGCGCGATCGTGCCGATGTCGGACCTCCTGCTAGTCAATCCGGTCATCACCGGCACCGCGATGGATCAGGGGTCGGCGCAGGGCACCGCGGCGATCCGACCGGAGACCGGATCCAATTACATCGACGTGCAGGGTGGCGAGCTCTACGGCAACCAGAACGGCATCGCCGGCGGCGACGTGCCGGTCGTGCTGACCGTGACCGACACCAAGCTGCACGATAACGGCCTCGGCGACGGCTATACGCACAACATCTACATGTCGCACGGGACGCTCTCGGTCACCCTGAACAACGTGCAGTCCACCAACCCCAATGGCGGCCACGCGGCCAAGATCCGGGCCTTCGAGCTGGCGATCACCGGCGGTACCTATGAGGCGTTCTCCGCTGCGTCGATCGACGTCCCCGACGGCACGGTGGCGGCGGCGATCATCGACGGGGCGACGATCATCAAGAAGGCCGGCGCCTACAACCACACGGTGCTCGATTACGCGACCGAGGACACGTCGAGCGGCAATGGCGGCTTGGTCCTGCGCAACGTCACGCTCAACCTGGCCTGCGACAGCCCGGCCATCATGGTCGGTGGCGGATCGGTGGTCACGGTCGAGGCCACGACCAAAGTCGACGGCACCAAGCCGACGGCTCAGGGCGGCACGGTCAAGGGGCTGTAGTGAACTGAAGGGCGCTGCGATGATGTCACCTGCTTACCGCCGCGTGCCGGCCTTCGACGCGCTCAAAGCGATCCATGCCGCGCTGACATTCGTGATGGCCGGGCTCGGCGGCGTGCTGTTCGCGCCTGGCGATACGTTCTCCAGCAGCACGGCGTGGCGGCTCTTTGTTGAGATCGGCGTCAAGGAGGATCAGCTTGGGATGCTGCTTCTGGCCATTGCGGTCATCGGCGGCGCCGGTATCGCACCATCGCACGCTTGGATGCGGCGATGGAGCATCCTCGTGCTGGCGACAGCTCACGCCGCCCTAGCCGTGTCCTTTTTCATCGGCAATCCAGTCGGGGGCGCCGTCGTGCCCTACACGGCATACGCCATTTTGGCGCTCTACACGGTGTCGCGCGAAGCCGGGGGGAGCCGTTGATGGTGCACATTCGCCAATGGGCCTCGCGATTCATCCTGCTCCCCCTGCGCTTGTTCTTCTCGCGTCAAGTCGGGTTGGCGGAGCTGATCTCCGGTCTCGCGACGTTCGGGTGGGGTTGGACCATGGTCTACACGGACCCGTTCCCGACATGGCGCTCGCTCGACTATCTGCTTCGTTTCTGGGACAGCGACGCCTGGGGCTGGATCGATATGATCTTCGGCCTTGGACAGCTTTTCGCCTTTGGTCTGATTGACAACCGCTGGCATCGGCCATGGTTGCGGTTCGGCGCCGCGGTCGTGCTGTGCGTGATTTGGGGTTTCAACACGATCAGCATGTTGTCACCTCCCACCCCCTGCCCGCCTTGGGCGTGGCCCGTCGCCGCGCTGTGGTTTGCCAATTTCTATCTCATCATCCGGATTTCGTTTGTGCGCTGCGCACCCGCGGCTTCATGACCGAACAGTCTTGGCTGCAGTCGCTTGGCCTCGACACCATTCAGCGCGCCCTGATCCCGCTCGGAACAGCGGCAGGGGCGGTTTGGACTGCTTGGAAATTCAGTGCGGAGCGGCAAGACAAACGCGAAATCGTCGTTGAAACCAGAGAGGAACAGCAGCGGCGCGAGCTTGATGAGCGGCAAGCGGCCATGTCCAAGCGCGACGCCGAGGCCATGGTGTGGGTGCGCGACGAGGCGGAGCGCTACCGCAAGCGGCTGATCGAGGTCGAGGCCGAGCGAGACGAGGCCTATCATTCCGCGGATGCGGCGTGGGACATCGCCCGTGCCTGGAAAGAGCGGTCGCATCAAATCAAGCATGATCTAGACAATGCCAGGACGATGGTGAACGCAGCACTTATTCAGCGCGGAACAGAGCCCAGAGCCTGGCCGGATGAACAGCTGCCTCCGCTGGACGAGATCCTTGAGGACAACGCGCGTCGCCTCGTTGAGCGGCGGTCGAATCTACGCGCTGCCGACTGAAGAATACCCGGCCCGGGTAGGGCGCCCCTCAAAACCTGGAGAAGACCAATGGCAATCCTGTCGGCCACCACGGCTGTCAACGGCGCTGTCGCCGGCGCTCGATCGCTGCCCGGCCTCATCACCAATTTGCAGTCGATCGATCCAACCCTAGCCACGCAACTCACGGCCAAGCCGTTACTGGCCAGCAAGAGCCCCTGGGGGACACTGGCGGCCGGCGCCGTCGGCTGGCTCTCGGCCCGCTATGGCTTGGGTCTCGACGACACCACCACGGCCCTGATCGCCGGCCTGTGCGTCTTGGCGGGGAGCTACGCGATGCGCGCGATCACCAAGCAGCCGACCTCCGGACTGGTGACCGTTGTGCCCCCAGCGATCTCCGCAGATGAGGCGCCGATCGCCAAGACCCTCGGCGTGATCGTCCTGCTGGCGGCCGGCCTATCACTATCAGCGTGCACCACGGCACAACAGGCGGCGACCAGTAAGGCCGTCGCGGACGGCCAACTGTTCTGCGCAAAGGCCACAGGAGCCGGCCCGCTGGTGGTTGCTCTCGCCAACGCCGATGGCGCACCTGTCACCGTCACGGGCGCTGCCTCGGCGGACGTGGCCGCAGCGTGCCAAGTGATCGGGGCCATTCCAGTATCGCCGCCTGCTAATCCCGCTGCGGCTCCGGTAGTGGCGGCGTCGGTAAAGGCGGCGCCGTGACCGCCGTCTGGGACCGCGCGTCCGTCCCGCAGCTCGCCGTCGACCTGATCGCCCAGGTGGAGCGATTCGCCGGGACAGCCTACGACGATGGCAGCGGCAACTGGACGATCGGTTACGGCTCGCTGCACATGCCGAATGGGGCATCTGTCCGCCGCGGCATGACGATCTCGCTGCCCGATGCCAAGTTACTGCTGGGCCAGCAGATGAGGACCTGGGTAGCGGCGATCTGCGCCAACGTCCACGGCACCATGACGGCCAATCAGGCCGCCGCGCTGATCTCGTTCGTGCACAACCTCGGGGCCGGCGTCCTGCACGGCTGCACGATGATAGCCATGATCAACGCCGGCCAGTGCCAGTTGGCATCGCGGCAATTCGGCGGCTGGGTGATGGCGAGTGGCCAGAAATCACTGGGTCTGATGCGACGGCGCGAACTCGAGCGGCGGATATTCGTCGGCGGCGATCTGTCCTGCTACGCCTCGGTCTGGGCGCTCACGAAGGCGGATCTGCTGCCGATTTATCAGCAGGCCTTTGCCGACGCCGCTGCCTGGCACCGAGAGGCGGTGACACCGCCTGCTGGCGTCAGTCGGGCGCCCGAACAGACCACCGACGAGCTCAACGCGGCAAGCTTGCAAACGGCGCGCAACTGATCTGCGGCTGCGGTCTGCGGGCGTGAGGGCGTTGGGCTTGCGGGGGCGGGACAATCATACCTCCTGGCGCAAAATCCAGCGTAGCCGTCCAACTGATCCGACTGATAATCCCAAAGCTTGTGCCACCGCAGCTCGAGGTAATTCGCCAGCGAGTAACTCTCTTGCCGGCTCTGCGCGCCACCATCCAGCCTCACGCAACGTCTTGCCGAGTATGAGCAAGCGCGCTCGTTCTACGGCTCCATGTTTTCGACCATGCCTGCTTCCGAACTCTTCAATGGTCAGGTCACAGAGGTCGCAAATCCTCTCCTCCCACCAAGCCGCATGGTCATCATGCCAATCGAGCCCCAGCATTGATTTGAGACGTTTGACCGTTGTCGAGCCGAGCGGCAGGTCTACGCCGCGTTCAGGGTACCTGCGACCGTGCAAGTATTCAAGCAATGCAGCAGTGCAGATTACCGTCTTTCCTTGTCTAGTCGGAATATTGGGGCGGCCCAATAAGATATCGAACCCGTGTGCGGTAGGGCGAGCTTCAGAAATCCGCCACCGATCACCCCAAACATCGAACACAATGGTCACTTCAGATTTCGAAGCGGAGCCAAGCGCCCGTGCCCTAGTAGGGGCCGGCGGGCTCAACTTGGCGCGCTCTCCCGCCTCAGCCTATCGGCTAGATTATCTAGTGCCATCGCCCGTTCTTGCGTGATGCGCAGCAGGTCTATCCAAACACCCGGTGCGACATCGTCCGCGCCTGACGCCCAGCGGCGGATTGTGCGGTCGGACACTCCAAGTTCCCGCGAGATTTCCGTCTGCCAGCGAGACCCATACAGGGCTTCGCCGCAGTCGTGCAGAAGTTTGCTCACGTCTCTACCAGCCTTCGCGAATAGTGCCTTCTTGGGTGACCATGTCGCCGACATAACCAACGACCCAGCGGCGCGCGTCGTGCCCGGCGAAAGTCTTGTCGGCGTCCTTGCGGGCCGAGACGACGCCGGTGCGGCTGATTTGGACGCTGCCGGCATCATAGCGGTTGCTGTCGGCGATGACCCGGCGAACGGCGGTGCGGACGGTGGCGGTGATCTTGAACATCTGAGAGCCCTTTGCCCTTTGCGGCGGGGCCGATCCCCATCCGCTGATGTCCTAAATATAGGACATCGTTGGAGGGATTGCAACATGAGATTGAGCCCAAGTTTGGTTTGCGAAACCCGAAGCGGAACGCCCATGTTGCCTCAAAATCCGACAGATTATGCAAACAGGTCAGCGGAAATCCTGCGAAACCCCGGAACTACGAATCTGGGGGTTGGAAGTTCGAGTCTTTCCGGGCGCGCCATTTTGGCTTTCGTCGGCGAGGTGGGAAACGACGGCGAGGCGGGCGCCAGCACGATCGGCGTGTCTAGTTCTCCGATGAACCTCCCCAAACCCGTTTCACTTGCCTTGCAAGGTGTAGGATCGGCGAGCCTCTGGCGGCACGACCCGGCTGGACGGTGTGACAGCGGAAGCACTCTCGAGAGCTGCCTGTCGTTCTGGCTCGGCCATCTCCAGGTCGGCCTCCCGGGCGGGCGTTTCGCCGGGCGGGACGAACTCGTCGAAGCCTAGACTGGCATCGTAGCCATTGCTGGCCGCGATCGCGCGGACGCAGTTTCTGCCGTCCCGCTTGGCGGCATAAAGCGCCTTGTCGGCGAGTTGCAGCAACTCGGTCCCAGTGGACCCGACGCGAGGGGTCATCGTGGCCACCCCGATGCTCACCGTCACGTGTTCGATCGGATGTGCCGCGTGCTCGATCTCGAGCTCCTCGACCGCGGTTCGGATGCGTTCAGCCATGCCGTGGGCCGCTTCGGGGCTCGTGTCGGGCAGAAGCGCCACGAATTCCTCGCCGCCGAACCTGGCCGTCATGTCGTCTGGCCGTCGCACGTGCTTCCTCATGCAGGCCGCGATGGCGCGCAACACGTCGTCCCCGGCGAGATGGCCATACGTGTCGTTGAACGATTTGAAAAAATCGGCATCGAGCATCAACACCGCCACCGGCGTCCCGTGGCGCACGGCCCCGCGGAAGGCGCGCTCGAACGCGACGTCGAACGCGCGACGGTTGACCAATCCGGTCAGCCCATCCGTCGCGGCCAGCACCGAGAGTTGTTGGGCGGCCATCGCCAAGGCCCGCTCCGTCTTGGCCCGGCGCGTCATCTCGCGCTGAAACAGCAGCGACGATGCGACCGCCGCCGCACAGAGCAGGACGATGACGGGACCGATCACCATCGCCTTGCGCCGCCATGGCGCGTAGATTTCCTCGGTCGACAGATTGACGGCGAGTACCAGCGGTAGGTCGCCGATACGGCGGAACGTGTAGAGCCGCTCGACCCCGTCCGTCGATGAGACGGCGACATACTGTCCCGAACGGTCCTGCAACAGCCGCGTGACATTGGATTTGTATGGCGCCAGATCGACATCGATATCCTCCGCTCTGAACGGGGAACCGACCAACATGTGGCCGTCGGTGCGGATAAGGGAGATCGTGCCTTGCTTCCCGACCTGCAGCTTGTCGAACAGGTGACGGAAATATTTCAGGCGAAGAGATGCCGACACGACACCGGCAAATGCGCCGGTCGCATCAGGAACACGCCGGCTGATGGAGAACCTGAAATCGCCGCCGCCGATCCGACTCCTGAATGCGCGGCTGACAAACAGTCCGACACCTGGATCGTGCTCATGGACCTTGAAATAGTCCCGATCGCCCAAGTTCACGTCGTGCGGCACAGCCGACGTCGAGTCTTCTACGATCTGGCCGTCTTTGTTGAGGACCAGCAGCGCGCCCAGGTCTTCCGCCGTCGCCGAGCGGTCGAACAAGGCATGATACCGAACCCCCGGGGTCGCCGCATCGATCCCCGGCTCCGCCAAGGCCTCGATCAGGCCCTGGAGCGACAGGTCCACGATCGTGATGTTGCGGCCGATATCCCGCTCCAGCGCGAGCAGCACGTTGCCCGCACCTCGCTCGGCCTGTTTCCAGGCGTCGTGACGGCTCGCCAGCAAGGCGAAGCTGCCGAGAGCCATCATGCAGAGCGCGACACTGATCCCAAGCGACATCAACCACCACGATCGGCTGGCCCCGTTCTGGGAAGCTACAGCAGTTTCAGAAATCGTGGTCATCTCCGCGCGGCTGGCACTGGTCGTCGCGCGCTCGATCATGCCGGGAATGCCTAAACGAAGACTTAAGACCGGCGCCGCATTCGGATCAGGCGGCAGTTGTTGCAGCGCACCAGTCGAGTTAAACAGCCCCCTTCTTCTGCTGGGTTCCACATGCTCCGGATCGACGACCTGGTGTTCAACGCCTGGGGACGGCGTTTTTTCGACCGTGCCACCGTCACACTGCCCACCGGCACCAAAGTGGGGCTGGTCGGCCGCAATGGCGTGGGCA
This sequence comes from uncultured Acetobacteraceae bacterium, assembly GCA_964657565.1. GTDB lineage: Bacteria > Pseudomonadota > Alphaproteobacteria > Acetobacterales > Acetobacteraceae > JAVVHH01. The sequence continues at coordinate 28,970 of CAZZVQ010000009.1, forward strand.
AGTCGACCCTGTTCCGTCTCATTCTCGGGACGTTGTCGCCCGATAGCGGCGCCATCGAGCTGCCCCGCGGCGCCCGCATCGCCAGCGTCGATCAGGAACATCCGGCCACGCCGGTCAACCTACTCGACACGATCCTGGCCGCCGACGAGCAGCGTGACGCGCTATATACCGAGTTGGAGACCGCCGAACCGGAGCGGATCGCCGATATCTACGCCCGCCTGGCCGAGATCGACGCCGATCGCGCCCCGGCCCGGGCAAGCGAGATCCTGGCCGGCCTCGGCTTCTCGACCGAGGATCTGACGCGGCCGATGGCCGAGTTCTCCGGCGGCTGGCGCATGCGGGTGGCGCTGGCGGCGGCCCTGTTCGCCGAGCCCGATCTGCTGCTGCTCGACGAGCCCACCAACTATCTCGACCTGGAAGGGGCGCTGTGGCTCGAAGCCCGGCTCGCCAAGTATCCGAATAGCGCGCTCATCATCAGCCATGACCGCGAATTGCTGAACCAATCCGTCAACGCCATCCTGCATCTCTCTGACGGCAAGCTCGATTTGTATCCCGGCGGCTACGACGATTTCGAGCGCCGGGTTGCGGAGAAGCGCCGGTTGCAGGCGGCATCGCGGGTCAAGCAGGAGGCCGAGCGGGCGCACCTACAGAGCTTCGTCGACCGCTTCCGCGCCAAGGCCAGCAAGGCGGCACAGGCGCAGTCGCGCATCAAGCGGCTCGCCAAGCTCGAGCCGATCGCCGCCATCTCGGGCGAGCATACGGCCCCGTTCACCCTGCCCTCGCCGCCGCGCCCGCTGGCCCCGCCGCTGATGCGGCTCGAAGCGGCCAGCGTCGGCTATGACGGCGACCCGGTGCTGCGCGACATGAACCTGCGCCTCGACGTCGACGACCGGATCGGTCTGCTGGGCGTCAACGGCGCGGGTAAATCCACCTTCGCCAAGCTCGCCGCCGGCGCGCTCACGCTCTCGGCCGGGCACATGCAGCGCGAGCGGCGCATCGGCGTCGGCTGGTTCCATCAGCACCAGATCGAGGCGCTCGACCCGGACGACACCCCGCTCGACATCCTCCGCCGCGCCCGGCCCGAGGATAGCGAGCAATCCTACCGGTCGCGCCTGGCGATGTGGGGCATCGGCTTCGAGAAGCAGTCGACCACCGCGGCGAACCTGTCGGGCGGCGAACGGGCGCGGCTGCTACTGAACCTCGTTGCCATGGCCGCGCCGCATCTGCTGATCCTGGACGAGCCGACCAACCACCTCGACATCGACAGCCGCCGGGCTCTGCTCGATGCGCTCAACGATTATGGCGGCGCCGTCATCCTCATCACCCACGACCGGTCGCTGATGGAGCTGGTCGCGGACCGGCTGTGGCTGGCGGCGGACAACACGGTGGCGCCGTTCGAGGGTGACATGGACGATTATGCGCGGTTGGTGCTGGAACGGGCGAAGGTGGCGGCGCCGGGTCAAGGCCGGGCAGCCAAGGGCAAGCGCAAACGCGCGGCCTGACACGCTCTTCGCGCTACACCAACCGTTAACCAACGGGTGCTAGACTGGACTCGCCGGTGAGAACTGGCGGGAGAAATCGAGTTATATGATCAAGCGTCTTTATATGATGGCGGCGGCACTCGCTGGATTTGCTCTGTGTTCGTTCGCAGCCAGCCTGGCCCACGCGCAGGGTCAGAGCCCAGCCGCTTGCCCGACCGTTCCGGTCGAGATCGTCCGCTCCCGCGGCGGGGTGATCGATAACCTCGGGAGCGTGCCAAACATCCCCGATCTCTGCCGCATCACGCGCTCGGGCGAGACGGGCGACTATTACTATGGCATCTGGAAGACCGATTGGCCCGGCGCCGGCGACGCCTACCCCGCCATTAAGTCGGTGATCCTCGCCGGGGTCAACGCCCGCGCCAGCTTCATCACGCGCTCGGCTCCGGGCATGCAGTGGGTCGACACCTTCGTCAACGAGGGCTTCGAGGATCTGGTCGTCGATGGTCGGCGCTACGCCACGCTGCGCGTCATGCATGAGCGTAACGGGATCGAGGGGAACACCTACCACTCGCTGATCACGAGTTGGCGGGACGTGAAGACCGGTGTCGGCTTGCAGACCTACGAGCAGCAGATCTCGGGTCAATCCTATGGGCCCGACACCACGTGGCACGCGATCAAGGTCCTGCCGCTTCCGCCGGGAGCCGCGCCGGCGAGCTAGTGGTCGCGTCGCTCCCGATTTGCCACTAATGGAGGGGCAACAACGGACGGGGAACGCCATGGCATTATCGGGCCGCCGTTTCTTCATCGCCGGCGCTGGCGCGCTGGGAGCGTCGGCGGTGGCTGCGCGAGCTTGGGCCGCGGACACGGTGGACCTGCGCCTCAACGGCCAGCCTCATCAGCGGGAGCTCACCACCGCCTTCCCGCAAAAGGGCGCCATGGTGCTGCAGCGGACCCGGCCACCGCTGCTGGAGACCCCGTTCGAGGTGTTCGACCAGGGCGTTTTCACGCCCAACGACCGTTTCTTCGTCCGCTGGCACTGGTCCGTCATCCCCGAAACGGTGGATCCCGCTACATTCACCGTCGCCGTGCGCGGCCACGTGAACCGGGCGCTGTCGCTCAGCATGGCGGACATCCTGTCCCTGCCCCGGGTCGAACTGGCCGCGATCAACCAATGCTCCGGCAACTCGCGCGGCTTGTTCCAGCCGCGGGTGGCGGGCGGCCAATGGGCGAACGGGGCGATGGGCAACGCGAAATGGGGCGGCGTGCGGCTGCGCGACGTGCTCGACCAGGCCGGCGTGAAGCCCGGCGCCGTCGCGGTGCGCTTCACCGGGCTCGACCAGCCGCCGATCGACACCGCGCCTGACTTCATGAAATCGCTGGGGATCGATCATGCGCGCGATGGCGAGGTGATGCTCGCCTATCAGATGAACGGCGAACAACTGCCGCTGCTGAACGGTTTCCCGCTGCGCCTCGTCGTGCCGGGCTGGTTCTCGACCTATTGGGTCAAGATGCTCAACGACATCGAAGTGCTCGACAAGCCGGATGATAATTACTGGATGAAGACCGCGTATCTCATCCCCAAGACGCCCGGTGCCAACGTCAAGCCCGGCGAGACCGGCTTCCCGACCGAGCCGATCAACCGCATGGTGCCACGCTCCTTCTTCACCAACGTGACCGACGGCACCATCGTCGAACCTGGTGCGCCGGTGAGGTTGCGCGGGATCGCCATGGGCGGCGATTGCGGGGTCACCGCCGTCGACCTCTCCTATGACAAGGGCGCGACCTGGATGCCGGCCACGCTCGGGGCGGACGAAGGCAAGTTCAGCTTCCGCCGCTGGACGGCCGACACGACCGCGTCGCCGACCGGCCTCGTGGCGATGGTGCGCGCGACCAACAGCAAGAACGAGGTGCAGCCGATGGAAGCCAACTGGAACGCCGGCGGCTACCTGCGCAGCGTCGTCGAATCCGTCCACCTCGCTGCTGCCTGAGGAAGCCCATGTCCTACGCGCCCCTCATCGGCGGGCTAACCGCCCTCGGCCTCCTCACCGCCAGTCACGGCACGCTGGCGCAGCCCGTGACGTTGCGTGCCGTCACCGTCGAGCTCCCCGGCAGCGACCGCGCGCTGCCGCCCGGACCCGGCGCCGAGTTGGTCACCAACAACTGCACCGCCTGCCACTCGCCCGGCATGATCCTCACCCAGCCGGCGCTGAACAAAGCCACCTGGCTCGGCGAGGTCACAAAGATGCGAAGCACCTACAAGGCGCCGATCGCGGACGAGGACATCGACCCAATCGCCGCCTACCTCGCCGCCCTCCCCGTCCCCCAATAGCTACATCAGGAACACGGCCTTGCCGCTCGCCTGCCCGTCGAACTTGACGTAGGCCTCCTCGGCTTGGTCGAGCGACCAGCGGTCGCTGAACAACGCGTCGACGGCGATCTGGTGCCGGGCCACGAACTGGGCGCAATCGGCTTGCCCGACGGTCGAGAACGTCCAGGAGCCGACGATGGTGAGCTGCTTGCGCAACACCTCCGGGCTGACGTCGACGGTCAGCGTTCCGCCCTCGCCGACCAGCCCGGTGATGCCCCAGGGCGCCGCACACCGGACCGCGACCGAACGGCCCGCCGCGGTGCCGGAGGTGTCCATGGTGCGCGATGCGCCGACCCCGCCGGTCAGTTCGCGTACGCGCTCGACCGGGTCCTCGCTGCTGGCATCGATCGTCTCATGCGCGCCTAACTCGCCGGCGCGGCGCGCCCGCTCCGGGCTGATGTCCACCGCGATGACGCGGGCGCCCATGGCGGCGGCGAGCTGCGTCCCGGAGAGGCCGACCGGTCCCTGCCCGATGATCACCACCGTGTCGCGCGCGGTGACCTGCATGCGGACCAAGGCACCGAACGCCGTGCCGGTGCCGCAGGAGATGGCGGCGCCGGTCGAGAAGCTGAGCGCCTCGGGGAGCCGAACGAGCGTGCTCGCTGGCACCTTCATATAGGTGGCGTGCCCGCCATTGCCGTTGACGCCGTAGACCGTCGCCCCCTCGACGCACATCTGCGTCCAGCCGGTGCGGCAGTGCGGGCACACCGTGCAGCCGGCATAATGATGCACCATGACCCGGTCGCCGCGCGACCACTGCCCTTGCGGCACGTCCCGCCCCGTCTCGGCAATGACCCCACACGGCTCGTGCCCGGCGATCACCGGCCCGTCCGGCTCCTTCAGCCCCAGCGACATGAACTTGAAATCCTTGGGCCGGCGGTAGAATTTGAGATCGCTGCCGCACATGCCGGAGGCCTTCATCTCGAGCACGACCTCCGTCGGACCCGGCGCCGGGTCCGGCACGCTGGTGATCTCGAGCGTCTTCTCTCCGCTGAACACGACACCCTGCATTGCTGACATCCCCCCTTTGTTTGAGCCGAGCGTCGCAGGCGGCGCGGATGGCGGCAAGCCCGTCACCGGGCGGCGGCTAGGCTCTCGTCAAGGCGCCACGCTGCCTGTAGCGTCCCGCAAAACACGCGGGGGAACATGATGCGGCGGATGCTGTTGGCGTTGACGATACTGGCCGGGTTCGCCGGGCCAGCGGCGGCCGAGATCGAGGGGCACAAGATCACCATCGGCGTCCTGACCGATCTCACCGGCGGCAACGCCACCGCGGCCGGCGAGGGGTCCGTCGTCGCCGCCCAGCTCGCGGCCGAAGAGGCGCAGGCGATGCTGCCGGGGATCACCATCGAGGTCATCAGCGCCGACCATCAGAACAAGGCCGACATCGCCTCGACCATCACGCGGGACTGGATGGCCAACCGGGCGGTCAACGTCGTCGCCGACGTGCCGTTCTCCTCAGCCGGGCTCGCCGTCAACGAGGCCGTGCGCGGCGCCAAGCGGACGATCTTCATCGCCTCGGGACCCGGCACCAGCGACCTGACCGGCTCCGCCTGCTCGCCCAACACCGTGCATTGGACCTACGACACCTATGCCACCAGCAGCGCGGTGGCCAAGGCGCTGGTCGGGCAAGGCGGCAAGAGCTGGTTCTTCATCAGCGCCGACTATGCCTTCGGGGCGGCGCTCGAGCGGGATGGCACCGCGGCGATCAAGGCGCTCGGCGGCAGCGTCGTGGGCTCGGTCAAGAACCCGCCCTTCGCGTCCGATTTCTCGTCGTTCCTGCTGACGGCGCAGTCCAGCGGCGCGCAGGTGGTCGGGTTCGCCAACGCGACGATCGACCTGATCAACCTGATGAAGCAGGCGCGCGAGTTCGGCATGGGCACGGGGCAGCAGCGGCTGGCCGGGTTCCTGGTGCTGATCACCGACGTGCAGTCCATCGGGCTCGACGTGGCGCAGGGGCTCTACCTCGCTTCCCCGTTCTACTGGGATTTCGACGACCGCAGCCGCGCCTTTTCGGCCCGCTTTGCCGCCCGGATGCATGGCGCCAAGCCCACGATGCTGCAGGCCGGCGTCTACTCGGGGCTGGTGCACTACTTCAAAGCCGTCAAGCAGACCGACACCACCGAGGCGCCAACGGTGATGGCCACCATCAAATCCACCCCGGCCGACGACGACGCGTTCGGCAAGGGGTCAGTCCGCCAGGACGGCCGCGCGCTGCACGATTTCCATCTCTTCCAGGTCAAGAAGCCGTCGGAATCGAAGGGACCCTGGGACGATTACAAGCTGATCTCCACGATCCCCGGCGACCAAGCCTTCCGCCCGATGGCGGAAGGTGGCTGCAAGCTGGTGCAGTAAACCGGCGGTCACGACGTCCAGAGGGCCGGAAGGTACTCGTAGGCGTCGCCGTTCTTGGCGAGGTAGGCGGTCGCCGGAAATGGGGCGTGGAAGAAGTGGAGCCGGAGTCGTTCGGCGACGGCGCGGTCGAGGATACGCCGCCGGGTGCGGATGGTCTGCTCCGGATCGACGTCGAACATGGCCCGCCAGTCCGGATGCCGCGCGAACAGCAGCGGATTATTGGTGATATCAGCGACGTAGAGCAGTTTTTCGCCCCCGGAGGTGATCTCGATGGCCGACATCCCCGGCGTGTGCCCGTCCGCCTGCACCGAGGTGAAGCCCGGCAGGATCTCGTCCCCCCAACCGAAACGCTGCATCTCGAGCCCGTCCATGATCTGGCGGGCCAGCTCGAAATGCGATCGGGCCGCCTCCGGCGCGGCGTTCATCTTGGCTTCGTCCAACCAATAGTCGCACTCGCCCTGCGGCACCATCAGCGTGGCGTTGGGAAACATCCGCGATCCGTCCTTGCGGCGCAGTGCCAGGATGTGATCGGCGTGGAAATGGCTGACGATGACGGTCGAGACGTCGCCTGGCTCGAACCCGGCGGCCTTCAAACTGGCGAGCATGTGGCCGGCGGTCGGCGGGCCGCTCTCGCCGAAGCCAGTGTCGATCAACACGAGCCCGGCCGGCGTCTCGATCGCCAGCGGGTTGAAGGTCAGCGTCAATTTGTCCGCCGGCATGCCCGCCTCGGCGAAGGCGGCGGACACCGCCGCGTCGTCGGCGTTCGTCACGAACCCGCTCGGCCGGTCGCGCGTCAGCACCCCGTCGTGCAACGCGATCGCGTGAAAGTCGCCGAGCTTGTAGCGGTAGAAACCGGGGGCCTGGGCCGTCGTTTGGGCGATTTGATCCATTCCATTGCACTCGCAGCCGTTTGCAGTCTAACGCCCCGTGCTTCGATTGGTGGCATCATCGCCACACCACAGCTGTCCGGCGCTACACACGTGGCCTCTCATGTTGACGTGTGTCTTTTTCCCACATAGGTCTCTCCCGTGTCTTGCCATGTCTTTCATCGTCGGGGTTTGCCGTGGCTTGACCGTTCATCATGAGCGCCATCTCGCCGCCGGAGCGGCCGTTGCCGCCGCCGCCCGAGTTGCTGTCCCGGGCGCTGACCGCGCTGCTGCGACCGCTCATCCGGCTCTGCATCCAGGCCGGGCTCACCTTCCCGGCGCTCAACGACCTGCTCCGCAGCCTCTATGTGGACGTCGCCCTCAACGACGTCTTGCCGGACCCGCAAGCGCGCACCGATAGCCGGGTCAGCCTGATCACCGGCGTGCATCGCAAGGAGATCCGGCGCCTGCGCGAGCAGCCGGAAGTTGCCGACCTGGTGTCGACCGGGTCGTTGAGCCTCTCCAGCCGCGTCGTCGCCCTGTGGTTGGCCCGGCCGGACCTGACCGATGCCGATGGCCGGCCATTGCCGCTGCGGCGGACGGGCCCGGCGCCATCGCTCGAGGCGCTGGTGGCAGACGTGACGACCGACGTGCGTCCGCGCGCGTTGCTCGACGAGTGGATCGCCGCGGGGGTCGCCATCGTCGACGCGGATGGAATGATCCGGCTCGAGCACGCCGCCTTCGTGCCGCGGGGCGACCGTGACCAGCAGATGTTCTTCTTTGCCCGCAACATGCGCGACCATCTCTCGGCCGGGTCGCGCAACGTGGCGGCGCCGCCGGACGGGCCGCGCTTTCTCGACCGTGCGGCGCATTACGACGGGCTGAGCGCCGGCGCCGCTGCCGCGATCGAGGCGGCGGCCCGGCTCGTGGCCGAGAGCGCGCTGCTGGAACTGAACCGGACCGCGATGGCGATCGCCGATCGCGACGACCGCGAGGCGGACGAGACCGAGACGCGCTGCCACCGGGTCAACCTCGGCGTGTTCGTCTACGCCGAGGCGGACGCATCCCCGTGACGCAGCGGGCGTGCGTGGGGTGGCTAACCCTGGCGGCCGCCCTGGCCGCATGCGCGCCGACGCCCCGACCGGCCCCGACGGTAGCGGCCGGGCCGGTCTGCCAGGTCGGTCCGGACGGCGGTCCGGTGGTTGCCGAGCGCGGCATCGGCGGCACCGGCGCGCCCACCCGGATTGCCGAGCGCGGCATCGGCGGCACCGGCATCGTCGGCGTCGTCACCGGCTTCGCCAGCATCTGCCTGGCCGGTCACGAGGTCGCGCTGCCGGCCGATGTGCCGATCGAGATCGGCGGCGCCGCGTCCAATCAGCAGGCGCTGCGGGCGGGGCAGGTCGCCGCGGTCGAGGCGGCCGGCCCGGCGGATGCGCTCTACGCGCGCCGGGTCACGGTGCGTTACGAGGTCGAGGGTCCCATCGAGATGATCGCGCCGGACCGGCTGCAGGTCGCGGGGCAGATTGTTCTGCTCTCGCCGGAAACCTGGCTCCGCACCGCCCCGGCGCTCGGCCAGTGGGTCGCGGTCAGCGGCTTGCGCGGCCCCACGGGGGCCATCGCGGCCACCCGGTTGGACCTGGTCTCGACCCGGACCTTCCTCGTTCATGGCGTGGTCCAGCAGGTCGAGGGCGGATACCGCATCGGCACGTTGCCGGTCGTCGCGGGGCCCGATGTGCTCGTGCCGGGACTGCCGGTGAGCATCACCGGGGTTTACGACGACGGGATCCTGCGCGCCGCCTCGGTCGCGCCCGACCTGCTCGCGTCCGACCCGGTGGCGTATTTCGGCGGCTATACCAGCAGCTTCATCCTCGAAGGCTTCGCCGGGCCGGGGGAAAGACCGCCGTATCTCGGAACGCTGCCGCTCTCCCAGGCGCCGGCCAGCAGCCGACCGATCGGTCCGGGCCGCAGCGTGATCGAATTCCAGCGGACCGATAGCGGCGGCATGCGGATCAATTCGCTGGTCCCGAGCGCGGCCACCAGCATCCGCCCCGGCTTGGCCCCCAGCGGGGCCGGCCCCGCCGGCGACCGTTTCCAGCAGGCGCCGACATCAAGGGATGGGCTCGGGCGCGGCGCAGGCGCGGCGCAGAGTTTCGAGCCCGCGCCCATGCCGAACCGTTCGCTCGGCTTCGGAGCGGCACCGGACGGGTCAGACCGGGGCAACCGCTTCGGCGATGGCGGTCGCGGCGGCCAGGGCCTACGTCCGCAACCAGGAACGGGCGCCGCGGGAGGCACCAATCCTCCTATCCCCGGCTTGGACCCGTCCGCCATCCGGCGCCGCTAGACGTAATACCGGCGGGGCAGGGTATAAGGCAGCCGGATTCGGCTGAGGAGAGACGGGATGCGGGCAGTGTGGCTGATGGCCGTCTTGGGACTGGGCGGATGCGTGGCGCCGCAAGCCACGCTCGGCACTGCCGGCCTGCAACAGGCCGCGCGCAACTTCCCGCCGCTGATCGTCGGCGCCAACACGGACGCCACGAGCGGACCGGTGACGCCGCGCTCTTGCCCGGCGCCGGGGAGCCGGGTCGAGCAGAAAGGCGGCCCGACGATGGAATATCTCGGCGCGGTGCCCGGCAAGCCGGATCTCTGCAGCATGCGGGTCGGCGGGGAAGCGGTGCAGGGCTGGTATGGCATCTGGCTGACCGACTGGCCCGGCGCGGCCGATGCCTATCCCGCCCTGACCAGAGCGATGCGCGGGGGCACCGGCGCCGTCGAGGGCTTGGACGTCGACATGGGACCCGGCTACGCGTTCCACGACCTCATCCGCAACGAAGGCGTCGAGCACATCAGCCTGTTGGGCAAGACCTACGATGCCGTCAAGCTGGCCCACTATCGCGAGGGCGCCAACGGCAACGTCTACCGCTCGGTATCGACCATCTGGAAGGACCTGCCGACCGGGTTGCTGATCTACGGCACCTACCAGCACATCTCCGGCACGCCCGTCACCGACGACCCACTAATCCCGACCGCCATCATTCCGGCCCGCTAATGTTGCATCAACTCCAGCTCGTCGAGCGCGCGGTGCGCGGACCGGCGTAGCGCTTCCTCGATGACGACGAGGAAGTCGGTGCCGCCGGCCTCGGTGGTCCAGGGGTCCATCGTGGTCGAGATCAGGAAGTCCACCCCCTCGCGCGGCGGGGCGACGACGCCCATGCGGCGGCAGAAGCGGTCGACGAAACCCTGGCCGTAGATCGCCGGGTCGAAGCGCGAGCTGGTGAGGATCAGCTCGAGCTCGTTCAGGTCCACCCGCGGCTCGATCACGCTGCAGCGGGTGAACACCCGCTCGTTCAACGCGTTGGCCCGGGCCAGGTCGGGGTTCGGCGAGCCGTCCGGCAGCTTGGGGTTCAGCGCGAAGGCGAGGATGACCTGGTCCGAGCCGATCTGCCGGAACAGCTCGCGGGCGCCCTTGTCGCCGTGCAACAGCTCCTCCAGCCCGGCATTGTCCAGCTCGGCGAACCGCCGCAGCATCGCGCGCTCGGCGTTGAGCACCCGGCCAGTGGCGCGGCGGCGCTCGGCCGGGGTGCGGTTGAACAGCGTGATCCCGAAGCGCGGGTCGTCGAGCGTGGCCAGGCGGCAGAACAGGCGCTTGGACGTCCACATGCATTGGCCGAGGATCCGCCCGTAGCCGCTGCGGTCCGGCCGGATGACCCGGTGCGCCAACCATACGGCAGCAGCCGCCGAGCCCGGCTTGGAGCCCTCGACGCCATAGACGCCGACCGTCGGCTCCGTCTGGCTATGGAACACTACCGGCGCCCGCAGCGAGATCGCGTCGCGGAAGGCCGAGTTGCGGTAGCACAGCGCGCCGGCCGGATACGGGATGTAGCCGCCCTTGTGCGGATCGACGGTGATGCTGTCGGCCCGCCCGAGTGCCTCGTATTGCGCCCGAACGTAGTCGCTCATGGCGATGGTCGGGATGCCGTCGGGAAGGCACGGGCCGTCGCCCTCGCGCAACATGGCGCGGAAATAGCCGCCCCACGCGGCATCGGCATGGATCGCGAAGTTCATCCCGCGCGCGTTGAACCGGGCGCGCAGATCGAGCAAGCCGGTCAGCGGATCGACCGCGCTCTCCTCCGTGCTGCCGATCACCGCGACCACGCCCAGCACCGGCGTGCGCCGCCGCAGCAGCTTGTCGAGCGTCACCTCGACATATTCGAGGTCGAGCCGCGCATCCATGTCGACGCGCTGGACCAGGCAGGCATTCTGGCCCAGCCCGAGCAGCGTGGCCGCTTTCGGCCAGGAATAATGCCCGGTCGCCGCGACCAGGAAGACCGGCGGCTCCGGCAGGTCGGGCATGAAGCTGCGGTAGAAGCCGATCAGGCCGACATTCTGCAGCGTGTAGCCGCCCAGCGCGGCCGTCGCGTCCTCGCTCGCGATCCCGAATGCGGCCAACGCCGCCGGCAACCCGGCCAGCGTGTCCAGATCGAGATTGAGCAGCGTCCAGCTATCGAGGTCGATCAGCCGCGCCGTCTGGCCGCCCCAGAGCGGCACCTCCAACCCCCGCGCCGGCGCGAGCAGCGGCACCTCGCGGATCGCGGCCCGCAGCGCCACGCCGGCATATTTGAGATTGCGCGCCGCCCAGAGCGCTTCGATATTGGCGACCGTGCCGCCGCTGGTGATGTGGCCCCACCCGACCGTCTGACCCGGCGTGCTGGTCGGATCATCCACCGTGGTATAGCCCAGCATCCGGCACAGGTCGTTGCCGACCTCCACCTCGAGCCGGGTGGTGACGGGCGAGGCTTCGGCGGCGACGTTGTTCTGGTTGTACAGCCCGGCCGCGAATTGCCCGATCGTCGCCGGCAGCGCCACGTCCCACAGCATGTGGCCCTGGTAGCGCATGCTGGCGAACGGCGCCGAAAGGCGCAGTTTGTCCAACAATTTATGGGTTTCACGCCGCAGCCGCTCGATGCCCGCCGCGTATTCGGGCGAGGCGCGCACCTGCGGCGTGACGTGGCTCGGGTCCTCGGGATGGAACGCGCGGCGGGACTCGGCGTGGCTGCTGATCGCGGCGACGATCAGCTCGACGAGGATGCCGGCATTCTCGGCGCGCGGACCGAGGAACCAGGTCTCCGGCGCGCCAGCATCGCCCGTCCCGGCAAGCGACAGCGGCGCGTGGAGCTCCTGGTCCCAGGCCGCCCGGGCCCGGGTGCGCCGCGGCGAGGGTTTCGGCATCGCCACATCGGACGGACTCATCGACGCTTGATCTTGAACATCATCGAACGAACAATGGGGTCTAGGGTATGGCGAACCAACCCCAGACGCGCATGGGTCGGTTACCGCCGGGGCGCGGCGACGCCGACGATGCGCCCGTCCGGTGCCGCCAGCAGCACCGCCAGCAACTGCCCGGCCGGCGCTTTCTGCCGGATCGACAGCGCCGCCCCGGTCCACGCGCCGATGCTCTGGACCGACCGGACGACGTTCCATTCCGTCAGCGTGCGGCCGCTATTCTCGCCCCGGCCGACCGCCGTCACATGCGAGCGATCGTAGCCGACCAGCACGATGTCGGCGGCGCCGGTGCCGGGTCCGACCGCGACGACCACGTCGCCGGCCGAGGCCTTGACCGACACGGTGGCCAACGTGACCGCTTCGTCCATCGCGGTGTCGATCGCCTGGTCGATCGCGTCGGGGTCGGAGCCCACCACCGCTTGCGCGCCGTCGACGATCATCTCGGGGGTGAACAGCGTCGGGTCGGTGCCGCGCATCGTGTAGACGCGCTGGCGCTCGGTGGCCTCGGGGCTGGAGAACGGATCCTTCCAGCCGAGCCGGTCCCAATAATCGACATGGAAGGCGAGCGGCAGCAGATCCTTGCGGGTGCGGGCGAGGTCGTTGATCATCTCGTCGGCCGGCGGGCATGAGGCACAGCCCTGCGCGGTGAACAACTCGATGACGATCGGCCGCTGCTCGGCGGCAACGGCCCGGTGCGAGAGCGACGCCGCCAACAGGCCGAGCGAGGCCAGCCGGATCGCAGGATGCATGAAGATCTCCGTCGTACGCCCGCTTACTCCGGCGGGAGCGTGAGTGTCCACGGCGCCGGCCAGAGACGCATGACATAGGCCGGGTCGGCATGCCATAGCGCAACCTGCTCGTGCCAGGACGGGCCGTCGCTCACCGGCTGCCACGGCGTGGTGTAGGCGCGCGTTCCCACGATCAGCAGCCACGCGCAGATGGCGGCGGCCGGCCAGCGCCAGAAGGGATGGCGGCCGGCGGCCAGCGCCAGAACACTGAGTGCCGTCAACGAGAGCGGCACGAAGGCGTAGCGGGCGCCGGCGCGGGGGTGGATCAGCGCGAGGGTGCCGTCGAGCGCGCCGATATAGGCCGACAGCGCCGCGGCCGCGGCCGCGGCGAGCAACCAGAATGCCGGCCGATTGCCGGCCCGCCAGATCACGACCGTGAGCCCGCCGAACACCACGAGCGGGGCGGCGATCGCCAGTAGCGGGACATGGCCGGCCGCCACCGCCGTTTGCAGCGCCGCGACCCTGCCGGCCGTCGCATCGATGCCGGTGAAGGGCACCATCAAATTCTTGACCGTCACCACCGACAGGATCGCGCCGGGGTCGAGCGTGTAGCCGCGGTCGGTCCCGAGACTGAAGAAGCCGATCATCTGCACCGCGCTGCCGGACGCCAGGGCGGCGAAGTGAAGCGCCCGGCCGGGCGTGCGGTCCAGCAGGGCCCGGAGCAGGAACAGCGGCGTGAGCGCGATGGCGCCGGGGCCGCAGAGCGGCGCCAGCACCAGCAGACCGAGCGCGAACGCCATGCGCCCGCCGCGCGGCACCTCGAGCGCGAGGATCAGGCCGCACGCCACGGTCAGCTCGAACTGGCAATGCAGCGTCTGCAGCCAGATCTCGTCGGAGCCCGGCACCACCAGCAGCAGTGCCACCCCGGCCAGCCGGACCGGCCAGGGCTGCAACCACGCATCGCGCGCCGCCAGCAGGATCAACGGCGGGACGAGTTGGAACACGAGCGCCACCGCGATCGTGAGGTAGGGCGCGTTGGCCACCGGCACGAGCCACCGTGCCGCCAGCGTCGCCCCGTTGGCGACGAGGTTGAGGTAACCGCCGACCGGCACCGCCAGCGCATGAAGCGGGTCGAGCGTCCAGGCATTGGCGAAGAAGACCGCGCCCTCTTCGGCCCAGAAGCGGCCTTTCAGCACGATCTTCGGCATCCGAAGCAGCACCAGGCCCGCATAGAGCAGCAGCGCGAGCGCGACCAGCCGCGGGCCGAGGGCGATCGGCCGCCCCACTACTCGCCCCAGCGTGGCGGACCTCACGCGGGCGCGGCCGTGCCGGTCGGGCTCAATCCGCGCAGCTGTTCGGCGAGTTCGCGATAGGTGGTGTTGCCCTTGGTCAATATCTGGTCCGCCTCGCCTTGCAGGAGCTGCCGCTCGTCGGCGGTGATGTCCTTGGCGGTGAGTATGACGACCGCGATGTCCTGCCAATCCTCCCGCGCCCGCAACTGCTTGAGCACCATGAAGCCGTCCATGTCGGGCATCATGAGGTCGAGCAGCACGACGGCCGGCTTGGCCTCGTCGGCCATCGTCAGCGCCGTCGGGCCATCGGCGGCGGCGCGCACCTTGAAGCCGGAGCGGTTCAGCATGGCGGTCAGGCGGGTGCGCGTGTCGGCGTCGTCGTCCACGACGAGGATGTCGTCGCCGATCGCGCCGAGGCGGTAGCGGGCCAGCACGGTGCGCAGCTCGTCCCACTCGATCGGCTTGGCCAGGTAGTCGTTGGCGCCGAGCGACGCCGCCAACCCCTCCTCGTGCACGAAGGACACCATGATGACCGGCGTGGCGGCCAGGTCCGGATCGCCGCGGATCGCCGACAGCACCGACCAGCCATCCATCTGCGGCATCATCACGTCGAGCAGCACCACGCGCGGATGCAGCGCCTTGGCCATCGCCAACCCGGTCTTGCCGTCGCCGGCCTGCCGGGTTACGAAGCCTTCGCGCTGCAGGTAGCGGGCGATGAGGTCACGTGTCCCGGGATCGTCGTCGATGATCAGCACGCTGTCGTCGCGCGGCGTCATCTCGACCGCCTCGATGGGCTCGGCCGGCGCTTCGGCCAGCTCGACCGGCACGCGGATGATGAAGGTCGAGCCCCTGCCCTGCTCGCTGGTGACGTCGACCTCGCCGCCCATCAGCTCGGTGAAGGCGCGGGTGATGGACAGGCCGAGCCCGGTGCCGCCATAGCGGCGCGTGGTCGACGAATCCGCCTGCACGAAGCGCTCGAACAGGCCCGCGAGCTGCTCGGGCGTCAGGCCGATGCCGCTATCCTCGACCGCGAACTCGACCCAGTCCCGCTGCTCGCGCTCGAAGCGGCGCACCCGGAGCGTGATGGTGCCGCGCTCGGTGAATTTCGCCGCGTTGCCGAGCAGGTTGAACAGGCATTGCCGGAGCTTGACCTGGTCGGTGTGCATGCCGCCGAGCGGCTGCGGCGCATCGATCAGGAGCGTGTTGCCGCGTTTGCCGACCAGGCTGCCGACCATGTCGGCCACGCTCTTGAGCAAGGCGTCGACCGAGAACGCCTCGGCGAACGCCGTCATCCGGTTGGCCTCGATCTTGGACAGATCCAGCACGTCGCTGATCATGCTCAGCAGGTGGCGCGCGGCCTCGTTGATCTTCTGCAGGTCGCCCAGCATGTGGCTCATGCCGGCGTCCTGCACCTCCTCCTCGAGCATCTCGCTGTAGCCGATCACGGCCGAGAGCGGCGTGCGCAACTCGTGGCTCATATTGGCGATGAACTGGCTCTTGGCCAGGTTCGCCGCCTCGGCCGCCTCCTTGGCCCGCTGCAGCTCGATCTCGGCGGTCTTGCGGGTGGTGACGTCGGTGTGGATGCCGACCCACTCGAGGACGCGGCCGTCGTCATCCATCACCGGCGCGCCGCGGCCCGCCACGTAGCGCCACTCGCCGTCGGCCCGGCGCATGCGGTGCTCGATCTTGTAGATGCCGCGCCGCGCCACCGCGTCGTTCCACGCGGCCATCGTGCCGTCGCGGTCGTCGGGGTGGATGGCGTCGAGCCATCCCAGGCCGGCGATGTCCGCCTCTGACTGTCCGGTGAAGTCGCGCCAGGGCGAGGTGTCGCCCATCAACTCGCCCGTCACGTTCGCCCGCCAGACGATCTGCGAGACCGCCGCGACCAGCGAGCGGTAGCGGTGCTCCTTGCGCACCATCTCCTGTTCCTGCTCGATCGCCTCCGAGATGTCGGTATTGGTGCCGATCCAGCGGATGATGTTGCCTTCGGCGTCACGCGACGGCGTCGCGCGCGAGAGGAACCAGCGCCAGACCCCGTCATGCCGCCGCAGCGGGAAGGTATCTTCCCAGTCTTGACCCGCCTCGATCGACCGCTTGAACGAGGTGACCACCCGGTCGAGATGCTCGGGGTCCTGCACCTTGTCCCACCCCCACCCGATCATCTCGTCGACCGCGAGGCCGGTGAACTGCACCCAGCGGTCGTTGTACCAGAATATCGACCCCGACGTGTCGGCGAGCCAGCACAGTTGGGGCAAGCCATTCGCAAGCGCGACCAGGTCGGAGAAGTCAGGCTGCTGTGGCATGGATTTCGAGGACCGATCCCGCTCCGAATGACAACCCTGACGCGATGACGCTTCCATGGGTTGCACTTACCTGCTGTGACTGAGCGGAAACTTAGGATGTCACCCAATCTGCCCGGTATAATTCTCCGCCAGCACCCGCTGCGCCGTGGGCGACCCGGCGAGTGCGTCGAATTCGGCGCGCTGCATGCGCCGGGTGAAGGCGTCGTGCTCCGGGAAGGTGTGCAGCAGCGTCGTCATCGACCAGCTGAACCGCTCGGTCTTCCAGATCCGGTCCAACACACGCGGCGAGTAATGGTCGATCCCGGCGTCGGACCCCGCGCTGTAATGCTCCGCCAGCGCCTCGAACAGCACCCGCACGTCGTGGATCGCGAGATTGAGCCCCTTGGCGCCGGTCGGCGGCACGATATGGGCGGAGTCGCCGGCCAGGAACATATGGCCGAAGCGGAGCGGCTCGGCGACGAAGGAGCGCAGCGGCGCGATCGACTTCTCGATCGACGGGCCTCGCTGCAGCGCGTTGGCGACGGCCGGGTTCACCCGGCGGCTCAGCTCGTCGTAGAAGCGCTCGTCCGGCCAGTCCTCGACCTTCTCGTCCATGCTGCATTGGATGTAGTAGCGGCTGCGGCTCGCCGAGCGCATCGAGCATAGCGCGAACCCGCGGGCGTGATGGGCGTAGACCAGCTCATGCGCGGCCGGCGGCTTGTCGACCAGCACGCCGAGCCAGCCGAACGGATACACCCGCTCGAACAGCCGCAGCTGCTCGGCCGGAATGCTCTTGCGGCAGACGCCATGGAACCCGTCGCACCCGGCGATGTAGTCGCACGCGAGACGCTGCCGTTCGCCGTGTCGGGTGAAATGCACCACCGGGCTGCCGTCGACCCCTTCGAGCGACACGTCCTTGGCCTCGTACAGGGTCGGCGCGCCCGACGCGGCCCGCAGCGCCATGAGGTCGCGCGTCACCTCGGTCTGGCCATAGACCATGACCGAGCGCCCGGTCAGCGCGGCCAAGTCGATCCGCAGCGCATCGCCGTCGAACGACAGCTCGAACCCGTCGTGCGGCAAACCCTCCGCCCGCATCCGGGCCCCGGCGCCGCTCTGCTCCAGCAGGTCGACCGTCCCCTGCTCCAGCACGCCGGCCCGGATCCGCCCCAGCACGTAGTCGCCGGACTGCCGCTCGAGGATGACGTTGTCGATCCCCTCCCGCGTCAGCAGGTGCCCCAGCATCAGCCCGGCCGGCCCGCCGCCGATGATCGCGACCTTGGTGCGCACCTTAAGCCTGCGGCAGTGCGGCGCGGGCGCGTCCAGCCGCCTCGATCGCGGGTGCCAGGTTCAGGATCCGCGTTGCATTGGTGACGAAGAGCTTGTCGATCACGCCCGGTTTGAAGCCCTGCATCTCCCACTCGTCGCAACATTGGGCCGGACTCCAGCCAGGATAGTCCGAGCCGAACAAGACCTTGTCCTGCAGCCGCCGCTGCATGTCGTGCTTGAGCGGCGCTGGAATGTACTTCGGCCCCCAGCCGGAGATGTCGATGGACACGTTCCGCTTGTGCAGCGCGACCGCGATCAGCTCCTCCGTCCAGGGCCAGCCCGGATGCGCGGCGACGATGTTCAGCCGCGGGAACTCGGCCGCGACGCTGTCGATATGGATCGGCCGCCCATGACCGAGCTTGAAGCCGAGGCCGCCGGGCTCGTTGGCGCCGATCGCCGTCGTGCCGCAATGGATCAGCACCGGGGCCCCGAGCGATTGCAGCAGGTCCCAGATCGGCAGGAACTGGCGGTCCGACGGATTGAACGCCTGCACCGGCGGCTGGTATTTCACGCCCATCAGCCCGAGATCTCGAATGGCGTGCTCGATCTCCTCCAGCCCGGTCCGCCCCCGCCACGGATCGACCACCGCCCAGCCCGGCAGGAACACGTCGGGGAAACGCTGGCAGAGCGCGGCCAGTTGGTCGTTGGTGTAGACCGTGCCGGCAGCCCCGTGCTGCGCGTCCCAGGCGATCGGCAGCGCCAGGCAGTCGTCGCGGCGGAAATCGGCGGCGATCTGCTCGTCCGGGCGGGCCTCGAACTTGCCGGGGAACATGCGTTGCGCGGCTTCGTGGAAATGGATGCTCGCCTGGACATAGGCGGCGTTCATGGGATGCACGTGAACGTCGATGGCTCTCACGCGGGCACTCCTTCGGTCAGTTGGGGCAGCGCGCGCGCCCATTCGGCGCGCAGCCGGGAAGCCAGCGCCGGGTCGCGCACGATGAGGACGAGGCGCGAGCGGCGGTCGGCGCTCGGCCAGTCCGGCAGCTCCGCCGGCGGATGCAGGACGTGGTGCACGCCCTGGATCACGACGGGGCGCGGCCGGCCGGCGATCGCCAGCAGCCCCTTCACCCGCAGCAGCGCGTCGGCATGTCCGGTGCGGACCGTGCGCAGCCAGCGGTCGAATGCGGACCAATGCAGCGGCGCCTCGGCGACGAGCGAAACCGAGCTGATCCCCTCGGAATGGGTGTGGGGCGCGTGCCGCTCGACCCATTCGGCAATCGGCGAGACGGGCGCCGTGAGGTCGAGGAAGCTGGCCGAGAACAGGGCCGCCGGGTCGGCGGCACCGTGCCGCGCTTCCAGCACCCGTGCTCCCCCCAGAGCGTCGATGACGGGCGCCGGGTCGGCCAGGTCGCCCTTGGTGACCACGAGAACATCGGCCAACGCGACCTGCTGCCGCGCTTCCGGATGCTCGTCGAGCTGACGCAAGCCGAACATCGCGTCCACGACCGTGACGATGCTGTCCAACCGCATCACGCGCGATAGGGTCGGCTGGCGCAGGATGGCCTGGGCGATCGGCGCCGGGTCGGCCAGGCCGGAGGGTTCGACGATAAGGCGGGCGAAACGCGGGATCGCCCCGCTCTCGCGGCGGCTGAAGATGCGCATGACCGCGTCTTCCATGTCGCCGGCGAGGTTGCAGCACAGGCAGCCATTGGCCATGACGACGGTCTTGTCGTCGCCATGGTCGATGAGGTGCTGGTCGAGCGGGATCTCGCCGAACTCGTTGATGGCGACGGCGGTATCGGCCATGCGGGGGTCTTGCAGCAGGCGGTTCAGCAGCGTGGTCTTACCGCTGCCGAGGAAGCCGCTCAGGACGGCGACGGGAAGCCGGTCGCGATCCTCCTCCGGGCTCAGGGGGTAGATCATGCGGCCCGGTGGGCTGAAGCCCACCCTACGAAGGACATGTGTAGGGTGGGCTTTAGCCCACCAACCCCACACGCAGCCATCAACGGTTCACCAACTTGCATTCGCTCTGGCTGAGCGGCCGGAACGCCTGATCGCCGGGGATCGTCGCCACGATGCGGGCGAGGTCCCACGGGCCCTTGCTGGCGCCGGGCTGCTTGACTTGCAACACCTGGATCGGCCGGATCACCCGCCCGTCGGGCCGCACGGAGCCGCCGCCCGGCGTCATGAAATCCTCGACCGGCAGCTCGCGCATCTTGGCCATCACCGCCGCGGTGTTGGCCGTATCGGCCGCCTTCACCGCCTTCAGATAGTGCATGATCGCGCCATAGATGCCGGCCTGATAGCTGTTCGGCTCCGCACCAACGCGCTCGAAGAAACGCTTCGACCAGGTCCGCGCCGCGTCGTCCTGATCCCAGTAGAATGCCTCGGCGAAATAGATCCCCTTCGCCGTCTCGAGCCCGATCGCCTTGACGTCGGTCACCGTCATCCAGAACCCGGCCAGCTTCTGCCCGCCATCGATGATGCCGAACTCGCTCGCCTGCTTGGCCGCGTTGACCAGGTCGCCGCCCACGTTCATCAGCGCCACCACCTGCGCCTTGGACGCCTGCGCGGCCACGATCGGCGACGACATGTCGGTCGTGAACAGCGGATGCGCCGCGCTGCCGACCACCGTCGCCCCACCGGCCGCCAGCACGGGGAGGATGTCGCGCACCAGCGCCTTGCCGATCGTGATGTCCACCGAGAGCAGGAACCACGTCTTGTTCCCCTCCGCCAGCAGCGGCGCCGGCACCGCGTGGTCGATCGCGTAGGTGTCGATCACCCAGTGCAGCCCGTTCGGCGAACACTGCGACCCCGTGATCTCCGGCGCGCCCGACCCGGTGATGATGCTGATCCGGTCCTTCTCGCGCGCCATCGCTTGCACGGCCAGCCCGATCGCCGAGTTCGACAACCCGGTGACCATCTGCACGTCTTGCTTGTCGAACCACTCCCGCACCAGCGCGGATGCCACATCCGGCTTGCTCTGCCCGTCCCCGGTGACCAGCTCGATCTTGCGGCCGATCACCTCGGGGCCAAAATCCTCCACCGCCATCTGCGCCGCCACGACCGCGCCCTTGCCGTAGACCGAGGCCATCGAGGTGCTGAGATCCTCCTCCATGCCGATCCGCAGCGGCGGCGTTTGTGCCTGCGCCGTGCTCAGCGCGGTGGCGGCGAGCAGTCCCAACAGCAACTTCCTCATGACGTCGTCTTCCCTATTCGAATGTGATGCCGACGCTCTGCGGCGTCTGGCCGATCTCGGCGCCCCACGCCTCGGCGATCGCGTCCGCGGTCCAGCCGCCGGGTCGATACGCCGCCTCGATCTCTTGCGGATGCGACCAGACCGAGAGCCGGTCGCCGCCGATCCCGATACATTGGCCGGTGATGCCCGCCGAGCGGTCCGACGCCAGGAACACGAACAGCGGCGCCACGTCGGCCGCGGTGCCCATGCCCATGCCGACGCGGAGCTGGTCCGGCACGGGCTCGCCGCGCTCGACCGCGGCGGCGGCCTCGGCGAACATCGGCATGGTGGCGACCATGCGGGTCAGTGCGTTGGGCACGATGGCGTTGACGGTCACGCCGGCCTTGGCGGCTTCCATCGACCAGGTGCGCGCGAAAGCGGCGATGCCGGCCTTGGCGGCCGAATACGCGGTCTGGCCGAAATTGCCGCGCTGCCCGGCGATCGAGGCGACGAGGATCAGCCGGCCGCCACCGGGTCGCGAGCGGAAATGCCGGATCGCGGCGCGGGCGCACGTGAAAGTGCCACGCAGATGGGTGGCGATGACGGCGTCGAAATCGACATCCTCGGTGTTCCACAGCACGCGGTCGCGCAGGATCCCGGCATTGGCGCACATCGCGTCCAACCGCCCGAACGCCGAGAGCGCCCGCTCGACGCACAATTCAGCCGCTTCCGCCGTCCCGATCGCCGCCACCGCGGTCACGGCCCGGCCGCCCTCCCGCTCGATCCCGGCCACCGCCGCCTCCGCCAGCCCGGCCTCGACATCATTGACCACCACCGCCGCCCCCGCCGCCGCCAGCGCGCGGGCCGCCTGCAGCCCGATGCCCTGCCCTGCCCCGGTGACCACCGCGACCTTGCCGCCCAAATCCATCATCGCCCCCTGAATACCGCCGGCCGCTTTTCCATGAAGGCCAGCGGCCCCTCGCGCGCATCCTCGGTCGCCATGATCGCCGCCTTGGCCGCATCCTCGAGATCATACGCCGCCCCGAGCGGCAGCCCGCTGCCGTCGCGCACCGTGCGCTTGATCGCGCGCACTGCGACGGGGCCGTTGGCGGCGATCCGCGCGGCGAACGCCATTGCGGTCGGCAGCACCTGGTCCGCCGGCACGACACGGTTGACCAAGCCCATGCGCAACGCCTCGTCGGCGCCGACGCTGTCGCCGAGTAGAAGAAGCTCCATCGCGTGACAATAAGCGACCTGCCGCGGCAACCGTGCCAGACTGCCGGCGAACGGGATCAGCGCTCGCTTCACCTCCGGCAGCCCGAAACTCGCATGCGCCGCCGCGATCCTGATGTCGGCCGCCAGCACCGTCTCCATCCCGCCGGCCAGACACGCCCCATTGATCGCCGCCACCACCGGCTTGTCGAACGCGAACCGCCGCAGCGCCGAGCGGTCGATGATCGCGGAATCGGCCAGCAGACGCCGGTCCCACTCGTCCTGCGGCGCCCGCGCGCCCGTCATCAGCGGCAGCGTCAGCGCGAGGTCGCCGCCGCTGCAGAACGCCCGGTCGCCGGCGCCGGTGAGCACGACGACGCGCACCGCATCGTCCCCGGCCGCGGCGAGCAGCGCGTCGGCGAGGCGGCAGGCCATCTCCGGCGAGATAGCATTGCGCGCGGCCGGCCGGTTGAGCGTCAGCAGCAGGACCCCGTCCCGCTCCTCAGACAGCAGATGCGGCTCGCTCACAGGCGGCTCCGGGCCATCTCGCGCAGCTCGAACTTCTTGACCTTGCCGCTCGCGGTCTGGGGAAACGCGTCCACCACTTCGATATAGCGCGGCACCTTGTGCCGGCTGAAGCTCGCCCGGGCGTAGTCGCGCAGCTCCGCCGCGGTGACCGCCCCCGCTTGCCGCAGCATCACGAAGGCGAACGCCTCCTCGCCGAACTCCGGATCCGGCACGCCGACGACCTGGGCCTGCTCGACCGCCGGGTGCAGCATCAGCAGGTTCTCGATCTCCGCCGGATACAGGTTCTCGCCGCCGCGGATGACCATGTCCTTGGTGCGGCCGACGATGCGCAGCGTGCCGTCCGCCTCGAGCGTGGCGAGGTCGCCGCTGTGCAGCCACCCCTCGGGGTCGATCGCGTCGGCGGTGCGGTCCGGCATGTCGAAATAGCCCGGCGTCACGCCATAGCCCTTGATGCACAGCTCGCCGGGCTCGCCCAGCGGCACCGGCTCGCCACTCTCGGGCGCGACGACCTTGATCGCGGTGAACGGCAGCGGCACGCCGGCGGAGGTGCTGTTCCGCTCGAAGCCGTCCTCGGGCCGGGTCTGGGTGATGAGCGGGCTGGCCTCGGTCATGCCCATGATGACCATCGGCTCCGCCCCGAACGCGTCGCGCAGCGCGGCCAGCATGCTCGGCGGGATCGTGGTGCCGCCGGTGAACGCGGTCCGCCAGGTGGAGGCAGCACGGTACGCCCCGTCCTGCACGCCGGGCTCGGCCAGCAGCCGCAGATACATGGTCGGCACGGCGTTAACGACGGTGATCCGCTCCTGCTCCAGCAGCGCCAGCGCCCGGGGCGCATCGAAGGCCGCCATCCCGACGTAAGCGCCGCCCTGCGCCAGCATGCCGAGCGCGTTGCAGACGCAGCCCGCGGTGTGGAACAGCGGCATCACCGCCAGCAGCCGGCTGTTCTCGTCGAACCCGGCGCGCTCGCCCATCAGCTTGGCGTTGTTCAGCGTGCCGTGATGGGTCAGCATCACGCCCTTCGGCGCCCCGGTGGTGCCGCTGGTGTATTGGATCTGCGCCACGTCTTGCGGCCGCACCGCCGCCTGCCGCGCCGTCAACGGCGCATCGGCTCCGTGCAACAGAGCGTCGAACGCGGCGCCGCCGATCTCGATCACATGCCGCAGCGCCGGCAACCCGGCTGCCACCGCATCGCGCACGCTCGCCAGGTAGTCGTTGCCCCGATACGCGGCCACTGTGAACAGCGCCACGACCCGGCCCTGCCGCAGCAGATACGCCAGCTCATGCGCCCGATAGGCCGTGTTGACCGTCACGAGCACGGCCCCGATCTTCGCCAGCGCATAATCCAGCAGCAGCCATTCCGGGATGTTCGGCGCCAGCACTGCGACCCGGTCGCCGGGGTCGATGCCCAGCCCGATCAACCCGCCGGCCAACCGATCCACCCGCTCGCGCAGCTCCGCATAGGTCCAGCGCACGCCCAGCTCAGGGAACACCACCGCCTCGCGCGCGGCGAACCGCTCGGCCTGGCGGTCCAACATGGCGCCGACGGTGCAGTCCAGCAGGGCGGCGCCAAACGAGTCGGCCGCCCAGACGGACACGCCTCCCTCAATGGCCACGGTCGTGCCCCGACATCATCCCGCTTCTCTCCCTGGTCGGCAGCCCGCTGACCGGGCATACCAGAATAGTTGCGCCGTGCGATGTTCGGCGCTCGAACATTCAGGCCGGTGGCAGCCGGCTGTCAAGCGTGAGGACTTCCAGTGGCGATTCGCCTCAGCCCCGGCCCGCTCGGCGACACCATCGGGTATCGCCTGCGCGTGGCGCAGATCGCCCTCTACCGTCGCTTCGAGGCGAAGCTCGGCCAATATGGCGCCGCGCCGCGCTACCTCGGCCTGCTCGCGATCATCGCCACCCAGCCGGGCCAGCCGCAGAGCCGGCTTGCCGAGGCGGTGTCGTTGAAGCGGTCGAGCCTGGTGGCCATCATCGACCGGCTGGCGGAGGAGGGCCTGGTCGAACGGCGGCGGTCGCCGGCCGACCGCCGGGTCAACTCGGTGTGGCTGACCGAGCAGGGCGAGCGGATCCAGCGCGAGTTGGTGGCGTATGCGGAGCAGGAGGAGGCCAAACTCGCCGCCGGCCTGAGCCCGGACGAGCGCGCGGAGTTGATCCGGCTACTGGGCCGGGTGGTCGACAATCTCGGCGAGTGAAGCACTCACGTGTGCCGAGAAAGCTTTGGCGGCGCGGGCCAGTGCTGGTATCGTCCAGAAAACCGGGGGGACAGATTGGGATGGACGACAGCAGAGTCGCGCGCTCGGCGATGCGGCGGATCGGGTTCCGATTGGTCCCGTTCCTCATCCTGGCCTATTTCATCTCGTTCGTTGACCGCGTCAATGTTGGGTTCGCCGGCATCCAGATGCGGACCGACCTGGGGCTCACGGCGAGCGATTTCGGCTGGGGCGCCGGGATATTCTTCTTCGGCTACTTTCTGCTGGAGGTGCCGAGCAACCTGGCGCTGGAGCGGTTCGGCGCGCGGATCTGGATCGCGCGGATCATGGTGACGTGGGGGCTGCTGTCGTGCGCGATGGCTTTCGTGCAGGGGACGACCTCGTTCATCGTCATGCGGTTCCTGCTGGGGGCGGCGGAGGCCGGGTTCTTCCCGGGGGTCATTCTGTACCTCACCTACTGGTTCCCGACGCAATACCGGGCGCGGATCGTGGGGTTCTTCATGATCGCGATCCCGATCTCGTCGTTCATCGGCTCGCCGATCTCGGGGGCGTTGCTGAACGTGAGCGGGTGGGGGCTGAAGGGCTGGCAGTGGTTGTTCATGCTCGAAGGGGTGCCGGCGCTGCTGCTCGCGGTGGCGACGCCATTCGTGCTGCCGAACAAGCCGCGCGATGCCACCTGGCTACCGCCGGAGGAGCGGGCGTGGCTGGAGCGGACGCTCGCCGAGGAAGCCGCAAACATGAAACCGAAGACGCATCCACGCTTGAGCGAGGTGCTGGCGGACCCGCGCGTGCTGTTGTTCGCGTTCATCTATTTCGGGTCGAGCGCGAGTTCGTATGGATTGTCGATCTGGACGCCGCAGATCATCAAGGAATACGGGCTGACCAACGTGCAGACCGGGTTGCTGAACTCGGTGCCGTATGGCCTGGCGTGCGTGGCGATGGTGCTGTGGGGACAGCATAGCGATCGGACCGGCGAGCGACGGTGGCATCTGTCGCTGTCGTTCCTGCTGCTGGCGGTCGGGCTCGCGGGCGGGACGGTGCTGACCGGGCTGATGCCGCTGATCGGCGCGCTGACGCTGGCGGCGTGCGGCGTCTATATGCTCAAGGGGCCGTTCTGGGCGATGGCGACCGAGCAGATGCCGGCAGCCACGGCCGCCGCCAGCATCGCGGCGATCAACGCGGTGGGCAATCTGGGCGGGTTCGCCGGGCCGTTCGCGATCGGGTGGATCAAGGACTCGACGGGGAGCTTCACGCTCAGCCTGTTGCCGATGATCGTGTTCGGGCTGGTGTCGGCCGGGTTGGCGCTGATGGCCAAGCGCCATGTGGCGCGCGAGCCGGTGCCGGCGGAGTAGCTACCAGAAATCGCTGCCGGGGATGCCTTTGAACGGCCCGGCGACGGCAGAGGTGATCCAGCCGCCGTAGAAGCCGCCGGGCTGCGGGATCACCTGCTCGCCATCGACGAGCACGGTGTCGAACGGGGCGGCGTAGAAGGCCAGATGATTCTCGATGGCGGCGAATTCGGGCGTCGGGTGCGGGTACGACCAGGCGACGTCGCGGAACGTCTCTCCGGGCAGGACGACGTCGAAATAGGCTGCCTGACCCTTCCACTCGCACATCGAGCGGCGCGCGTTCGGGCGCAGGTAGCCGAGGGCGAGGTCGGCCGGTGGGATGTAGTAGCTCGGCGGATGGCTCGTCTCGAGCGTGCGGATGCAGTTCCGGCTATCGGCGATGGTGATCCCGCGATGAATGATCTGGATATGGGCCGCGGTTGGCGCGGCTATGGCGGGGCGGGGATAGGCCCAGACGCTCTCTTGCGTAGGGCTGGGCTGGTCAGGCGCTGGATGCATCGTCGATCAGATAGGGTGTGAAGTGCGCTTCAGGAAGCGCTTGGTCAGCAGAATGGCGGCCGCGATGAGCCCGGCCGCGAGCCCGCACCAGGCTCCGGCCGGTCCGAGGCCGGTGTGGAGCGTGAGGACCCAGGCGGCCGGGAAGCCGATCGCCCAATAGCTGATGGCGGCCAGCGCGAAGGGGGTGCGGGCGTCGCCCAGGCCGCGCAGCGCGCCCGCGGCGACGCACTGGGTGCCGTCGGCGATCTGAAACAGGGCGGCCACGCGGAGCAGGGCGGTGGCGATCGCGGCGGCTGGGATGGCCGGGTCCAGAAAGAGGCTGACGACCTCGGCGGGTGCGACGAGGTTGATGGCGGCGAAGGCGATCTCGGCGGTGGCGCCGAGCGCGATCGCGACGCTGCCGGCACGGCGTGCAGCGAGGCGGTCGCCTGCGCCGACCGCGTGGCCGACGCGGACGTTGGCGGCTTGCGAGATGCCGAGCGGGATCATGAACGCGACCGAGATAGTGACGAGGGCGACTTGCTGCGCCGCCAGCGCGTCCGGGCCGAGCAGGCCGATCAGCAGGGCCACGGCGAGGAAGAGGGTGTGTTCGACGGCGAAGGTGGCACTGATCGGGATACCGAGGCGGAGCAGGGCGGCCAGGTCGGAGAGGCGGGGCGCGGTGCGGGTGACGAAGGCGCGGCGGGCGCCGGTATGGCTGAAGGCGGTCAGGGCGGCAGCGATGACGGTCGTGACGATGGCGGTGGCGACGGCCGGGCCGAGGAAGCCGAGCGCGGGAAGGCCGAATTCGCCGTGGATGAGGGCGTAGCAGAGCACCGCGTTGAGGAGGGTGCCAGCAGCGGTGACGGGGAAGATGATCCAGCCGGCATCGATGGCGGGGAGAAAGGCGCGTTGGAGGCCGAGGCCGATCATCGCGCCGGGGATGGACGCTTGCAGCAAGGCGAGAAACTGGCCGGCGGCATGGGCGAGGGTGGGGGGTTCGCCGATGGCGAGGAGGAAGGTCTCGCCACCCTCGAAGAGCAGGAAGGCGGGGAGCATGAGCAGGACGGCGAGGAGCATGCCGGTCCAGTACAAGCCGGGGATCGCGGCTTGACGGCCGGCGCCGCGGGCTTGGGCGACGAGGGCGCTGAGGGCGGCAAGGGCTCCCTGCAGGATGACGAGGGTGCCGATCTCGAGCGACGTGGCGAGGCCGCCGGCGGCGAGGGCATCCGGGCCGAGCGCGCCGAGGAAGGCGGTGTCGGTGACGCCCATCGCCATTTGGGCGAGCTGGGCGGCGGCCAAGGGGAGGCCGAGGCGGAGGGTTTCGGCGATGTCGTGGATGCGGTGGTGCTGCGTCGAGACGCTCAATGTGTCAAAGCCTTCTGCCGGAGGGCAATCCTCGTGGTGCTGAGATGAACCTGCGCTCCAGGATCGGCGCCCGCAGCGGCCGGCCAGCCCGAGCGGCTTGCCCCCCTAATTGGTTGGCTGACGACTTCTCCGGTGTTTACCGCATCTTAATCCCTCCGGGTGCATCTACTTGATCCCAGGAGAGGGTGACGATCACCCGCTCGCCGGAGCCCGATGCGTTTGTCACTGCGAAAGTTTGTCGCCTCATTGTCTAAGCCCATCTCGCGCTGCGGCATCTCGGCACGAATAGCTCTGCTGGGGTTTATGATCGTTGCCGCCACGGTCACGACGACGACCTGGATCGTGCTGCAGGGGTTCGAACAGGCGTTGATGGAACGGGCGCAGCTGCAACTCGAACTCAACTTGAACCTTGCGCGTGCGATGTTGCACAGCCACGGGGGCGACGGTCCGGTCCGGCTTGTGGACAACCACTTGGTCGCCGCGAATGGCCTGATATTGGACGACAGCGTGAAAGTGGTCGACGCGGTACGCGACATCGCCGGGGGAACCGCGACCATCTTCCGTGGCGACCTGCGGGTCAGTACCAACGTCTCCAGACCCGACGGCTCGCGCGCTGTCGGCACCAAGCTCGCGGCGGGTCCGGCCTATGACACCGTCCTGAAGGATGGTCGCACGTACCGCGGCGAAGCTGACATCCTGGGTGCTCGATATTTCACGGTCTATGATCCAATCCGTGATGCTACCGGTTCGGTCATCGGCATCCTCTACGTGGGCGTGAAGGAATCCGACTTCTTCGGATCCGTCGCCACCGTCGAGCGTATGGCCGAGTTGGCCGGCGGCGGGCTGGCCATCCTTGGCGGTGCGTTGCTGTTGCTGGTCGTTTGGCGGACCATGCGTCCGTTGAAGGGGCTGCAGCAAGCCATCCTCGCGCTGGGCCGCGGTCGTCTGGATGTCGAGATTCCCGCGCTCGACAAGGCCGGTGAGATCGGCACGATGGCGCGTGCGATCAAAGCGCTGAAGGATGCAGCGTGCGACAGACATCGGCTAGAGGCTCAAGAGGCGCTGCTTCGCGCTGATCACGAAACCGCAACGTCAGCCGACGCCGCTGTCAAGCTCGCCGTCATCCAGTCTCTTACGGATGGTCTGGCACGCTTGTGCGCTGGAAATCTGCGCCATCTTCTTGACAGTCCGTTCCATCCGGACTTCGAGGGGCTCCGCACCGATTACAACCGCGCCGTCGAGCAACTTTGCCAGACCCTAGTCGCAATCCGGGGGAACGCGCAGATGATCCGCTCGAGCACGTCGAACATCGCTCGTGCGGCGAGCAACCTGTCGCAACGGACCGATCAACAAGCCACCAGCATCGCCGAAACAGTATCGACACTCGGCGCGATCACGACCACCACCAAGAATACGGCGACCGCAGCCGGCGACGCCCGCGAGATCGTGGGCCGTGCCAAAGCCGAGGCCGAGCAATCCGCCACGATCGTTCAGGAAACCGTCGCTGCCATGGGTCAGATCGAGCACTCCTCGCGGCAGGTGGGCCAGATCATCTCTGTCATCGACGAAATCGCATTCCAGACCAACTTGCTCGCTCTCAACGCAGGGGTCGAGGCGGCCCGGGCCGGCGAGGCCGGGCGCGGCTTCGCTGTGGTCGCGAGCGAGGTTCGTGCGTTGGCCCAACGCTCGGCGCAGGCCGCCAGAGAAATTAAGGCGCTGATTGGCACCTCGAACGTACAGGTCAGTGCCGGCGTCAAGCTTGTTGCGGCGACTGGTCAAGCGCTGGAGCGAATTGCCGCGCATGTCAGCGAGATCAACTCGGTGATGTCGAACATCGCT
Source organism: uncultured Acetobacteraceae bacterium (assembly GCA_964657565.1). Lineage (GTDB taxonomy): Bacteria > Pseudomonadota > Alphaproteobacteria > Acetobacterales > Acetobacteraceae > JAVVHH01. The sequence goes on from CAZZVQ010000009.1 coordinate 59,055, forward strand.
CGATCGGCCCAGGGTCAAGCGACCGGCTTGCAGGAACTGAGTACCGTGATCGCCGCTATAGACGGCTTCACTCGACAGAACGCCGCCATGGCCGAGGAGAGCACGCAGGCATCCCACGCGCTGTCCTGTGAAACCGATGCGCTGGCGGATTTGATCAACCGGTTTCAGCTCGACCCCAAGGCGGGAAGGTACGATCGCGCCCAACTCGCCGCCGCGGAATAAACGATCCGCACTATCAGGCGGCCTTGGCCTCGTTGGCGAGGCGGTTGAGGTTGGAGAGGACGTCGCGGCCGAGCTTCATGCGGTCGGCGACGCCCATGTCGCGGACGAGTGCGAGTTTGTGGTCGGGGCGGAGCTTTATTTGATGCTTGGAGCGGCCCAGCCAGGCGATCAGGCCGGCCGGGTTGCGGAAGGCGTTGCCGCGGAATTGCAGCACCATGCCCTTGGGACCCGCCTCGAGCTTCTCGACGCCGGCCTCGCGGCACATGCGCTTGAGCGCGACGACCTGGAGCAGGTTCTCGACCTCGGGCGGCATCTTGCCGAAGCGGTCGACCAGCTCGGCCGCCATGGCTTCACTCTCGGCGTCCGAGGCCAGGGTGCCGATGCGGCGGTACAGGCCGAGCCGCACCGGCAGGTCGGCGACGTAGGTGTCGGGGATGAGGACGGGCAGGCCGAGCTGGATGTTGGGCGTCCAATCGCGGTCGTCGGCCTTCTTGCGCCCCTTCTCGGCGCGCATCTCCACCACGGCATCCTCCAGCATCTGCTGGTACAGTTCGATCCCGACCTCGCGGATGTGCCCGCTCTGCTCGTCGCCGAGCAGGTTGCCGGCGCCGCGGATGTCGAGGTCGTGCGAGGCCAGGGTGAACCCGGCGCCGAGCTGGTCGAGCGTCTGCATCACGTCGAGCCGCTTTTCGGCCGCCGCCGACAGCCGGTGGTTGGTCGGCCAGGTCAGGTAGGCGTACCCCCGCTGCTTGCCACGGCCGACCCGGCCCCGAAGCTGATACAGCTGGCCCAAGCCGAACATGTCGGCGCGGTAGATCACGAGCGTGTTGACCGACGGGATGTCGAGGCCGCTCTCGACGATATTGGTCGAGAGCAGGATGTCATACTTGCCGTCGCTGAACTCGGTCATCACGCGCTCGAGCTCGGTCGGCGCGAGGCGGCCATGGGCTTGCACCATGCGCGCCTCCGGCACGATCCCGCGCAAGCGTTCGGCCATGCGGTCCATGTCCTCGATGCGCGGGACCACGCAGAACACCTGGCCACCGCGGAAGCGCTCGCGCTGGATGGCTTCGCGGATGATGACGCTGTCGAACGGCGAGATGAAGGTGCGCACGGCGAGCCGGTCGACCGGCGGGGTGGCGATCAGGCTCATCTCGCGCACGCCGGTCAGCGCGAGCTGCAGTGTGCGCGGAATCGGGGTGGCGGTCAGGGTCAGGACGTGGACGTCGGCCTTGAGCTGCTTGAGCTTTTCTTTGTGCGAGACGCCGAAATGCTGCTCTTCGTCGACGATCAGCAGTTCGAGCCCGGCGAACTCGATGCCCTTGGCCAGGATCGCGTGGGTGCCGACGACGATGTTGACGCTGCCATCGGCCAGGCCGCGCTTGGTCTCGGCGGCCTCCTTGGCGGTGACCATGCGGGAGAGCTGGGCGATCTTGATCGGCAACCCGGCGAACCGCGCCGCGAAGGTTCGCGTGTGCTGCCGCGCCAGCAGCGTGGTCGGCACCACCACGGCGACCTGGGCCCCGGACATGGCAGCGACGAAGGCGGCCCGCAGCGCGACCTCGGTCTTGCCGAAGCCGACGTCGCCGCAGACGAGGCGGTCCATCGGGCGGCCGGAGGCGAGATCTTCCAGCACGTCGGAGATGGCGCGCATCTGGTCCTCGGTCTCGGCGAACGGGAACCGCGCAACGAACTCCTGCCACTCGCCATCCGGCGGCGCCAGCAGCGGCGCCTCGCGGACCCGGCGCGCGGCGGCGACGCGGATGAGCTCGCCGGCCATGTCGCGGATGCGCTGCTTCATCCGCGCCTTGCGGGTCTGCCAGCCGGCGCCGCCGAGCTTGTCCAGCGCAACCCCGTTGCCCTCGCCGAAGCGCGACAGCAGCTCGATATTCTCTACCGGCAGGTACAGCTTCTCGTTGCCGTCGTAGATCAGCCGCAGGCAGTCGTGCGGCGCCGGGCCGACGCGCAGGGTCTCGAGGCCGTCGTAGCGGCCAATGCCATATTCCTGGTGCACGACGAGGTCGCCCTCGGCGATCTCGGTGGCCTCGGCGATGAACTGGTCGGCGCGCTTGCGGCGGCGGGGCGGGCGGCTGATCCGCTCGCCGAGCAGGTCCTGCTCGCCGATGATCGCGATATCGCCCGCGACGAAGCCGCGTTCGAGGCCGAGCGTGATGATGGCGGGGGTCTTGGGCGGCTGGCGGAGCGCGTCGGCCCAGGTATCGACCGGCTCGACCGGGACGTAGTTCTCGCGCAGCAGATGGGTGATGCGTTCGCGCGAGCCGCGGGTCCAGGCGGCGATCACGGTACGGCGCTTCTGGGACGCCGAGCCCGTCACCTGCGCCTTCAGCTGGCTGAACATGGTCTCCCCGACCCCGGTGCCCGCCTTGGTGAACACGGGGCCGGGCCGGCCGCCAGCGTCGATCCCGGGGGCGCCCTCGGGTTGCGCGTAGGGGCTGAAGATGGTGCTGGGGCCCATTGCCAGGATGAAGTCCCAGTCGTCGCGGTCGAGGTAGAGGCGTTCCTTGGCCAGCGGACGGTAGGGCACTTCGCCGTCGCGGGCCGGGGTGCGGCGGGCCTCCTCGTGGTCGGCGATCATGTCGAGGCGGGCGTCGAGGACTTCGCCGGATTGATGGTCCAGGCTGACGAAGGCGTCCTCGGTGTAGTCGAGCAGGGTCTCCATGCGCTCGTGGAACAGCGGCGCCCAGTGCTCGATGCCGGGGTAGCGGCGGCCTTCGGAGACGGATTGGTAGAGCGGATCGTTGGCGGCGCCGGGTCCGAACAACTCGCGCCAGGCTTCGCGGAAGCGGGTGATGCTCGCCTTGTCGTGCGGCACCTCGGAGACGGGGCGGAGGATCAGCTCGGTGAGCTTGGTGGTGCTGCGCTGCGAGGTCGGGTCGAAGCGGCGGAGGCTTTCGATGGTGTCGCCGAACAGGTCGACGCGGACGGGTTCGGGCTCGCCGGCGGGGAACAGGTCGAGGATGCCGCCGCGGGTGGCGTATTCGCCGGGCTCCATGACGGTGCCGGCGCGGTTGTAGCCGTTGGCTTCGAGGAACGCGGTGATCTGGCCCAACGGAGCGTCGTCGCCGGTGCGCAGCGTCATGGCGGCACCGCGGAAGGCGTCGCGGGGCGGCACGCGTTGGACCAGGGCGTTGACGGTGGTGAGGATGATGCGGGGCTTCGTGCCGGGCTCGATCAGGCGGGCGAGCGTGGCGATGCGCTCGGAGACGATCTCGGCGTTGGGCGAGACCCGGTCGTACGGGAGGCAGTCCCAGGCGGGGAAGCGCAGGATGTCGATGCCGGGGGCGAAGACGGCGAGGGCTTCGGCCAGCCGGGCCATGCGGGCATCGTCGCGGGCGACGTGGACGATGCTGCCCTTATGCTCGGCGCGGCGGCGGGCGAGGAGCAGCGCGTCGAAGCCTTCCGGGGCGCCGTAGACGATCGCGGTCACAGGATGCGGGCCTCGCCGTTGAGGGCGGCGTCGCGCATCTGCCGTAAAAGTACGCAGTCGACGTCGGCCGGGATGGGCTGCCGGCCGGTGAGCCAATCCGCCAGCACCACTTCGGGATGGTCCATCACGCGCTCGAGCTCGTCCATCTCCGCCTCGGTAAAGCCGTCGAGTCGCGCGCGGACGAAGCGTCCGATGAGGATGTCGTTCTCGTACGTGCCGCGATGGGTGGCGCGGAACAGGATGCGGCGGCGCCTAGACTCTGTATCGGACAAGCACGGTGACTTTCGCTTCAGGCTGCAGTGTGTTTAGGGCGCTCATATAAGAGGGGGCAATCGACCTGTCAGCCGCGGCTTCCACACTTAACCCGTTGTTCGCCGATCTCACGAGCTTGCGCGGCGTCGGCCCGGCGCTGGCGGCCAAGATCGCGCGGGTGGCCGGCGGCGAGCGCGTGCTGGACCTGCTGTTCCATATGCCGGACGGCTACCTCGACCGGTCGCTGATGCCGCTGATGGCGGACGCGCCGGAGGGGGCGATCGTGACGCTGCTGGTCGAAGTGGTCGCGATCGAGGAAGGGCGGGCGCCGCGGCCCTGGAAGGTGATCGTCCGCGACCGCTCGGGCTTCGGCGAGATCGCGTTCTTCGGACGGCGGCCGCCGGCGGCGTTCAAGCTGGGCGCCGGGCTGGCGGTGTCGGGCAAGATCGAGCGGTTCAACGGGCGGGTGCAGTTGCGCAACCCGGAGCGGGTGGCGCCGGCGGAGCAGGCCGGGGCGGTGGCCGGGCTGGAGCCGGTCTGGCCGCTGACGGCCGGGCTGTTCCCGGGGCAGATCCGCGGCGCCATGCGGCAGGCGGTGGCGACCGTGCCGGAGTTGCCGGAGTGGCACGAGCGGAGCTTGTTGGCGCGGGAACGCTGGCCGGCCTTCCGCGACGCGCTGCTGGCGGTGCAGCTGCCGACGACGATGCCCGACCCGGCGGCCCGGCAGCGCCTGGCCTATGACGAGGTGCTGGCGCAGCAATTGGCGCTGGGCTGGGCCCGGCAGCGGGAGCGCAAGCGGCCCGGCCGCGCGATCGGGGGCAACGGCCGGCTGCGGGACGAGGCGCTGCGGCGCTTCGGCTTCGCCATGACGCCGGCGCAGGCCGACGCGCTGGCCGAGATCGACGGCGACCTCGGCCAGCCCACGCGGATGCTGCGGCTGCTGCAGGGCGATGTGGGGTCGGGCAAGACGCTGGTGGCGCTGATGGCGATGCTGCTGGTGGCAGAGGCCGGGCTGCAGGCGGCGCTGATGGCGCCGACCGAGCTGCTGGCCAAGCAGCATTTCCGCACGATCTCGGCGCTGTCGCCGGTGCCGGTGGTATTGCTGACCGGGTCGGTGAAGGGGGCGGAGCGGCGGACCGCGCTGGAAGGGATCGGCTCCGGCCGGTTCCCGCTGGTGGTCGGCACGCACGCGCTGTTCCAGGACGCGGTGACGTATCGCGACCTCGGCCTCGCGGTGATCGACGAGCAGCACCGGTTCGGGGTCGAGCAGCGGCTGCAACTCGGCGGCAAGGGGGCGCGGACCGACGTGCTGGTGATGACGGCGACGCCGATCCCGCGCACGCTGCTGCTGACGCAATGGGGCGAGATGGCGGTCAGCCGCCTGCGCGGCAAGCCCGGCGGTCGCCGCGCCATCCGCACCACGATCCACTCGCTGGCGACGTTCGCGACCGTGCTGGACGGGATCGAGCGCGCGCTCGGGCGGGGCGAGCAGGTGTATTGGGTCTGCCCGCTGGTGTCCGAGAGCGAGGTGCTGGACGTGGCGGCGGCCGAAGAGCGGTTCGCGCTGTTGCGCGAGCGGTTTGGGGGCCAGGTCGGGCTGGCGCATGGGCGGCAAGACGCGGCGTTGCGGGATGCGGCGCTCGGCGAGTTTGCGGCCGGACGAGTCAGGCTGCTGGTGGCGACGACGGTGGTCGAGGTGGGTGTCGATGTGCCGGCGGCCACCGTGATGGTGATCGAGCATGCCGAGCGGTTCGGCCTGGCGCAGTTGCATCAGCTGCGCGGCCGGGTCGGGCGGGGCAGCGCGCAGAGCTTCTGCCTGCTGCTGCACGATGACGGGCTGAGCGAGACGATGCGACGGCGGTTGGTGCTGCTGCGGGACACCGAAGACGGGTTCGTCATCGCCGACGAAGATTTCCGCATCCGCGGCGGCGGCGACGGGCTGGGGACCCGGCAGAGCGGGCTCCCCGGGTTCAAGCTAGCCGATGCGGAGCAGCAGGAGCGGCTGCTGGAGATCGCGCATCAGGATGCGGCGATGCTGCTGGAGCGCGACCCGCGGCTAGAGGGGGAGCGGGGACAGGCGGTGCGGGTGCTGATGCGGCTGTTCGAAAGGAAAGAGGCGGTGCAGACGCTCGCGGCGGGGTAGATCCGGGGATGGCAAAAATTGCCAAAAAATGTCATGCTCAGGGGCAGTCACGCTGGGAAGTCCAATGGCGTCAATGAATGTGTCTTTACCCGACCCGATGCGGGATTGGGTGCAGGAGCGCATCGATAGCGGTAGCTATGCGAGCGTGAGTGACTACGTGCGCGATCTTATCCGTCGGGATCAAGCGACAGCCCGTCAGCGCACAGCCCTGGTCGACGCCCTGATCGAGGGCGAGCGGAGCGGGATCAGTGCTCGGAAGATATCCGACATCCTGACCGCCATCCGCGAAGAGAGTTGATTGGCTACACTCTTACCCAAGCCGCTGACGTCGATCTGGAGCAGATTGCGCGTTACACCGAGAAACGCTGGGGGTATGCCCAAGCAGAGGCATATCTACTCACCTTTGAAGCAGCATTCATGAACCTTGCCGTCTACCCTGACACGGGTCGACCCGTGTTGGAACGCGCGGGTTACTTTCGGATCGAGAGCGGAAGCCACGTGGTGTTTTATCGTAAACAAGCGACGGGCGTCTTGATCGTCCGCGTCCTGCATCAGCGCATGGAGCCCAGGAGACATTTGCCCGCTCGATAAGCGGGTCTCGATGTCCGACGGTGACTACGACGAAACCGTTCTTGCGCGCCCACATGGCAGATGGTTTGTTCAAACGAACAAAGATTGGGAACCCGCATGTCAGTCGCACGCCGCACCCTCCTGACCGCTGCCGCCAGCGCGGCGGTCGTTCCCTGGCGCGCCAGGGCGCAGGGGGCGGGGCCGATCCGCATCGGGGTGCTGACCGACCTCTCCGGGTCGTATTCGGACTCCGCCGGCGCCACGAGCGTGGCCTGCACGCAGCAGGCGATCGACGAGGCGCGGGCGGCGGCACCGGGTCTGGCGATCGAGATGCTCCAGGCGGACCACCAGAACAAGGCGGACCTCGCGCTCGGCATCGTGCGGCAATGGCTGGATCGCGACGGGGTGGACGTCGTCACCAACTGCAACAACAGCGCGATCGCGCTGGGGGTCAGCGCGCTGTGCCATGAGCGGAACAAGGTCTGCCTGAACACCGGCGCGGCGACGGCCGAGCTGACCGGGCCGGCCTGCAACGCGAACCTGGTGCACTGGACCTATGATACCTGGGAGATCGCGCACGCGACCGGGGTGTCGACGGTCAAGGCCGGCGGCGACCGCTGGTATTTCATCGCCGCCGACTACGCGTTCGGGCGCGCGATGCAGACCGACCTGACAAGGTGGGTGACGCAGGCGGGCGGTAAGGTGCTGGGCACGGCGTTCTACCCGTTCCCGGGCACGACCGACTTCTCGTCCTTCCTGCTGCAGGCGCAATCGTCGGGCGCCAACGTGATCGGCCTGCTCAACGCGGGCGGCGACTTCGTGAACTGCATCAAGCAGGCGCACGAATTCGGCATCAAGCCGCCGGCGGTGCGCCTGGCCGGGACGGCGGCGTATGTGACGAGCATCCACTCCATCGGGCTCGAGACGGCGCAGGGGCTCACTTATACAGAGAGCTTCTACTGGGACCTGAATGACCGCACCCGCGCCTTCACCAAGCGCGTGCTGCCGCGGACGCCGGACAACTACCCCAACCAGATCCAGGCGGGCGATTACTCGGCGACGACGCACTACCTGAAGGCGGTCAATCAGTTGGGCATGGCCGCGGCGAAAGCGTCCGGGGTGGCGACGGTGAACGCGATGAAGGCGATGCCGACCGACGACGACGCGTATGGCAGGGGCTCGATCCGGGTCGATGGCCGCCACATCCACGACGTCTATCTCCTGGAGGCCAAGCGCCCGGCGGAGAGCAAGGGCGGTTGGGACCTCTGCAAGGTCGTCAGCACCGTCCCGGCCGCCGAAGCGTTCCGGCCGCTCTCGGAAGGGAACTGCCCGCTCGCTAGAACCTAAGGCGTGATGGCGCCGGCCCGGGTCAGCACGCGGTCGATGAACTGGCTCGCCGCCCCCAGATAGCTCGCGGGGTCCGCGAGGTTCTTGATCTCGGCGGCGTCGAGATGGGCGGCGACTTCGGGCTCGTCGAGGAGGGCCGTCGCGAGGTCGGTGCCTTTGGCCATCGCGGCGTCGGTGGCGTGCTTGACCGCGTGGTGGGCGGTGTCGCGGCCGAGCTTGGGGGCGAGGCCCATCATGATGGCTTCCGCCATGATGCCGCCGTTGGTCACATCGAGGTTGCGCTTCATGCGGGCGGGGTCGACGACCATGCCCTCGGCGATGGTGCGGGCATGCAGCAAGGCGCCGCCGGTCAGCACGAAGGCTTGCGGGATCGCGAGCAGCTCGGCCTGCCACGGGCCAGTGCCGCGCTCGTGGTCGTCGGTCATCGCGTTCAGCATCAGCGGCACCAGCGCTTGCACGCCGCGCTGGGCGGCCAGGACGTATTCGGAGGCGATCGGGTTGCGCTTCTGCGGCATGGTCGAACTGCCGCCACGGCCGGCGATGTAGGGCTCGCTGACCTCGCCGATCTCGGTCTGGCACAGCAGGATCAGGTCGGTGGCGATCTTGGCCAGGCTGCCGCAGATCAGGCCGAGCAGGCTCACAGCCTCGGCCAGGCCGTCGCGGGCAACGTGCCAGGGGGCCGGCGGCTCGTGCAGGCCCAGTTCGGCGGCCAGGCCTTGCATGACGGCGAGACCCTGGTCGCCGAGCGAGGCCAGCGTCCCGGCGGCGCCGCCGAACTCGACGCGGAGGGCGCGCGGGCGGAGCTGGTCGAGCCGCTCGATGTGGTCGGGGATCGGCATCAGCCAGGTCGCGACCTTGAGGCCGAACGTGGTGGGCAGCGCGTGCTGCAGATGGGTGCGACCGGCCATGACGGTGTGGCGGTGCGCGTCCGCCTTGCCGGCCAGGGCGGCGGCGATGGCGACGAGTTCGGACCGCACCAGGTCGAGGCCGTCGCGGACCTGCAGGACCGTCGCGGTGTCCATGATGTCCTGCGTCGTGGCGCCCCAATGGGTCCAGCGGCCCGCGTCACCGGCGGCGCGCGACAGGCCCTTGACGACCCCGATCACCGGGTAGCCGACATTGCGCACGCTGGCGGCGAGCTCGGCAGTGTCGAGGTTCTCGACCCGGGCGGCGGCGGTGATGGCGGCAGCGGCGGCCTCCGGGATGATGCCGAGCCGGGCCTGCACCCGGGCCAGCGCGGCCTCGACGTCGAGCATGCGCTGGAAAAAGGCGCGTTCGTCCCAGATGGCGCGCATGGCGTCGGTGCCGTAGAGCGTGCCGAAGACCGGGCTGTCGGCGGGATTGACGGGCACCGGGTCAGCCCTCCGCTAGGATCTGCTTGGCAATGCGGATGGCGGAGTTGGCGGCCGGCACGCCGGCGTAGACCGCGACATGGAGCAGCAGCTCGGCGATGTCCTCCGCCGTCGCGCCGGTGTTGCGGGTGGCGCGGACGTGCAGCTTGAACTCCTCCTCGCGGCCGAGCCCGGCCAGCAGCGCCAGCGTGACGATGGAGCGGGTGCGGCGGTCGAAATGCGGCCGGGTCCAGACGCCGCCCCAGGCGGTCTCGGTGATGAAGCGCTGGAAATCGCGGTCGAAATCGGTGACCGCCTGGACGGAGCGGTCGACATGCGCGTCGCCGAGCACCTGGCGGCGGGTGCGCATGCCGGACGAGTGGGCGTCGGGGGCGAGGAAGCGGAGCAGGGCGGCGGCGATGGCGGCGGGCTGTTCGGCGGTGGGGATGTGCGACGCGTGGGGGATGATCTTCAAGCGCGCGCCGGGAATGGTGGCGCGGAGGGCTTCGGCCGAGGCGACGGGGGTGGCCGGGTCGTCGGCGCCGACGATGACTAAGGTTGGCGTCGCGATGCTTGCGCTTTGCATGTGCAAATCCGCCGCCGCGATGGCCTCGCAACAGGCGGCGTAACCCTCGGGCTGGGTGGCCAGGATCATGCGGCGGAGCTGGTCGACCGTGTGAGCCGGAGCGGCGGGGGTGAGCCAGCGGGCGATGACGCCGTCGACGACCGAGACCATGCCGCTGGAGCGGACGAGAGCGGCCCGCTCGGACCAGAGGCTGGCGGGCGGAATGGCCAGCGCGGTGTCCATCAGCACGAGCGACGTGACGCGGTTGGGCGCGAGATGCGCGAGTTGCTGGGCGATCAAGCCGCCGATCGACAGGCCGACCACCGCGACCCGGTGGATGTCGAGATGCTGCAGGACCGCCAGGGCATCATGGGCAAGGAGGTCGATGCTGTAGGGGCCGGGGCTGGTCGCGGTGTGACCATGGCCGCGCATGTCGGGGCGGATGACCCTGAACTCGGTCAACGCGGGAAGGATCGGGTTCCAGATCGCGGCGGACGTGCCGAGCGAGTGCAGCAGGAGGACGGCGGGGGCATCGGCCGGGCCGGTGTCGTGGACGGTCAGCGGGTGGCCGGCGGCGTCGATGGTGTGGGTCATGGGGGCAGATTAGGGTTTGTGGTAATCGGCGGAAAGGGAGGGCGGAATGAACGACGGGGAGAGTTGGCCGGAGGAGTTGTTCCGGGTGTTGAAGGCGGAGGGGATCAGCCAGGTGGCGTTGGTGCCGGATGCGGGGCATGCGCAGCTGATCCGCATGTGCTTGGCCGACAACACCATCCGGGTGGTGACGTTGACGACCGAGGAGGAGGGCGTGGCGATGCTGTCCGGGGCCTGGATGGGCGGCGCGAAAGGGGTGTTGCTGATGCAGAGTTCGGGAGTCGGCAACTGCATCAACATGTTGTCACTGCCGGCGATGCATCGGACGCCGATGCCGATGCTGGTGACGATGCGCGGCGACTGGGGCGAGTTCAACCCGGCGCAAGTGCCGATGGGTCAGGCCACGCAGAGCGTGCTGGAAGCGATGGGCACCGTGGTGCGGCGGGCCGACCGGGCGGAAGACGTGGCGCCGACGGCCGAAGCGACGCTGCGGCTGGCGTTCAACACGTTCCGGGCGACGGCGACGCTGATCGGACAACGCGTCTTGGGCGCCAAGACGTTTGGGAAGGATTAACCGATGCCTGGCATGATGGAGCGGCGGGCGTTGGTGCGGGCTGTGCTGGCGGGACGAGGAGATGCGGTTGTGATCGCCGGGTTGGGAGCGCCGGCGTGGGATATCACGGCGGCTGGGGATAGCGCGCTGAACCTGCCGCTCTGGGGCGGCATGGGCGGTGCGGCGATGATCGGGCTCGGGATGGCGCTGGCGCAGCCGGAGCGGCCCGTGCTGGTGATCACCGGGGATGGCGAAATGTTGATGGGGCTGGGAGCGCTGGCGACCATCGCAGTGCAGCGCCCCAAAAACCTGGGCATCCTGGTGCTGGACAACGAGCGGTATGGCGAGACGGGCATGCAGGAGACGGCGACGGCGCATGGGGTGGACCTGATCGGGATGGCCGTCGCCGCCGGGTTCGGGCGGGCGATGTCGATCACCACTGACGAGGAGGCGCCGGGGCTGTGGGAGGCGATCGGGTCCGGCGGACCGGTATTCGCATTGGCCAAAGTCAGCGACGCGGCGGCGCCGCTGGTGCTGCCGCCGCGCGAAGGCTCGTATTTGCAGGCGCGACTGCGGCAGGCCCTGTTGGGTCCAGAGGCATTCGCCCAGAACTGAGGGAGTAGGATCGAGTGAGCGACGAAAAGGGTCGTGGGTGCCGGACGTAACCGTCCTGCTGGTGGCGTCGGCCGATGCGGAGGCCGTCGCGGTCTCCGCACGGAGCCTGTTCGCGCAGACACTGAGCGACTTCGAGTTGCTGGTGCTGGATGCGGGGACGGGCGAGTCCGCGGCGTTGGCCGAGTTGGCGGCGGGGGATTGGCGGCTCTCTGTGGTGCCGATGGCGGGCGCCGGGCTGGGCGACGCGCTCAATCGCGGGGTGGCCCTGGCGCAGGGCCGGCTCATCGGGCGGGTCACCGCCGGGGATGTCGTCGCGCCGGAGCGGCTGGAGCGGCAAGCGGCGCTGCTCGGGGTAGCGCCGGAATTGGCGTTCGTCGGGACGGGGTGGCGGGAGGTTCGGGCGGACGGGAGCGTGCGCCGGGTCGTCAAGCCGCCGGCGGGCGATGCTGCGCTACGCGCCGCGATGGCGACCGGGGATGCCATCGGCCACCCGACGGCGATGATGCGGCGCGACGCGGTGACCGCAGCGGGCGGGTGGCGGCCGGCGTTTGCCGGGTCGGAGGATTACGATCTGCTGCTGCGGCTGCTGGACCGGCATACCGGGGCGTGCGTGCCGCAGGTGTTGGTTGAGTTCGCGGCGCCGGTGGAGGCCTTGGGATGGCAGGCGTTGGAGCAGCGCTTCTTGTCCGAGATGGGCGCCATGACGGCGCATGACCGGCGGCAGGTCGGCCGCCCCGACCACGGGGAGCAGGCCTCGCCGCTGGACCGTGGCTTGCTGCACCGGATGGGGATGACGGCAGACGAGATCGCGCAGGGCGTCACGACGCGCGCGCTGTCGGCCGCGCTCGCGGCCGGCGTGGCGGGCGAGTGGCGGGCCATGCGGGAGGCGGCGCGGCTCGGGCTGCAGCAGGAGGGGCTGCCGAGGCCGGTGAAGTCGAAATTCGTGGGGTTGTGGTTGCGCGGCCTGGCGCGTATGCGGCCGGCCCTGGCCGAGGATCTCGAGTCCGGCGTGCAAGGCGGTCAGGGAGCGGGATAGCAGGCGAATAAACTTCGTGCGCCGCTGGTTGGGGTGGTTCAATACTATCATTTGTTAGCCTGTGGGTGCGCCTTGCATAAATCGGAAAGGCGCCTCGCGCTTCGGCGGCCGTGGTGGTTGTTCATGATGCCGCGCGATATCGCTTTGTTCCTGCAAAGTGCGAAAACGGATGCGCGGATCGCATCGGTGCGCGCGACGCAGGGCGCGCGGGCAGCGTTCGAGGCGGCGTATTCCGAGCGGGAGGACCCGTGGGCCTCCGACAATGCTCGATATTCGTATCAGCGATGGAAATACGAGTCGCTGATGGCGGCGCTGCCGCCGGGCCAGCGGTTCCAGCGGACGCTCGACCTGGGCTGCGGCATGGGGGCGATGAGCCTGGCGCTGACGCGCGTGTCGGGTGATGTGCTTGGGTTGGACATCGCGCAATCGGCGGTCGAACAGGCGCGGCGACGGATCGGGGTCCGGCCGGGACTGCGTTTCGCCCAGGGGGACCTGAGTTCGCTCGACCCGGCGATGCACCACGGGTTCGACCTCGTCGTCGTCGCGGACACGCTGTATTATTTAGACGACGTCGACGATGCCAGCCTGAAAGCGGTGGCAGCGCTGATCGGTGGATTGTTGGCGCCGGGAGGGATCTGTCTGTTGGCGAACCATTATTTCTTCGCCGGGGACAAGGATTCGCGGCTGACGCGGCGGATCCATGACGCCTTCACCTGGTCGCCGAGCCTGACACTGGTGTCGACGCGGTGGCGGCCGTTCTACTTGACCTCGATCCTGTCGCGGGCCGAGGCGCTGCCGAGCGCGGCCTAAGAGCGCAGCATGCGCATAAGGCAGATCGTGGCGCTCGCCGTCGGCGGGGCGGCGCTGGCCTGGATGCTGGCGTCGGTCGGGTCGGCGGGCATGCTGCAGGCCATGGCGCTGGGCGGCCCTGCCCTGCCCGCGGCGGTCGCGATCCATGCGGGGCAATTGATGCTGGCCGGGCTGGCGTGGCACGCGACGTTGAGTGAGCCGGGGATGAGCCCGCTATTCGTCGGCCGCGTGCGGTGGATCCGGGAGGGGGTCAACACGCTGCTGCCCGCGGCCCATATCGGCGGGCAGGTGGTTGGAGTCCGGCTGCTGGTGCAGGCGGGCGTGGCGCCGGTGCGCGCGGTGGTGGGGACGATCTTGGATCTGACGCTGGAGGCGGCGGCGCAGCTGCTGGTGGTGCTGGCGGCGGTCGGATGGCTGCTGGTCCGGCGCGAGGGGGCGGAGGACTGGCTGGTTTGGGCCGGGGCGGGGCTGGGCGTGCTCGGCCTGACGGTCGCAGCGCTGGTGGTGGCGTTGCGACTGGGCGCGTTGCGCGCGGTGGAGGCGGCGCTGGAGCGGGCGGCGGCGCGGTGGCCGGGCGCGGGCGGCTGGTCGATGGACGGATTGCACGCGACCCTGATGCGGCGGCAGGCCGATCGGGCGGCGATGCTGCGCGCGCTACTGCTCAATGCGGCGAGTTGGACGCTCGGAACGCTCGAAGTGTGGGTGATCCTGCGCGCGCTGGGGGTGTCACCAGGGCTCGACGCGTGTTTCGTCATCGAGAGCTTGGCCATGGCGGCGCGGAGTGCCGGGTTCGCGATCCCCGGAGCGGTCGGCGTGCAGGAGGGCGGCTTCGTGCTGGCCTGCGGCCTGTTCGGCATCGGCACCGAGACCGCGCTGGCGCTCTCGGTCCTGAAGCGGTTGCGCGAATTGGCGATCGGCGGCACCGCGCTGGTCGCGTGGCAGTTCGCTACGAAACATGGTCACTTGCCTGGCCGCTGATCGAGAACGGAGCCGCACGATGTCACGCATCCTTCAACGCAATCTCGGCTCGGTGCCCGACACCGCCGTGCGGGGCGACGGCATCCGGCTGCACCTGGCCAGCGGCCAGGTGGTCATCGACGGCTCCGGCGGCGCGGCCGTCGCCTGTATCGGACACGGCAATGCCCGGGTCGCGGCGGCGATGGCGGCCCAGGCCGGGCGGATGGCCTACGCGCATACCGGCTTCTTCACCTCCGAACCCGCCGAGGCGCTGGCCGACATCCTGCTGGAGCACGAGCCCGGCGGGCTGACCCACGCCTTCTTCGTCAGCTCCGGCTCCGAGGCGATGGAGGCGGCGATCAAGCTGGCGCGGCAGTATTTCATCGAGATCGGCGAGCCCGGCCGCGTCCATTTCATCGGCCGCCGCCAGAGTTACCACGGCACCACGCTCGGCGCGCTCTCGGCCGGCGGCCACGTCGCCCGGCGCGCGCCGTACGAGCCGGTGCTCAGCCCGGCGTTCAGCAAGGTGTCGCCCTGCTTCGCCTACCATCACCAGGCGCCGGACGAGAGCGACGCCGACTATGTCGCGCGCCTGGCCGCCGAGCTCGAGGCGGAGTTCCAGCGCGTGGGGCCCGGCACCGTCGCGGCCTTCTGCGCCGAGACGGTGGTCGGGGCGGCGACGGGATGCGTCACCGCGGTGCCCGGCTACTTCGCCGCCATCCGCGCGGTGTGCGACCGGCACGGCGCGCTGCTGATCCTGGACGAGGTCATGTGCGGCATGGGCCGCACCGGCACGCTGCACGCCTGGGAGCAGGAAGGCGTCACGCCCGATATCCAGGCGGTCGCCAAGGGGCTCGGCGGCGGCTATGCGCCGATCGGCGGCATCCTGGCAGCGGGCCGGGTGATCGCCGCCTTGCGCGACGGCTCCGGCGGCTTCATGCACGGCCAGACCTATCAGGCGCACCCGGTCGCCTGCGCCGCCGCGCTGGAGGTGCAGCGCATCCTGCGTGACGACGATCTCGTCGCCCATGCCGCCTCAAGCGGCGACACGCTCGAGCGGCTGCTGACCGAGCGATTCGGCAACCACGCCCACGTGGGCGACATCCGGGGGCGCGGCCTGTTCCGTGCCCTGGAATTCGTATCGGACCGGTCGCGGCGGTCACCCTTCGCGCCATCGGCGGGCATGGCGGACCGGGTCAAGCAAGCCGCCCTCGACCGTGGGCTGGCGATCTATCCCTGTACCGGCACGGTCGACGGCGTCAGCGGCGACCACATCATCGTGGCGCCGCCCTACACCGTGTCGGACAGCGATCTCGGCGAGATCGTCGGCCGATTGGGCGAGGCGGTGGACGCGACCTTCGCGTCGGCCTGATATCTTCGTGTGGGATATTTACCCACGCGCCGCGTGCTGATATGTCGGGGAGATGTCGCATGTCTCGTCCTTCCCGCTCCACCCGTTCGCCCTTCCCGAGTGGCGGCCCTGGACTCGACCGGCGCCCGTCCCGGCCAGTGCGCCCGCGGAGCCGTCCCACGCGGTTTGCGCGGTGCGGCTGGGCGGCTTCGTCGGCGCGCTCTGGCGGGTCTGCGACGGTATGACGGCGTCGACCGAGGCCAGACAGCCGCTCCGGTTCGGCTGCGTCGTCGACGGGGAGCCGCCGGCGCCGCAGCTGGACCTGCTGATCCGCCTGGCGACGTTTCTGGTGTCCGACGCCGCCGACGCGTGCGCCACCACCGAGGCGACCGGCCGGTTCGACGTCCTGGTCGAACGCCGGCGGCGCGACGTGGTGCTGAGCGTGGAGCATAATGGCTGGTCGCGCCCGCCCGCCGTGATCGGCGGCCGAAGCCTCGCCTGGGCTCGCCGCCTCGCCGACGCCAACTCGGGCACGCTGTCGCGGCGCATCGAGTGGGACCGGACGCTGACCCGGATCACCTTACCAGACCCGGGACCAGCCCGGGGGCCAGACCCGGGCCGCCACTCGACCTGACGCGGCGTCGCGCGCTATCCACCCTGACCGCGCCGCCGCTGGCGGGCGAACTGGAGACTGGATGATGTTCAACGGCCTGTGCGCCTTCCCGATCACGCCCGCGACGGCTGAGGGCCGGATCGACACGGACGCGTTGCAGAAGCTGCTCGCGCGGCTCGTCGAGGCAGGGGTGGACTCGATCGGGCTGCTCGGCAGCACAGGGGCGTACCCGTTCTTCACCCGCGAGGAGCGGCGGCGCGCGGTGGCGGCGGCCGCCGAGTGTGTGGGCGGCCGGGTCGAGTTGCTGGTGGGGGTGGGCGCGCTGCGGACGGACGCGGCGGTGGCGCTGGCCGAGGACGCCAAGGCGGCGGGCGCGGATGCGGGGTTGCTGGCGCCGGTGTCCTACACGCCGCTGCTGGACGCCGAGGTGCTGGAGCTTTTCCGCGCGGTGGCCGCGGCCGGGTTGCCGCTGTGCATTTATAATAATCCGGGGACCACGCATTTCGACGTGTCGCCCGAGTTGGTCGGGCGGCTGGCCGAGGTGCCGGGCGTGGTGGCGGTAAAGACCGGCGCGCCCCCGGCCGCCGAAGCCGCGCAGGCCGTGGCGACCCTGCGCGGGCGCGTGCCGGCGGGCTTCTCGGTCGGCTTCAGCGTCGATTGGCATGCGGCAGCGACGCTGATGGCTGGGGCTGATGCGTGGTACAGCGTCGTGGCGGGGATCTATCCGAAGACGTTCCTGCGCCTGGCGCGGGCGGCGGCGGCCAAGGATGCGGCGGAGACGGAGCGTCTGCAGACGCGGCTGGAGCCGCTCTGGCGGCTGTCGCGGGCGTATAGCAGCTTCCGGGTGGTGCATCTGGCGGCGACGCGGGCCGGCATCGCGAACGCGGTGCCGCAGCGTCCGCTCCTGAAGCTGAGCGGCGAGGCCGCCGCCGATGTCGAGCGGGTGCTCGAGGAGCTCGACCTCGATTAGGCGATCCAGCATGCGTCGGGGCGCCCTCGTCGTGCTCCTGCTCGCCCCGGCCGCCGCTCGTGCCGAGAGCTGCCACTTCACCGGCACCACCAGCCAGAACGGCCACCTCGCCGTCGAGGCCACCACGACCCAGGCGGACGGCCTGACCACGGTCGACGTCACCCTCGAGTTCACCATCCACGCCTGGATGACCGATTACCGCTACCTCGGCCAGGAGATCAGCAGCTGGCGCGGCGCCGAGTTGCAGTCCATCGCGGTCAACCAGCGCAGCCTGGCCGACGGCGACATCAAGCGCCAGCAATGGGATGTCTTCACGCGCAGCGGCGCCCGGCTCGAGGGCTACCGCGTGCAGGCCAAACACCTGGCCGATTTCCGCCAGCGGCATCCCGGTTTCGTGGCGCACTGGGCGCCGGCCGATTTCGGCCAGCCCTGGCTCGACGATTATCGCCGCGCCACCCCGGAGCGCCGCCCCGACCTCGACCTTCCTGCCGCCGCAGCCCGCACCCCCCTCGCCTTCGCGTTCTATTGGAGCCGGTTCCTGCCCCAGGCCGGCGCCCGGGTGCCGCTCGTCCTGCCCAGCTTCAAGCGGAACAAGAGCACCGACCTCCGCCTTGGCCCCGCGACTCCTGGCGACGGCTGGTCGCGCTGGTCGACCGAACTGCACCACCCCAGCCTGCAAGCCTCGCCGGCGTCACTCGCCGCCGCCTGGGTCTCGCCGGACCACTACCTGCTGCAACTCGGGTTCGACATCCACACCGAGTGGGCGTCCGGACGGGCCATGCTGCACGCCGAGGGCTGCCAGGGCATCCAGATCAGGCCGGATTAGCGGGCGTAGTCGAGCGGGAGCGCAGTGGTCGACTTGATCGTCTCCATCGCGAAGCTCGCGCTGACGTCGTTCAGCTCGATGCGTTCGATCAGCCGCTTGTAGACGCGGTCATAGCCGGCGATGTCCGGCACCACGATGTGCAGCAGGTAATCGACATCGCCGGCCATGCGGTAGAAGCCGACCACCTCCGGCTGCGCCATCACGGTGGCGGTGAACGCCTCGGCCCAGTCTTTCTTATGCTGGCTGGTGCGGACGCTCACGAACACGTCGACGCCGAGATTGATCTGTCGCGCATCCAGCAACGCCACCCGCGCCCGGATGACGCCCTCGTTGGTCAGCCGCTGCACCCGGCGCCAGCAGGGCGACGGCGAGAGTCCGGTCTTATCCGCCAACTCGGCCAGCGGCAGCGAGGCATCAAGCTGCAACCAGTAAAGAATCCGCCGATCCGCGTCGTCCATGCAAAAATTTACCGCAAAAGAGTTCGATCGGGAATGCCGTTTGCTGGATCACCGTCGGATTCAGCCAAAATCGAAACCATTTTGCAAGGATTTGCCGGCATCCTCGACAACGTAGCCCAGGAGAGCACCGATGGACGTGTCGTTCACCAAACACCCTGAAGCCGTTGGCGAGAGCTATGGCGAGCATTTCATGGTCGCGACGAGCTTCGGCAGCGCGATGATCCTCGGCGGTCTCGCCTGCATGGTGCACGGCATCCTGCCGTTCCTGTTCACCAGCACCGGGTCACAGACGGTCAAGCGCCTGCACGAGCGGATGGTCGTCTCCCGCCGGCGGGCGGAAGTCTCCGCCTAATCAGCCATCGGCCCGCGGAACCCACGGGATCCGCGAAATCTCGATCCCTTCGTCGGCGAGCGCCTCGGCCTGCTCGGGCGTCGACTCGCCGTAGATGTTGCGCTTGTCGCTGTCGCCGCGATGGATGCGGCGGGCTTCCTCGGCGAAGGCGGGGCCGACGTAGTCGCTGGTCCGCTCCACCTCGGCGCGGATCTTTTGCAACACGGCGCGGACCTGATCCGGCAGACCGGTCACCGCGGTCTCGGCCGGCGGCGGCAGCGGAGCCGGCGGCAGCACTTCCACCTCGCCGCGCTGCCGCTTGCTGCCCTTGCGCGGGATCGAGGGCGCCATCAACCCGCGCGTCACGCTGCTGCTGCCGCACTCCGGGCATGCGACCAGGCCGCGCTCAGCTTGCACGTCGAACGCGGCACTATCCTTGAACCAGCCATCGAACGAGTGCTCGGCGGCGCAGAGCAGCGTGTAGTGGATCATCGAGCAGCGGGCAGCGTCAGGCCGCCTTCAGCAACGGGTCGAGCTGACCGGCGCGATCGAGCGCCACCAGATCGTCGCAGCCGCCGATGTGGCGGCCGGCGATGAAGATCTGCGGGACCGATGTGCGCCCGGAGCGCTGATTGGCCTCGTCGCGCTCCTTGGAGCCTTGCGGCGCCTTGATCTCGCGATAGGGCACGCCCTTGCGCTCCAGCAGCGAGATCGCCCGCTCGCAATAGGGGCACCAAGGCTGGGTATAAATCTCTATGGTCATGATAAATGCAGTTTGGCACACGGGGGCGCCTCTACAAGGGTCAGCCGTCCCAATGCTGGGATCGCACCCGCGCGGCGGCCAGGACGTCGACCCGGGCGGCGCCGGCCGCCAGCAAGGCCGACACGCAGACTCGCGCCGTGGCGCCCGAGGTCAGCACGTCGTCGATCAGCAGCACCCGCGCATCCCGGATCATCGCCACCCGCGTCGGCCGGACGGCGATGGCGGCTGCCATCTCCGCGTTGCGCCGCGCGGGGGACATCTCGGCCAACGGGCTGGTCGCCCGCACCCGGCGCAACGCGTCCAGCAAGGCCGGCCGCCCCGTCACCCGGGTCAACGCCCGCGCGAGGAGCGCCGCCTGATTGTAGCGGCGCGACAGCATCCGCCGGCGATGCAGCGGGACCGGGATCAGCCAATCCGCCTCCCGCAGCAGCGCAGCCCCTGCCCTCGCCATCATCGGCGCCAGAGCGCGCGCGTTCTCGACCCGGTCGCCGTATTTGAACGGCAGGATCAGCCGCTTGGCCTGGTCGTCGTAGCGCAGCGCCGCCCGCGCCTCGCCCCAGGGCGGCGGGTCCGCGATGCAGGTCGGGCACTCGCCGGAGGGACCGCCGCGCCCCGCCGTCTCGAACGGCACGCCACACCGGCTGCAGCACGGGGCGGTGATGAAGTGGGTCTTCTCGAAGCAGGCGGGACAGAACTGGCCCGGCGCGTCGACCGGCTGATCGCAGGTCAGGCAGTGCGGCGGCAGCAGCAGGTCGAGCGCGACCCTGCCCGCGTGGCGCGCGACGTCAAACGCCGAAAACAACCGTGCCATCCCGCTCGACCTCGTGCACGAGGTCGATTTCCCAGGAGAGGTAGGCGTGCATGGCCTCTTCGACGCCGGAGTTGCGGTCGTAGGGGCGGAGATAGAAGTCGACGCAGTCCTCGTCGGCCGGGTCGGTGCGGCTGGCCTCGAGCACGCCGCCGCGGGCGACCCACCCCGCCGTGCCGCCGCGCAGGACGGTGACCGGGGCCTGAGTGAGGGCCGCGATTTCGGCAACGGCGGCGGGCGCGAGCGAGCCGTCCGGGGACGTGACGACGATCTGGCGGGCGGCGGCCAGCCGGTCCCGCAGCGCGTCGAGCCGGGTGCGGATGCCCCAGACCGCGCCGGGGATGTGGCCGGCCCGGTAATCGATGCTGCGCGCGAGATCGACCACGACGGCGCCGTCCGGGATGGTGTCGATCCCGTCCTGCGGCGGCGGCTCCGACGGCGCCGGGGCCAGCTCGTCCAGCCCGCCCTCGACGGCGAACACGTCGCGGTGGCCCATGAGGCGCAGCCACGCGCCGGTCATGCGCGCCCGCACGCCGTCATCGTCGATCAGGGCGATCCGGGCGCCGCGCACGCCGATCCACTGGTCCGTCGCCTGCACGAGTTGCCCGCCGGGCGCGCTGCGGCTGCCGGGCCGGTGTCCGCGGGCGAACTCGGCCGGGTCACGCACGTCGAGCACGTAGAGCGTGCGGTCGGGGTCTTCCACGAGCCGGTCGAGGTCGAGCGGCCCGATCACGCCGACGCCGGCCGCCTCGGCGAAGCGTGCTGCGCGCTCGGCGGCGAGCGCGGCCGTCTTCGGCGGCCCCTCCGCATAGCGCTCGGTTCGCCCGCGGGCG
>CAZZVQ010000010.1:0-21036 GCA_964657565.1 uncultured Acetobacteraceae bacterium
CGGCCCGGGTCGGCGGCGGCGGCGCGGGCGGCGCGGGCGTTGGCGATGCTCGG
This sequence comes from uncultured Acetobacteraceae bacterium, assembly GCA_964657565.1. Lineage (GTDB taxonomy): Bacteria > Pseudomonadota > Alphaproteobacteria > Acetobacterales > Acetobacteraceae > JAVVHH01. The sequence goes on from CAZZVQ010000010.1 coordinate 54, forward strand.
GCAAAGCGAGGCGATCCCGGAATTGGCGGCGACGCGGCCGACGGCTCGGCCAATTCGGCCGGCGGAGGCGTTGGGGACGGCGTTGCGGCTGGAGCGCATAGCGTCGGGTGGGGACGAGCCGGTGGTGCGGGCGACGATCGACCTGGCGCTGCAACGCGCGGTGTCGGCGCAGATGGCGGCGCATCTGCGCGGCTGGCACGCGGAAGGGGCGCAGCAGGCGGCGGTGATGGTGGTGCGGCGGGGGACGCGCGAGGTCCTGGCGGCGGCCGGGTCGGCGCCGGGGCCCGGGGCGGCGATCGATTTCACCGCGACCGAGCGCTCGCCGGGCAGCACGCTGAAGCCGTTCCTCTATGCGCTGGCGTTCGACCGCGGGTTGCTCGCGCCGCAGGACGTGTTGGCGGACCTGCCGGAGGGGGCCGCCGGCATCCACAATGCCGACGGGGCGTTCCTCGGCCCGTTGCTGCCGCGGCAGGCGTTGGCGAACTCGCGCAACGTGCCGGCGACGAACCTGCTGCGGCGGATCGGGGTGCCGGCCGGGTTCGCGTTCCTGCGCACGCTGGGGCTGCACCACCAGGAAGGGTCGGCCGAGCGGTTCGGGCTGGCGCTGGCTCTGGGCGCGCTGCCGACGCGGCTGGACCGGCTGGTGTCGGCTTACGCGACGCTGGCCGAGGATGGGGTGGCGGAGGAGTTGCGCTGGTTCGAAACCGGGTTTGGGGGCGGGTCGCGGGGGCCGCCGCAGCGCTTGATCTCGGCGGCGACGGCGCGGCTGCTGGCGCGCGCCCTGAGCGATCCGCTGGCGCGGCTGCCGTCGTTCCCGCGCTACGGGTCGAGCGAGTTCCCGTTCACCGTGGCGCTGAAGACGGGGACGTCGCAGGGGTACCGCGATGCGTGGACGGTGGCGTGGTCCGACCGGTTCCTGGTGGGCGTGTGGGTCGGGCGGCCGGATGGTGGGCCGATGACGCAGCTTTCGGGCGCGCGGGCGGCGGCGGCGCTGGCGCAGTCGGTGCTGCTGCGGCTGCATGGCCAGGGCCGCACCGACCTGCTGGCCGGCGAGTTCCGGGCGCCGTCCGGCTGGCGGGAGGCGGAGCTCTGCACGGCGACCGGCGAGGCCGGGCCTTGCGCGGAACGGCTTCTCGAATGGGTTCAGCCCGGCCCGGCGAAGGCGCCGGTGGAGGCGGCCGGGCTGCAGATCGTGCAGCCGGACCCCGACACGCATCTATGGCGCAACCCGAACGTGCCGGCGTCGCTGGACCGCCTGGTGCTGCGCGCGGCCGCCGGGCCCGAGGTGGCGCAGATCGTCTGGCTGGTGGATGGCGTTCCGGTGGCGACCGCGCCGCCGGGTGCGCCGTTCAATTGGCGCATGCAGCCGGGGCGGCACCGGTTCCAGATCCGGTTGCCGCTGCAGGACGAGGCGTCGCGGCCGTTGACGGTCACGGTAGAGTGACGTCAGGTCAATCAGCGGTGGCCGCTCCCAGCTCCCAGCGCCCGGCGGCTGGGCAGCACCGCGTTGGCGACGGTCGCCACGACGATGTTCAACGCCAAGGCGATCAGGCCGATATAGATGGCGTAATTCGTGCCCCCCAGGCTGATCGTCTGCAGCGGCTTGAGCCCGTTGATCCACGACAGGTAGCTGCCGCAGCCGAAGCCGGCGATCCAGCCGAGCAGCAGCGATGGCCCGCGGAACCAGCCGCCATACAGGCCGAACACGACGGCGGGGAAGGTCTGCAGGATCCACAACCCGCCCAGGAGCTGCAGGTCGAGCGCGTATTGCACCGGGGCGAACAGGATGAACAGGAGCGCGCCGAGCTTGACCACGAGGCTGGTCAGCTTGGCGACCTGCGCCTCCCCGGCAGGGGTGACCGCCGGGTTGACGTAGGCCTTCCAGACATTGCGGGTGAACAGGTTGGCGGCGCCGATCGACATCACGGCGGCCGGCACCAGCGCGCCGATCGCGATGGCGGCAAAGGCGAAGCCGGCGAACCAGGACGGGAACAGCGCCTTGAACAGCGCGGGGACCACCAGGTTCGGCGCCGCCACCTTCACCCCGGCCGCGATCCCCATGTAGCCCAGCAGCGCGATCAGCCCCAGCAGCAGCGTGTAGGCCGGCAGCAGGATGGCGTTCTTGCGGATCGTGTTGGCCGACCCGGCGGCGAAGATGCCGGTCAGCGTATGCGGATACATGAACGCGGCCAGCGCCGAGCCGAGCGCCAGCGTGGCATACGGCACCACCTGCGCGCCCGACAGCGTGATGCCGCCGGCCCCCTTGGCCTTGAACGCCGCATCGGCCGCATCGAACACCGCGCCATAGCCGCCGAGCTTGAGCGGGATCAGCGCGACGGCGACGAGCACCACGATATAGATCATGATGTCCTTGACGAACGCGATCAGCGCCGGCGCGCGCAGGCCGGACGCGTAGGTGTAGAACGCCAGGATCAGGAACGCGACGATCAGCGGCATCTCGCCGTTCAGCCCCAGCGCCTGGATCACCACCTCCATGCCGACGAGCTGCAGCGCGATATACGGCATCGTGGCCAGCAGCCCGGTCAGCGCCACCGCCAATTCGAGCCCGCGCGAGCGGTATCGCCCATAGACGACGTCGGCCGCCGTGACGTGCCCGGCGCGCTGGGCCGCGTGCCACAGGCGCGGCATGATGGCGAACACGATCGGGTAGACGATGATGGTGTAGGGCAGCGCGAAGAACCCGTAGGCGCCGACGGCGTAGACCAGCGCGGGCACGGCGATGACGGTGTAGGCGGTGTAGAAATCGCCGCCGACGAGGAACCAGGTGATCCAGGTGCCGAAATTGCGGCCGCCCAGCCCCCATTCGCCGAGATGCGCCGCGCTTTCGGCCCGCCGCCACCCGGACGCGAGGAAGCCCATCACGGTCACGAGCAGGAAGAACCCGGCGAAGACCGCGAGCGCGACCCAGTCGAGATCGGGGCTCAGGATGCCGCTCATGGGGCGTCCCCATCGCGCGGCTGGGACCGGTAGACGATCCAGGTCAGCAGCGCGGTGATCGGCACCCAGGCGAGCTGGTACCAGTAGAAGAACGGGAAGCCTAACAAATAGGGGTCACGAAAATTGTAGAACGGCACCCACAGCAGCCCCAAAAACGGGATCAGCAGTAGCAGCCACATTCGTTCGTCTCCCAGTCAAAGCTCTTGCGGCGAGCTTACCCGGCGTTTCCGCACCGCGCGACACCCAATCCGGCGCCGCACCGCGAAAATTGCCACGAGCCGTTCACCTCCAAGCAACCAGAGCTGGATCGCTTGAGGTTGATAGACTTCCGTCATCGCGAGCCGCTCTTGCGGCGTCACGATGACGATGAGGGTGCCAACGTCAAGCAAGCCTGCTTTTAAACGCGCGCTTGCTCTCCCATTCGAACAAATGAAGAACTCGCCGGTGCTAGCGGGCGGTTCACATGCGGCTGGAGATCACGGGGCTGAAGGAACTGCGCGAGCTCCTCGAACGGCTGCGGGGGGAGGAGGTGATGGCGCGGGCGCTCACGCAGCAGGCGGAGCGCTTAGCCGAAGCTGTACGGGAGGGCCTGTCCGATCCGCCCGGCGGGGGCGCACACGATCGGCCCTGGCTCCAGAGCGGCGCCTTGCGCGACAGCATCGGCGCGCAATCGAACGGCCTCAACGCCGCCGTGGGCAGCAGCGATCCTGCTGCCGCTCCACAGGAGATGGGCACGTCTCGCATGCCGCCACGGCCGTTCCTAGCGCCGACCGCAGCGAGCATGGGTGAGGAGGTCGCCCGAGGGGTCGGCGAAGCGGTTGCTGCCGCCCTGAAGGGAAAGCCGAGCCAGGACCTACTTACGCCTGTGAGCGACTCATCTAGTCTTCGAGCACAGCCGGCGCCTTACAATCCGGCCGGTGTTTTTTGGCCTGGTTCACCGGAGAACGAGGGTTTCGTCCAGGGCACGGTGCGCGCCCTGCGCGGAATCGGTCGCGTTTTCCACTCGGAGCAGCAGGATGATTCGGAACGCAACAAGTCGAGCGAAAGCGAACCACCTCCGGGTTTGCCGGCAAATCCAGACGACCTGCTGCAGCAAGGATGGGAAGAGATCAGTCATCCCGATGCGGCCGCTGCCGGACATCGAACCTTCAGAAACAAAGAAACCGGGCTGGTGATCCGTGCCGACAAAGGCGAACCTAGCCAGTCTGGGTTTCGCGGGCAGGATCACTACCCTGTCGAAAACCCGGATATGACGAGTGACCGCGATAAGTACCTCGACAGGAATGGTCGTCCGGTGTCGAGGAACAGCAATGCTTCACACATTCTTCCCGGAGAACAGCCATGGTGAACTTGGCCGAGCAGCTCGAAAAGACTGCTTTCCATGATGCAGAACTCGGGAGATGCGTCTCCGATGGCGATACGCTCTACCTGCACTTCCGTAATATCGGCTTAGAGCGTGGCAAAGAAGAGTACTACAGCGCCTCCGTCGTTCTCAGGGGTGTTCGCGAGATCAGGCGAAACAGCATGCCGGTTGCTGAGCTAAAGCTGGAGTCTAACAGCTCCGATGTGCTGCAATTCCATCGAGGCGAAGGCAAGGCATTGCTGCTAATCGAGTGGGGGTTCTATCGGCCCCCAGTCAATGTCTTCGCTAAGTACGAAATCGACTACGAATCGTCCGAGGTGACCGCCGAGAGGCAAGACGAACTCATCGTCTGAACCTTTTGAGCGCAAGAAAGATCTAGAGCTGGATCGGTTCACCTTGAACCGACGCAGCTAACGCGCGGCTGCGCGTCGGCCGCTACTCGAACGCCTCCAGCAAGGCTTCCACGTCGAGCCGGCCGCTGCCGAAGCCAGGCTGCCAGCGGCCGGAATAGCCGCGGACCGATTGCGCGAGCGCCATCCGGACTTGGGCGGCGTTGAGCTGTTGCAGTCCCAGCCGCTTTCGCCGGGCCAATAACAGGGCCACGGCGCCCGTCACATGCGGCGCGGCCATGCTCGTGCCGCTGGATGAGACCAGTTGATCCGTCGTTCCCGCCCGCGCCGCGACGATGTCGACCCCGGGCGCCACCAGTTCCGGCTTGGGTCGCGCGTCGCGCGTCGGGCCGCGCGAGCTGTTCGGGTGGAGGAAGAGCGGCTCGGCGGAGCCGCAGGCGCCGACGGTGATCACGGTGCGCGCCGTGGCGGGAATGCTGAGCGTCAACTCGTCCGTGCTGCCGGTGGTGAAATGCACCGTTCGTGGCGAGTTGTCGCGCTCCACCCAGCCGTGCACGCCGCCATCCGAGCGCACGGTGCGGCCCAGGATGTCCAGCCGCCAATCGCCGCCGACGCCGATCGCCCCGCCCTGCGGGTCCCAGACGAGGACTTGCAGTTGGGATTCACCGTTGTCGCGGTGGAAGCGGGTGAGCGTGACGTCGATGGTGAAGGCGCCGGCCGGGTCGGTGGCGGTGCCCTTGCCGGTGGCCGGGTCGGGCGTGCAGGTCAGGCCGCCGGGCGCCACGACGGTGAGTTGGAGGTCGTCGCTCGAGCGGTACCAGAACTCGAGGTAATCCTCGGCGCGCGGCTGCTGATCCGTCGTCCATTCGATGGAAATCAGCGCGCCCTCGAAGGCCTGGACATAGGTGTGTCCGTTGAAGCCGAACTCGTTGCCGGCGGATTTGACGGTGACGAAGCCCGGTGTCCGCCCGCCGCCGCAGAACGCGTCGAACGCCAGCTCGAGCGGCGACATGCCGTCATGCGCGCCGGCGTTCTGCCCGAGGCTGACGTTGACGGCGACCGGCATGTCGAGCTTTTCCGCCGCGGCCCGGATGAAGGCGAGCGCGTCGATGTGGGACACCGAATAGCCGAGGCTGTGCGGGTCGCCGGTCCCGGCCTGCAGCTTGGGGATGACGAACACGATTGCCGCTTCGGGCGCGACGCCGCCGGGGAACGAGGTGGATGCGACCGGGCTTCCGGCGGCGATGGACGCGACATGGGTGCCGTGCAGGCCCGGATCGCGCCCCAGCGACAAGGTGTCGTTGGCGGTGATCATGGCGTCGATCGCCGCCTGGGTGTGCAGGGTGCCGTAGCCTTGTTCCTTGAAGGCCGGGTCGACGGCGTCGGGTGCCGGGCCGGTGGGGTCATTCTGATCCCAGACGTAGAGAATCCGCGTGTGGCCGTTCGTGTCGTGGAACGCGGCATGCAGCACGTCGATGCCCTCGTCGATGACCGCCACCAGCGCGCCGGCGCCGCGCTCGGAGAGTGGCGGGGCATGCGCCTGGTCGGCGCGGATGGCGGGGATGGAGTGGACGCAATCGGCCGCTCCGCCGCGGCTCGCCTCGACCGAGACGATGTCGGGATCATGCGCCAGGACCTCCAGTGCCGCGGCGTCGACGAGCGCGGTGAGGAACGGGCCGAGCCGCGAGCCGCGTGTCATGCCGGCGATCTCGCGCTCCCAATCCTGGTGGCGCAGTTGCAGCAGCACCGGGACCTGCGGCCCGCGTGTCGTGGTGACCAGGCGGCGGACGCCGGGCATCTCGCTCAACTGGCCCTGTCCGAGCCGGTCGGTGCTGAGTTCGAGGTTCTGCAGGCCCGGCGCCAGCGCGCGCATCGACCGCACCGCGACGTTCGGCATGGCCCGGATGGCCTCGATCGACTCGGTGGTCGCGTGCGCGACGAAATTGTTGAGGGCCACCGGCCCGGCTTGCGCCGCGGCGCGCAGATGCAACGCGACATAGGGATCGATCCGCTCCGCTGCGTGGCCCATGCCGGTCTCCGTTTCGTTTCAGTTATGGGTGACGTGCGGCGATATCTTGCACGAAAGCCGATCGTATCATATCGTATACGTATCAACACCGCGGGAAGACATCAATGTCCCACTCCATGGCACTCGACCTCACCGAGGCTGAACTCGACGCGGCGCGCGCCGATCGCGAGGGGGCGGCGTGGTTCCACGACACGATCGGCCATGTCGATCCCACCATCGAGAGCATGCCCATCAATCACGCGCCGTCGCTGACGCCGATTTCCGCGGCGGCGTTCGACCTGATCGTCGAGTTCGAGGTGTCGAGCCGGGCCCTCTACCAGCAGAGATATCGCGGCGCGACCTGGCCGGGCGAGAGCTCGGGCGTCACCATCGGGATCGGCTACGACGTCGGCTACAGTTCCGCCCGGCTGATGCAGGAGGATTGGGGCGGGGCGATCCCGCTGGCCATGCTCAACGCGCTGCTGGGCGCCGTGGGCGTGACCGGGCTGGCTGCCAAGGCGAAGGCGGCGGCACTGGCGGGTAAGGTCGACATCGATTTCGATACCGCCCTTGGGATCCATCGAAACAAGATCATCCCGCGCTGGGTGGGGCTGACGCAGGACGCGCTGCCGAACACCGATGCGCTGTCGGCCGACAGCCTGGGTGCGCTGGTGTCGCTGACCTATAATCGCGGCGCGCAGTATTCCACGCCCGGTGACCGTGCGCTGGAGATGCGGAACATCCACGATCACATGCAGGCGCGCCGGTTCGACCTCATTGCGGGCGACATCAGGGCCATGAAACATATCTGGCCGAACACGCCGGGCTTGCAGAACCGCCGTGAACGGGAAGCGGTCCTGTTTCAAAGCGGGCTTGCGGCTTGATGGGCGGCTTCCCGCTCGCTTCGGCCGCCAGTGCGCGCGCGTTCGTCGACTCGCTCGACCTGGCCGGCGCCAGGGTCGCCGGCCTGGTGCGGTCGGCCACGACCGAAGCCGCGCCGACGCCCTCGGTCGCAACGCCCGCGGCGGGGAGCAACGCGGTCGGGCTCGGGGTCAAGTCCGGCGTCGAGCAGGCCTTCCTGGTCGGCGGCCAGATCGTCTCGTTCAACGCGGCGGTGACCGAGGAGCGCCGAGCCGCCGCGCTGAATTGCTGCCTGCTGGCCCAGCTCCGGGCGACCAAGCTGCTCGGCACGCCGAAGACCCCGGGCGACGCGCTGGAATGGCATGCCAGCATCGTGAACACCCTCATCAATCTGGGCTGGGCCCCGCAAGCCGACGTCAAGGTGGATGACGCGACGGCAACCAAGGGTCTCGAAGTCGACAAGATCCTGTTCGACATCATCGCGTCGCTGCTCGGCGACGGCAGCGTTGCCGCCGTGCTGGTCAAGAAGGTGCTCGACGCGATCACCAAGGCCAAGACCGACGACCCGTTCATCACGCTGTACAATTCGCGCGTGGTGCAGCAGACTCTGGTCGATTTCGGCGCCGCGCTCGGCGATGCGAGCGATGACGGCTTCCTGCTCAGCGTCGTGGAATGCATCGTCGAGGTCACGTCGAACCAGCAGCAGGTGCTGTTCTTCAAGTGGCAATCCGACTCCGCGCAGGTCACCGGCCGCCGGTTCGACCTGTCGTTGTCGGACAGCGTGTATAAAACCGTCCAGCCGAAGGTGGAACAAATGCTCCAACAGCATGCCCGCGACTTCATCGCGTCGATCTCGATCTGATGACCGAAGATCCCGCCAAGCCCGAGGATTTCGACCCCGCTGCGCCCGGCATCGTCGACGCGGTGCGGGCGGCCAATTTCGGCCTCGAGACAGCGCTCACCGAGGCCAGCGCGCCGACGCACCCGCCGGGCACGCCGGCGACGCTGCCGATCGACGCCGCGGCCGCCCGCGCCTTCTTGCAGGCGTGCATGCACTCAGTGCCGCGGGTGGTCTACCATCTGGGCGACAAGGTGCCGTTTCACGGCGCCGTGCCCGGCAAGGACTTCAAGACCGTGGACTGCAGCGGCTTCGTGCGCGAGCTGATCTTCCGCGCCACCCAGCCGGGTTTCAACTTCCCGGATGGGTCGGTCGTGCAGCGCGATTGGGTCAAGGCTCAGGGCTTCGCCCGTTCGAGCGTGGCCGATGCCGCCAAGCACGACGGTATCGTCCGCATCGCGTTCCTGTCGCCGCACGACACGGCCAGTCATATCGGGCATGTCACGATCGTGATCGACGGCGCCACGCTCGAATCGCATGGCGGCGTCGGCCCGGATAGCCGGCCATGGGACGGGTCCGACTGGCAGGCACAGACCGAGGTGTTCATCCTGCGCCCGTAACGCAGCCTGCGTCATCAAAGCTTAACCCTTGGACCCCAGCGGATTGGCTACAGGACTCGCCATCACTTGAGAGTGCTGGAAGCCGATGCTGGTTCTGGACGGCGTTGGGAAGAGCTATAGCGGCGTGCCGGCGCTCCGCCCGATTTCGCTGCACGTGCCGCGCGGACAGTTCGTGGGCGTGATCGGCCGCTCCGGCGCCGGCAAGTCGACGCTGCTGCGCACGCTGAACCGGCTGACCGAACCGTCCTGCGGCCGGATCAGCTGGGACGGCACCGACGTGACGGCCCTGCGCGGGGCGGCGCTGCGTGACTGGCGGCGGCGCTGCGCCATGGTGTTCCAGCAATTCAACCTGGCCGGCCGGCTCGACGTGATGGACAACGTCATCATGGGCCGGCTGGCGCATATGCCGACCTGGCGCGCCTGCTTCAAGCAGTGGCGGCGCGACGACCGGGTCATGGCGATGGCGGCGCTCGAACGGATGGACATCGCCGGGTTGGCGACCAAGCGCGCCGACGACCTCTCGGGCGGGCAGCAGCAGCGGGTGGCGATCTGCCGGGCTCTGCTGCAGGAGCCGGAGATCGTGCTGGCCGACGAGCCGGTCGCCTCGCTCGACCCGCGCAACGCCCGCGTGGTGATGGACGCGCTGCAGCGGATCAACAAGCATTTCGGCCTGACCGTGCTGTGCAACCTGCACTCGCTCGATCTGGCGCGCAGCTATTGCGACCGGCTGGTCGGCATGGCGGCCGGCCGCGTGGTGTTCGACGACGTGCCGGCCGCGCTCACCGAGGACGTGGCGCGCGAGCTGTACGGCCTCGAGGCCAACGAGGTCATGGAAGTCCGGGAGCCGGCCGATGCGCTGGCGCTCCCGGGCGCCATCGCGGCCTAACCCGAACGCAAAGGACCCATGATGATCGACCGCCGTACCCTGCTGGCCGGGCTCGCCGCCAGCACCGCCGCCGCCGTGCCCGCCCGCGCCCAGAGCGGCTACCCGGAGCTGGTCTACGCCGTCATCCCGTCGGAGAACGCCTCGGGCGTCACCGGCCGCTACGGCCCGTTCGTGGAGTATCTGAGCCGGCAGCTCGGCACCAAGGTGACGCTGCGGATCGCCAACGACTATGCCGCCGTGATCGAGGGGCAGCGCTCCGGCAACATCCACATGGCCTATTACGGCCCCGCCGCCTTCGCCCGCGCCCTGCTGACCGGCGTGAAGACCAGCGCCTTCGTCATCGACGTGAACAACGACGGCAGCAAGGGCTACTACTCGGTCTTCTACGTGAAGGCCGATAGCCCGTATCACGAGGTCGCGCAGCTCAAGGGCAAGGTGCTGGGCCTGGTCGATCCGAACTCGACGTCCGGCTACAACATGCCGCTGTTCGCGTTGAACAAGAGGGGCATCAACGCCGAGGAGTTCTTCTCGCGGGTGATGATCACCGGCAGCCACGAAAACGCGGTGCTCGCGCTGCAGCAGGGGACGGTGCAGGTCGCGGCCAATTTCTGGAACGCGCCGGACGACAGCAACCTGACCCGCATGTTGAACAAGGGCATGGTCAAGAACGCCGCCGGCAAGCCGGCGACGGTCGACGATTTCCGCATCGTGCTGACGTCCGACCTGATCATCAACGCCCCGACCGCCTATCTCGACACCCTGCCCGACGCGCTGAAGGGCGCGATCCGCACCGCGTTCGTCGATGCCGCCAAGAACGATCCGGAGGCGTTCAAGCGCTTGTCGGACGGCAAGAACCAGCCGTTCCAGACCACCGACAACGCCGCCTATGGCGACACCATCAAGCTGATCCAGTTCGTCGACCGGCTACGCAAGCAAAACGGCTGAGTGGCGCTCGTCGCCATCCCGCCGGAGCCGCAGCTCGCGCCGCTGCTCCACGCCTACCGCGCCCATCAGCAGGCCCGCCGCAGCACGACGCTGCTCGGCGCTGCCTTGCTGCTGGGCGCGGTCGCGCTGGCCTGCTGGGGCGCGGAGATCCGCCCGGGCGTGTTCTGGGCGCAGATCGGCCATTTCGGCGGCTATTTCGAGCGGCTGACCGAGCTCGACACCGGCGCCCGGGTCTGGACCGACCCGGTCTATTGGTTCTGGGGCCTGCGCCGCTGGTTGCGGCTGCTCGGCGAGACGGTGCTGATCGCCTATGTCGGCACGCTGAGCGGGGCGGCGCTCGCGGTCGCGGGCGGGTTGCTCTCCAGCCGTAACCTGGTGCCGTCGCGCTGGCTCCGCATCGCCGTCAAGCGCGCGCTGGAACTGTGCCGGACGGTGCCCGACATCGTGTTCGCGCTGGTGTTCGTGGTGGCGTTCGGGCTGGGCGCGCTGCCCGGCGTGCTGGCGATCACGCTGCATACGGCAGGCACGCTGGGCAAGCTGTTCGCCGAGGTTACGGAGACTATCGACCCCAAGCCGCTCGACGGCGCGCTCTCCACCGGCGCCCCATGGCTCGCGCGGGTGCGGCTGGCGGTGTTGCCGCAAGTGCTGTCCTCCTTCGTCAGCTACGGGCTGCTGCGGTTCGAGATCAACGTGCGGGGCGCCACGGTGATCGGCTTCGTCGGCGCCGGCGGCATCGGCGAGGAACTGATCACCGCCATCCGTAAATTCTACTACTCCGACGTCAGCGCGATCCTGCTGATGCTGGTCGTCGCGGTGATGCTGATGGATTGGGCCTCCGAGACGCTGCGGCACCGGTTGCTCGCGCTGGAGGGCAGCCGGTGAGCGTCGCGCTGCCACCGCGGCGCCGGGCTAGTCGGGCGGCGTGGCTGCTGGTGGCGGCCGCGGCGGCGCTTTACGGGTTCGGGTTGTGGTGGATCGGGGCGTCGCCGCTGCGGATCTGGCGTGGGCTGGACCAGCTCGGGACCATCCTGACGCTGATGTGGCCGCCGACGCCGGGCTCCCACCTGGTGCTGTACCTGCAGGCGCTGGGGCAGACCGTGTCCATCGCGCTGCTCGGGACGCTGGGCGCGGCCGTGTTCGCGGTGCCGTTCGGGGCGTTGGCGGCGCGCAACGTGGTCGCCAACCGCCTGCTCCACATGCTGACCCGGCGCGGGCTCGACACGATCCGCAGCGTCGACACCTTGATCTGGGCGCTGATCTGGATCGACGTGGTCGGGCTCGGCCCGTTCGCCGGGGCGCTGGCCATCGCGTCGGCGGATTTCGGCGCGCTGGCCAAGCTGATGTCGGAGGCGATCGAGACGGCCGACCGGCGGCCGGCCGAGGGCGTGCTGTCGGTCGGCGGTTCCCGGCTCGCGGTGCTGCGGTTCGGCATCGTGCCGCAGGTGCTGCCGATCGTCGCGAGCCAGTTGCTGTATTTCTTCGAGAGCAACACCCGGTCGGCCACCATCATCGGCATCGTCGGCGCCGGCGGCATCGGGCTGCACCTCTACGAGCAGATCCGCGTGCTGCAATGGGACCAGGCGGCGTTCCTGATCCTGCTGGTGTTGCTCACGGTCGCCCTCATCGACCAGCTCTCGAGCCGGCTGCGCGCGGCGATGTGACGCACCACACTTGTTATGTTAACGCAATGGAAATAGGGTTCTCGTTCCGGCCTTGCCGAGAGGAGAAACCAATGACGACCAAAATGGTCTGCTGCGTGATCGCCGTGCTCTTGCTCTCATTGGGCGTGCGGGCCGCACCGAGTTGCCCTGTCGAGGATCCCGCCATTCGCGCGGCGGCCCGGAACAAGCTCTATCTATACTTCCCGACCGCCGACGATGCCGGCTTTCCCGCGCAGACCAACTGTACGCTCGGAACGACGACTTGCTTCGGCGGCATCACCGTGCGCCCGTTGAAGGCGTTCGACATCAGCCCGCTCTCCTCCTATACCGGGTCGGTCGGGGACCTGCGCGACAGCGTGCGCGACGTGGTGACCGACGATTATTGCGAGTTCAACGTGCAGGTGGTCGAGACCACGTCGGTGCCACCGACGACTTTCCCGCGGCGGGCGACGATCGGGATCGGGGCCGACGCCAATGTATCGGCAAGCGGCACGCTGTTCGGCGTCGCCCAGGAGGTCGATAGTGGCGACGGCGTCGGCGTGGATTACGCCCGCGTGTTCGGCGGCAGCTATCAATCCCTGGCCGGCGGCGCCGGCGGCGCGCTGAACGGCGCGAAATCGACGTTGCAACGCTGGGCGTTCTCGATCGGCGGTACGGCGGCGCACGAGGCCGGGCACACGTTCGGCCTGCAGCACAACGACGACTTCTTCCAGAACTCTCCCAACTGCGGAGACGGCACTGACGAAACCAAACCGGGCGAGGATGCGCTGACCCGGCACCTGATGGCGAGTGGCTGTCATTTCACCGATGAGCAGCGGGCGGGGTTCCGGCGCCATTTCAGCGATGCGACGTTCAGCATCCTGGCCGCCAACATCGGCCTCACGCTGGAGACGATCCACAACTGGGACCTGGTCAACCCGAACAGTGGCGCTGCCTCGAAAGTTCGTTTCGATGTTCTCAGCCCGGCGACCAGCTTGACGTTGACGTGGTCGTACAATGGCGGGCTGAGCCCGTGGACCGCTCCCGTCGTCACCGGGCCGCTCGGCACGACGACCTTCCAGGGCACCGTGTTCAATCGCTTCCAAGTCACCTGGTCGGTGGCCAAGGCATGGAACAACGGCTCGCCGGGTGTGGTGCCGGGTGGCGCGGAGTTTCACGTCGGCGCGGCGTTCTCCGGGGTCGATTTCTCGGTGCCCAACCCGATCGTGGTCGCCAAGATCGCCCTGCTCGACAGCGGCGGAACGCCGCTGACGCTGCAGCCGCGGATGCCGGGCTACGACGCGGGCGCGCTCGACGTCGCGTCAGGTGATTTCGGTTTCAAATTCTTCAACGTCGATAACCCCGCCCGGCCGCTGCAGATCAGGAACCTGGTGATCACGCAGGTGCCGCGGATCGTTGCCATCGAGGCGATGGTCTCGGGCGGCGCGCTTCGATCCTGGCAGGACCTGCCGATCGTGCCCTGGAGCCTGTCTCGCGAGGCGCTCTGTGCCGCCCAGAAGGGCGACTGCATCGCGACGCTGAGCGCCAGGCCACAACCAGTTTCGGTCAGTAAGCTCGGCCGCGGCCGGCACATCGCCGAACAATTCGACGGCAGGTGCCAAGAGGCGAACCCGGCGGGGCCGCGCGACAGCACCGGCAATCCGGACGTGAACACCTGCCCGACCAAGGGCTTCAGCTTGGATCTGTTCCCGTCGACGATGGTCTATGTCACCGCCTCGGTGATCGACCCCGCCGCCAAGCATTGGAACCCGGCAACCAAGACGTTCATAACCGGCCCCGTGGAGACCCGCCTGTTCTACCAATTCGCCGGCCGGCATCCGGATTTGAACCGCAACGGGGTCGACGACTACATCGACATTGCCCTCAAAACCTCGCACGATGAGAACAAGGACGGGGTGCCGGACGACGCTCGCACGTGCAGCAAGCCGCTTTCCGATCTGGAGGCGGCAGAACTGCAGGAGAGGAACCAGCGTCTGCTGTTGGGCGATTATGAGCGCCGGCAGGGACGACAGGACGGAGCCTCACCACGGGCGGCCATGCTGAAAGCGGCGGCGGCCCGTGAGGCGGCATGGAAGGCGTTTGGCACATGCGAGGAGCGTCAAGGCGTGCGCGTTCAGGCGGCAAGCGTGCTTCAGTGAACGGGGTAGCGTTGATATGGCTGGTCGCTGGGGTCACGATTGCGGCCCCAGCCCAGGAGCCGGCGGCGCGCAACTACATCGCGCGCAGCCGGGCCGCGTGCGAGGCGATCGACTACACCTGCCCCGCTGGTGCCAAGCCGTTTCAGGACGACACCGGCTGCGGCTGCGAGACCCCGAGCCCGCCGCCCGACGCTCACCGGCGGTAACGCGGCCCGGTCTCTGCCGGAAGCAGGCCGGTCTCGGCGAAGATCGCGGTGCGGAAGCCGATGTTCCTGGACCAGTCGCCGTAGCGGTAGAGCATGCGCCGCTCCGGCGGCGGCGGTGGCTCGTCGCTGTCGCGCTCGATGTCGGGATCGTCCAGGAGCGTCGCCGGCGAGATCGCGAGCGCCTCGTCGTCGTCGGGTTCGGGGTAGCCGATCCACTCCCTGCCGCAGCCGCCCCAGAGCGCTTCGATCGCGCCGGGCATCAGTTGCTGGGCGGCCGCCCAGATGTTCTGCGCGGGCAATTGCTTGCCCATCCATGCGGCGCACGCCATCGCGTTGCCGGCGGTGAGCCGGGTCACGGGCCGGGTCTCGTCGTCTTGGCCGACGATCCGGGCGGGATCGCTCGGCCTGGCGCCGGCTAGCGCCAGGTAGCCGGCATACTGCCAGATCGCGACGGGCCGAAGAGCCAGCCAGGCGAGGGACGGCGTCCAGCGCCGGATCGCATCGGGGTGCCAGTCCGGCTCGGGGGGCGCGCGTGGCAGCAGCAGCATCGCCGCGACCTCCACGGTATCGAACCAGAGCTGCCCCGCCTCGGGCGCCTCGGGCGGCAGCGGACCCAGCCACGCCATGCGGCCCTGCCAGGGACCCTCGGCGGTGGGCACGGCGCAGCTCCCGTGTTCCGCGAAGTGCGCGAGCAGGTCGGCGTCGAACGGCTGCACCGCCCGCAGCGCCGCGGCTAGCCGTGCCGCGGCGCCGGAATCCCGGGCGCGCAGGTGATCGATGTAACGGTCCGCCAGACTCACTCGACCACTCACTCGACCTCTCCGGGCGGCACCGTCGCCGGTTTGACCGGCCGGACCGCCGGCTGTTCCAACCGGCCCATCAGCGGGAACTTGGCCTTGCTGTCGACCAGGTTGCCCTGGTTGGCGGTGCGGAACAGCGCGGCCTCCTCATAGGTGTTGGGCTCCGCAAGCTTCTGATAGATCACCTGCCCCTTGCTGCCGCCCGTCACCAACTCGCCAGTGTCGAGCTTGCGGATGGCGTATTTGCGCAGCTGGAAACGCGCCCGCTGATCGACCGGCAGCAGGTCCTTGGCGTCGTGCACCGCGATCGGCACTTGCTTCAACCCGGCGCGCTGCGCCGCCAGCAGGCGCCGGTTGTCGATGCTGACCTTGGTGCCGTCCGCCAACTCGACGACCTCCAGCGGATTGCCCCTCCAACCGCCGGTCTTCATGCTGTTCACCAGGTCGTCGAGCGGCTGGCCCTCGCCGGTCTCCGCCATCACATCCTTCTGGCTGAACCGCAGCGTCGTCGGCGCGACCTCGTCGCCGATCAGCGCCACCGGCGGCTTGATGACGCCGTTCTCCTCCGGCGGGTAATACAGCAGCAGGTTGCGGCCGGGCTTGATGGTGCCGAGCTCGCCCTTGATCGACAGCGACAGCATCCCGGCGCTGAGCGCCGCCTGCGAGAGCAGCAGCAGCTTGGCGCGATCCTTGGCCGAGCGGGTGCCGCTGCCCGCCTCGATCGCGTCGAGCTGCTTGGCCGTCTCGACGGTCAGCGCCACGCCGGTCACCACGTCGGCGGCGATCTTGGTGCCGACCATCGGGACGAAGATCCGGTCCGCCATCACGGCCAGCCGCGCCCAATTGCCGGCCCACGGCGTGCCGGCCTTGATCGCGCCGCCGGCGACCGCGACGATGCGCGACGACGACAGCGCCGCCGCCCCCGCCAGGCTCGCCACGATCTGGGCGATGTCGATCACCGCCTCGGTGGCGCTGAGGTTGCCGTGGCGCCATTTCTCGATCATCTCGGCGGTGGTGCCCGCCGCGGTGATGATGCCCGATCCGGCCAGCACCCAGGCGCCGGCGACCGCCACCGTCGCGGTGCCGAAGGTGGCCAGCGTCAGGCCGACGACCGCCGCCCCGATGCCGATATAGGCGAGGTAGTCGGTCCACTTCTTCTCCGCCGTGGTGCGGAAATTGCCCGCGTCGCCACCGGGGATCTGGTAGTGGATGATGCCCTTGGGGAAATGGATGCGCGCATCGAGCTTCTTGAACAGCTCGGGCGGCGGCGATGGCTCGGGGCCGGCGGCGAAGGTGTCCTCGAACGTGTTGAGCGGGTTGGTCAGGTCCGCCAGGTGCCAGCTGCCGCCGTCCCGCCAGTAATACAGCGCGAGCGGCATCTCGGTGATGCGCCCGCTCTCCTCGAACGGTTCGTCGGGATGAAACACCGCCTGGATCCGGGTCGGGTGCTTGCTCTCGATCGTGCCGAGCGCCGACTTCGCCGCTTCGAGATACTGCGCGCTGCGGGCTTGGTCGCGGTGGTCGGGCTGGCGCTTCAGCGCCTCGGCGATCCAGCGATCGAGCCCGTTGACCAGCCGGTTGTAGTCGGTGGTCGCGGCCGCCCATCGGCCCGCCTTGATCTTGCCCTCCAGCTCCGGGCCGTAGCCGGCCACGCTCGGCGCCTGGGTGACCACCCTGGTCTCATCCAGGCCGGTATAGGGGTTCTTGATCGTGACGCCGACCGGGTTCGGCCTGACCTGGTTGGCGCCGCTGGTCTCCTTGGCCAGCGCCGCGTAGAACGCCGCCGCCGCCTGCGCGGCCTGGTTCTGCGTGGCCGCCGAAACGGTCGCGCTCTGTTCGGCGCGCAGCACGATCATCGCCTTGGACAGCGCGAGCCACGCATCGTAGGTCGCCTGGCTGATCAACGCCGCCGTCACCGCGCTGTGCCGCAGCGACTGCAGGTTGGTCTCGATGCGGTCGAGATCCTGTTCGTAGGTGGCGGTCTGCCGCGGCAAGCTCGACACCGCCACCGCGTTGGAGGCCGCCTGCATGTCGATCCCGGTGCCCCGGCCCGCGCGCCCGCTCGGGAAGCCCTTGCGCACCGTGGTGTCGAAAATGGTCTGCCCGCCGGCCACGGCGGGGCCGGCCAGCCGGATATGGTGGTTGCGGTCGCGTTCGGGATCGCTGTCCTGCGGCGACTCGAGCCGGTCGAACACTTCGAGATCGGGCTTGCCGTCGCCGTCGAGATCGAGCCCGAGGCTGAGGCCGCCCTGCCGCACCACCGACAGCCGGAGCGGACCGGCAAGCTGCAACAGCGCCCCCCGGCCGCTGTCCGGCACGCCGCCGTCGAGCACCGACAGGCCGAACAGCGCCTGGTTGCCCGCCTGCGGCTGCACGGTCAGGCGGAACTGGTCGCCATAGGCGCCGAGCGTGACGTCCACGCTGGCGATGCCGCCGACCAGG
The DNA here is from genome assembly GCA_964657565.1 of uncultured Acetobacteraceae bacterium. Classification (GTDB taxonomy): domain Bacteria; phylum Pseudomonadota; class Alphaproteobacteria; order Acetobacterales; family Acetobacteraceae; genus JAVVHH01. The sequence continues at coordinate 18,130 of CAZZVQ010000010.1, forward strand.
GCCGGCGCGTTGGCCGCGGCGACCTTGTGCAGCCCGGCCTTCTCGGGCGGGAACTTCACCGCCTGGCTCTGCCCGGCGACGACGAGCTGGTAGGCGATCTCAGCGCCGGCCACGGTCGGTGGCTGGAGTTCCATGACCGCCGCCTTGCTCGGGATCTCCAGGTCGATCAGCGTGGGCAGCTTGCCGTCGCTGACCTCGGTGACGATCGGGAACAACGAGCCGCGGTCCGGCGGCTTCGGCAGGGTGAACGTGACGGTCTGCAGCCGGCCGGACGAGATTTGCCGGACCTTCACCTCCAGCCGCTTCGGCACGTCCTTGTAGACCGGGTCCGCCCAAAGCTCGACCGTCCGCAGGCTGAGCAGCAATTCCTTGTACTGATCGCCGTCGCCGTCGACCCGGATCTCGATCGTCGTGCCGCCCGGACCGAACCGCATGCTGGAGCGCGGCATCTCGCCGGGCAGGTCGCCCTGCAACGCGGCGGCCGGGTCGGGCGCCGGGTCGGCCTTCGCGTGGGGATCGAGCACCCAGGCGGCGAAGCCCTCGGACCCGCCGGCGACGCGCCGGAATGCCAGATCGTGCCGGCGGCCCTTGCCGGCCTGCGCGCTGACATTGTCCACCAGCCGCAGCTTCTGGGTGCCGTCACCATACAGGTCGAGCGCCACCCCGGTGTCGATCTGGGTCAGCTTGACCGCGAGCGGCCGCGGTCCGATGTCGCGCCGGAGCGTGGCGACCTTGTTGCGCACGCCGGGTCCCTCGAAGGCGAAGGCGCCCTTGTAGGTGACGGTCACGGCCAGGTAGTCGACCGCACCATCCTGCGTGTGGTTGAACGAGAGGGTGAAAGTGTCGCCGCCCCAGGTGAGATCGAGGTCGTCCGGCACCTCCTCCCCGTTGGCGATCCGCTTGCGCTGCAACCGTGGCGGAGCGGCGGCCTGCTGCACCACGTGGGCCAACTCATGCGCGATCAGGTGCCGACCCGGCGCGGTGCCCGGCGCGTATTCGCCGGCGCCGAAGACGAGGTCGCGGCCGACCGCGTAGGCACGCGCCCGGACGGCGCGCGCCGCGGCGGCACCCAGGGCGCCGTCATGCACCCGGACCTGGCTGAAATCATGCCCCAGACGCGGCTCCATGAACGCGCGAACGTCGCGGTCGAGCGGCCGTCCGGCCGACCGGAGCACCTCCGCCGCGATCGCCGGGACCGCGCCGGGCGCCGGCGGTGGGCCGGGATTGCTCGCGGGCGCGGCAGGCGTCGGGGCGTGCCGCATGTGCATGACCCGGTCGGCGACGCGGTCCGCCTGCTCCTCCAACGGCTCGCCGGCGGTGGCGCCCAGCCGCTTGGCCTGGAGCGGGAGACGCCGCTGCGCCGCGAAGACTGGCACGGTGGCGTAACTCCACGCAGGCGCGACGCTTTGCGAGGGCGATGCATGCTCCACCGCCTGGACCCGATCGGCACGCCCGGTCGCCGGCCGGTCGGGGCGAGTCGGAGCACCGGCCGGGGGTCGTTTTGATGGCGGAGCTAACATGGCCGCACTCCCCGGGCAGCGGCCGGTCGCGGGGGCCGCCTCGTCGGGCTTTTCTACCTGCCGATCGCCCCGCCGCACCAGTCCGATTCCATTCGGCAGTAAAATGATTTTGCAACCGAGGACGACCGCAGTCGAAACGAGCGATGATTGCCCGTCGTCATCGCGAGACGCCTCGCGTGATTGCCGCCGGGGACGCGGTTAGCGGGCCGGGCCGCGGATGCTGGCGGGCTGACCCGGCAGCTTCATCGTTTGCGCCGCCACCAGCTTGCCGCCGTCGATGTGGAAGATCTGCAGGGTCTTGTCGTTGTAGTTGCCAACATAGAGCCACTGGCTATCCGGGCTCCAGGCCACGCCCTCCGGGACCGCCCCCAGCTTCGCCTCGCCCGCCAGCGTCAGCCGTTGACCCTCCAGGGCGAACACCTGCAGCACGCCGTCCGGATGGTAGCCCGGGGCGGCGTGCAGCGCGGAGGAGCCGTTCAGCTGCGGCGAGGCGACCCATTTGCCGTCGGGCGAGATCGCCAGCCCCTCCGGCCCCTGCTCGACCGTGGTGAAGCCCACGACGCGCGGGTTGGGTCCGGCAGCGTCGATCAGCGCCAGGGTCGTCCGGCTGGCATTGCCGTCGGTCGCGGTATTGGCGGCGACCACGGTGCGGCCGTCGGGCGTGATGTCCAGATTGTAGACGCCGGGGCCGGTCGGGATGTCCTTGGTCTTGTCGTAGCTGATCGTGTCGCCCTCGATCGCGAGCACGCCCACCGTGCCGGCCAGGTTCATCGCGACGAAGGCGCGCTTGCCGTCCGGCGTGATCGCGACCGCGGCCGCCTGGTCGGGCAGCGCCACCTCGGCCACCGGCTTGACGCGGGTGCCGTCGATCCGCAGCAGCGACACGCTCTTGCCGGCCCGGTTGGCCACCAGCGCGAAGCGCCCGTCATGCGCGATCGCCAGGCCGGAGGGCTGGCGGCCGACCTTGATCGTCTCGAGCAGCTTGGGCGGCTGCGCCGTCAGGTCCAGCACGTGCAGCGTGTCGTCCGGCGCCGCCGCCCAGGTGCCTTCCTTCTCGGCGGTCGCGATCGAGTTGGCGACCAGGCCCAGCCTGCCGTCCGGCGTGATCTGCAGGTTGGTGGGCGGTCCGAACACGGTGTTGGGCAGCGGCAGCTGCGCGATGACGGTGGGGTGCGCCGGGTCCGACAGGTCCAGCACCGCCACCGCATCCTTGCCGCCCGGCCCGTTGCGGACGCTAGCCGCCTCGAAGAACGTCTTGCCGTCGAGCCCGACCAGCAACTGGCTCGGCCCGGCGGCGACCAGAAACGGCGTCGCAGCGGCCAGCAGCAGCATGTTGCGCATCGTAGTCCTCCCGTTGATCTTGGAAGGCACAATGACGGGGCCCCGG
>CAZZVQ010000010.1:21046-51498 GCA_964657565.1 uncultured Acetobacteraceae bacterium
GCAAACGGCCCACAAGCTCGTCACCCGCGGACTTGATCCGCGGGTCCACGGTGCCGAAAGGACCGCGCTGCTTGCCCTGGGCCCCCGGGTCAAGCCCGGGGGTGACGGCTTGAAGAAGATTGTGTCAATTGAAGCGATACGCTCAGACCACCCGATCGCTGATCTTTTGTGCGACCGGGGTTGTCGCCACGAAGGACGGGCGCGTCTCCATGCGGTCGCTGTAGCGGGCCAAGCCGGGGTGCCATTCGCGCCAGGGCAGGTCGGGGAAGCGCACGTCGAGGTATTTGACGACGGTGCCGGTCACGATGTCGGCCAGCCCGAACCGGTCGCCGACCACGAACTCGCGGTCGCCGGTCCAACTCGCCAGCGCCTTCAGCCCGCCCTCGACCTTGCGCATCTGCCGGGCGATCCAAGGCTGGCTCTGCTCCGCCTCCGGCCGATGCCGCTCCCAGAACATCAGCACGCACGCATCGCACACGCCGTCGCCGACCACCTCCACCTTGCGCGCGAACAGCCGGTCGTCGAGCTCGTCCGGCAGCATCGTCGGCTGCGGGAACTTGGCCTCGATCCATTCGAGGATGTAGCGGGACTCGTAGATGCCCTCGCCGTCCTCGGTGATCAGCACCGGCAGCTTCTCCAGCGGGTTGTAGCGCGGCGTGGCGGTGGTGCTGTCCCAGGGCACCTCGGTGCGCAGCTCGAACGGAATGCCCTTCTCGGCCAGCGCGATGCGCACCTTGCGGGCGTAGGGGCTTGGGGTCGCGCTAATCACTTGCAGCATCAGGCGGTCACCTCCATGGAGTTGTCGCGTTGCAGGTCGAAATCCGAGCGGTCCCGCGCCGCCTGCGCGCTGCGGTCGAGCAGCGAGACGCCGATGGCGACGACGAAGGCGAGCGGCATGGTGATGAGGGTGGGCGGGTCGAGGGCGACGACCGGCGCGGCGTAGCCCAGCACCTTCACCCACACCGCCGGGCCGAGGATCGTCAGCCCGACCGACCCGACCAGCCCGGCGCACCCGCCCAGCACCGCGCCGCGCGTCGTCAGCCCCCGCCAGTAGATCGCCAGCAGCAGCAGCGGGAAGTTGGACGACGCCGCCACGCTGATGGCCAGCGCGACGAGGTAGGCGATGTTCTGGTTGCGAAAGCCGATCCCCAGCCCGACCGCGAGCACGCCGAGCACGATGGTCGCCACCTTGGAGACGCGCACCTCCTTCTGCTCGTTGGCGGCGCCGCGGCAGATGATGTTGGCATAGAGGTCGTGCGACACGGCCGACGCCCCGGCCAAGGTCAGCCCGGCGACCACGGCCAGGATGGTCGCGAACGCCACCGCCGACACGAAGCCGAGCAGCAGGTCGCCGCCGAGCGCGTGGGCCAGGTGGACGGCCGCCATGTTGCCGCCGCCGAGCAGCGCGCCCGATGCCGAGAGGTATTGCGGATCGCTCATCACCAGCGCCACCGCCGACGGCCCGATCACGCTGATCAGCGCGAAGAACGTGCCGATGAACAGCGAGGCCCACATCATCGAGACGCGCGCCGTTCGCGCATCCGGCACGGTGAAGAAGCGCATGATCATATGCGGCAACCCGGCCGACCCGAAGAACATCGCCAGCCCGAGCGACAGCGCCGAGAGCGGTGCGGCGACGAAGCTGATCGGCGCGAGCATGGAGGCGTGCTTGGGATGCACCTCGACCGCCTTGGCGATCAGCGCGCCATAGTCGTAGCCGAAGCTGCGCAGCGACAGCACCGCGATGGTGCCGCCGGAGACCAGCATCAGCACGGCCTTGATGATCTGCACCCAGGTGGTCGCCATCATGCCGCCGAACACGACGTAGCAGACCATGAGGATGCCGACGCCGATCTCGGCGTACATATAGTCGACGCCGAACAGCAGCTCGATAAGCTGGCCGGCGCCGACCATCTGGGCCACGAGGTAGAACAGGACGATGCAGAGCGTGCTGGTGGCCGCGAAGGTGCGCATGGGGGTCGGCGACAGGCGGCTGCACAGGATGTCGGCGAAGGTGAACTTGCCCAGCGCGCGCATGCGGTCGGCGAACAGCATGGTCACCACCGGGTAGCCGACCGAGTAGCCGGCGGCATAGACCAGGCCGTCGAAGCCGACGCCGTAGACCAGCCCGGTGAGGCCCAGGAAGGCGCCGGCCGAGATCAGATCGCCGGCGATGGCCAGCCCGTTCGGCAGCGCGCGCATGCGGCCGCCGGCGGCGTAGAAGTCGGTGACGGACCGGGTCCGGCGCGCGGCCCACCAGGTGATGACGAGGGTGACGCCGACGAGGATCATGAACAGCGCGATCGCCGTGAGCTTCGGCTCGCCGCCGCCGGGGGTCGCGGCCTGCGCGGCCGGTGCGGCGAGCAGGGCGGCGCCGAGCGCGACGCCGGCGAGGCCTTTGCTGGCGCGGTCCGAGGCGCGGTTGGCGACCAGGACGTAGATGAAGCCGAGCAGCAGGGAGAAAGCGATCAGGCCGAGGCCGTAGGCGTACCAGATCGTGACGGGCGAGCCGGCCGAGAGCGGCACGGCGAGGCTGGCCGGGCTGAAGGCGGCGAAGCTGAAGAAGATCGTCACCGGCACGGCGAGGATCGCCGTCAGGATCAGACCGAGGCGGGCGGGGGCGACGAGTCCGGCACTATGGCCATCGGGGTGGGAAACGGACATGCACGCTCCTTTCGTGTCGCATGTGACCGCGTATTGGCTTCTCCCAGGGGACCGGTTGTGCCCGGCGTATCGTGAAAGCCAAGCATAGCAGCCGCTTTTCGTCGAGGGCTTGTCTCTCGACGACGCCACGGCCACCCTCTCGAGCATGAGCGGATTAGTGATCGTCACGGGGGGTAGTCGCGGGATCGGCGCCGCGGTTTGCCGGCGTCTGGCGGCGGACGGCTATGCGGTGGCGGTCAACTACGCGACCCGGCCGGAACTGGCCGCCGGCGTGGTGGAGCAGATCACACAAGCCGGCGGCCGGGCAGCCGCGTTCGCCGCCGACGTGTCCGACGCGGCCCAACTGCGCGCCATGTTCACCGCCGCGGAGGGGCAACTCGGCCCGCTGAAGGCCCTGGTGAACAATGCCGGCGTGATCGGACCGCTGGGCCGGGTGGCGGACATGCCGGCCCAGGGCCTCGCGCAACTGCTGTCGATCAACGTCGCTGGCACGGTGTTCGCCGCGCAGGAGGCGATCCGCCGGCTGTCGACGCGGCTTGGCGGACCCGGCGGCGCGATCGTCAACATCTCGTCGACCGCGGCCCGGCTGGGCGGCGCCGGCGAGAACGTGCTCTACGCGATGACCAAGGGCGCCATCGACACCCTCACGGCCGGGCTCGGCCGCGAGTTGGCCGAGGAGGGCGTGCGCGTCAACGCCGTGGCGCCCGGATTGATCGCGACCGACATGGCGCCGCCCGAACGGGTCGCGCGGATGGCTCCCGCCATCCCGATGCGCCGGGCCGGGCTGCCGGCTGAGATCGCCGAGGCGGTCGCCTGGCTGCTCTCGCCGGCCGCGTCCTACGTGACCGGGACGACCCTCACCGTGTCGGGCGGCCGCTGATCAGAACGTCACGCGCAGCCCGCCATAGCCGGCGATGGGCGCGCCCGGGCTGAGGCTGCGGGTGTCGGTCGCATTCGGCACCTGCAGGATCGGCGTGTCGGACGAGACCGGCGAGAATGTGCCGAACGTCGCATAGCGGGCGTTGAACGCGTTCTCGACCAGGCCGAAGAGTTGCACGTTCGCGGTCACCTGATAGGCGGTGTGGACGTTCAGCACGCCGTAGGCGCCGGTCTTGGGCGTGAGGTTGGCCTCGTCGCCGAACAGCTGCCGGCCGCTGCTCACGATGCCGGAGACGCCGACCGACCAGGCCCCGGTCACCTGGTAGTCGGCGCCAACCTTCAGCAGATGGCGTGGGATGCCCGGCAGGCGATTGCCGGCGCGGACCTGGATGTTGCCGTTGGCGTCGGCAAGCGGGTTGTCTTCGCTGCTCAGCGTGAACGGCGTGCGGAAGGTTGCGTCGGTGAAGGCGTAGTTGGCGTAGAGCCGCACGGGGCCCGTCTGCAGCGTGGCGCCGGCCTCGACGCCTTGGCGCCGTGTGCGGCCCACGTTGCGGAAGAAGGCGCGGCCTACCGTGTCGCTGCTGACGAACAGGATGTCGTCGTCGCTGTCGGTGTGGAAATAGCCGGCGTGCCAAGTCAACCGCGCGTCGGTCCACGGCTCGGCCCGACCGCGCAGCCCGGCCTCGAAGGTGTGCGCGACCACCTGCTTGAGGTCCGGGTCGCCGACGAAGAAATTGGTCAAGCTGCACGGGGACGCCGCCGAGGCGCAGGACAGCTCGGCCGGCGTCGGCGTCCGGTTCGCTTCCGAGTAGCCGCCGTAGACCGTCAGCGACGGCAGCAGCGCGTAGGTGAACCCGGCGGCCGGGTTGAACCGGTTGTAGTTGTGCTCGCCGTTCAGGTCGGTGCCGATCTGGTCCCGCAGCGTGATGTTGGCCGAGTTGAAGCGGCCGGAGAGCGTCACGGCCAGCCGCGACGTCACGTCCAGCGTGTCGGTGAGGAACACGCCGTAGTAATTGTTGGTCGTGTGCACCCGCACCGGCGAGATCGACCCGTCCGCCTGGTCGATGACGACACCGGGGCCGAACCAGCCGCGATCGAGGCTGAGGCCGCCGAGGGAGGTGCTGGCGGTGAACTCGGTGGCGCCGCCGTCGTAGCTGGCGCCGACGACGAACCGGTTGGAGCGGCCGAACACGTCGCCGGTGCGGGTGAGCTGGGCTTGGGCGCCGTAGCCGTTGGTGTCCGTCGCGGTCTGGTTCAGGAACGCGTAGGGTCCGCCGTTGCGGAACTTGCGGATGCCGTACTGGGTGAAGTAGGGGCTGTTGCGGATGTAGTTCGGCACATTGTTGCCGTTGCGGTCGGTGAGCGGCGGCCCGTCCTCGACGCAAACGATGGTACGATCGTTGTCGCAGCTCTCGACCTGCGCGGCATCGCCGTTCAGCGTGCGCTGCGACAGGTTGCTGTAATACGCGTTGGCCTGGATCGAGGTGAGATCGTTGAGCTCCGTGGTGCCGGACAGCGTCACGCGGAGGTATTTATTGCGGGTCTCGTCCGGATAGGTGAACACGGCCGAGCGGCTGGCGGCGAGCAGTTGCACCGGCGTGGTGCCGTTGCCGACCAGGGTGTTGACCGCGCCGGTGACGTTGACATGGACCTCGGACCGATCGTTGCGCCAGCCGAGGTCGCCGAAGAATTGGCGGAGTTGCGAGGGCGAATGGTCGCGCCAGCCATCCTCGTTGAGGCCGGTCGCGGCGAAATAGGCCGCCACGTTGCCGATCTGCTTGCCGTATTGGACGGAGCCGCGGATGCGCCCGAACGACCCGCCGAGGATTTCGGCCTCGCCGCCCCGATAGGTGAAGCCGTTCTTGGTCCGGACCGAGATGGCGCCGCCGAGCGCATTGAGGCCGAAGGCCGGGTTGGACCCGACCACGTCGATCCCGTCGATGGCGATGTCGGGGATGAGGTCCCAGTTGGTGGTGTCGCCGAACGGCTGGTTGAACCGCGTGCCGTTCACGTAGACCGCGAGGCCCTGGGCGTTGCCGACCAGCGGCGAGGCCTCGAAGCCGCGGTAGAGCAGATTGGGCTGATAGGGGTTGCCCTGCGCCTCGTCGAGCGTCACGCCGCCGACGTTCTCGTTCAGCGCGCGCAGCGTGTCGCCGTAGCCATCGCGGGAAATCGTCTCGCGGGTCAGGACGGTGCTCTGCGCCGGCACCTTGTCGCGGTCCAGCCCGGAGCCCTGCAGCGGCGTGACGGCGATGACGTCCACCTGCGGCAGCTCCAGCGACGGCAGCCGGACGTCGGGCGCCGGTTGCGCCGCCGCGCCAGCCGCGGACGCCACCAGCACGGCCAAGGTCACTATTCCGCCGCTCGACCGACACCGCATGACCGCCCTCCCCCTGCATGGCGCCGCAGCGCTTTGCGCGCGAATAAAGCCGGGCCACCGGGCGGGGGCTAGGCCGGAACTTCCCGGGATGGCCGGGAAGATTTCCCGAACCGTGCGATTTGTCGCAGGGTGCGGCACACCGGTCGGGAGGGAGCGGGAATGTCATTGCGGAATCGGTTGTTCCTCGCGGTCGCCGCCGCTTTGCTCGCCAGCGTCATGCTGGGCGGCGCCCTGGCCGGCTGGCGGGCGCGCCACTCGGTGCTGGCGGAGCTGAGCGCGGCGCTGGAGGCGGGTGCCCGGACGGTGCGCGCCGGGTTGGACGACGCCGCCCTGGCCGCCGATCCGCGGGCCGAGGCGCACCGGCTCGCCGCCGCCTTCGCGCCGAACCGGCACGTCCATGCGTCCCTGCTCGGCGAGGCGGAGAGCTTGCCGGCGGCGCGCGTCAAACCGGCCGCGCCGGATTGGTTCGTCCGCCTGATCGCGCCCACGCTCGCGCCGGTGGACATCGCCAGCACGGCCGGCGTGATCCGGTTGCGGGCCGATGCGCGCAACGAGGTGGGCGAGGTGTGGGAGCAGTTCAGCGACACGGCCGCCGCGTTGGCGGTGTTCTGCGTGGTGGCGGCCGGGCTGGGCGCGGTGGCGATCCACCGGGCGCTGCGTCCGATCGGCCGGCTGGCGGCCGGCTTGTCGTTGGTCGGATCGGGCGACTACTCGGCGCGGATCGCCCCTGACGGTTCGGCCGACTTGCAGCCGCTCGTCTCCGGCTTCAACCGCATGGCGGCGCTGCTGGACGAGGCGCGGAGCCGTAACGCGAGGCTGACCGAGCAGGTGCTGGCCTTGCAGGAGGAGGAGCGGGCGGAGCTCGCGGGCGACCTGCACGACGACATCGGCCCCGCGCTGTTCGCGGTCAGCCTGACCGCCGCCACGATCGGACAACTCGCGGCGGAGGCGCGGGCGGACGCGATCGTCGCCCATGCCGGCACCATCGGCAGCGTGACGGCGCAGATGCAGCGCTCGGTGAAGTCGCTGCTCGGTCGGCTGCGCCCGGTGCGCCCGACCGAGGCCGGGCTGCGGCCGGCCATGGACGCCCTGGTCGCCTTCTGGCGCGAACGCAACCCGCGCATCGACTTCGACCTGCACATCACCGCCGACGAGGCCACCCTGGACGAGCGGCGGCGCGAGACGATCTTCCTCGTCGTGCAGGAAGCCGTCGTCAACGCCATCCGCCATGGGCAGCCGGACCGCATCGGCATCGCCGTCGCCGGACAGCCCGGCGCCGTGTCGATCACCGTCAGCGACGATGGAAGCGGCCCCGCTGAACTCGGCCAGCCCGGCTTCGGCCTCGGCCTGATGCACGAGCGGGTGGCGGCGCTGGACGGGACGCTGTCGATCGGCGCGCGCGATCATCGCGGCTGGCAGGTCGATGCGCGGCTGCCGGCATGAGGGTATTGCTGGTGGACGACCATGCGATCGTGCGCGCCGGGCTGCGCGGGCTGCTGGCGGCGGATGGGCGGACCGAGGTGTGCGAGGCGGAGGACGCGCCGGCCGCGCTGGCCGCCATGCGCGTGGCGCGGCCCGACCTGGTCATCCTCGACCTCAACCTGCCCGGCATCGGCGGCCTGGACCTGCTCCGCCGCATGCTGGCCGAAGACGACCGGCTGCGCGTGCTGGTGTTGAGCATGCACGCCGAGGCCATCTATGCCACCCGGGCGATCGAGGCCGGCGCGCGCGGCTATCTCAGCAAGAACGCACCGCCCGACGAACTGATGACGGCGGTCGCCCGCGTCGGCGCCGGCGGCCACTATGTGGAGAACGAGATCGCGCAGGACCTCGCGCTGCAGCGCATCGCGCCGGCGCCGCTGGAGGGACGGCTGACGGCGCGGGAGCTGGAGATCGTGCGGCTGCTCGCGGCGGGGCGCAGCCTGTCGGAGATCGCCGCCACGCTGCGTCTCAGTTACAAGACGGTCGCCAACGCCTGCACCGGCCTCAAGGCCAAGCTCGGCGTGTCGCGGACGGCGGACCTGCTGCGGGTGTCCATCCTGTTGAACCTGGGCGTCGCGCCCCACGCCACCGGCGTCAGCGACTTGTCGTGAGCCGTTCGGAGGCGGTCCACACCGCGCGGACGAGGACCGGGTCGAGGGCGAGCTTGTTCGGCGCCACCTTCTGGCGGTTCTTGAAGTAGCGGCCGGTGGTGCGGGCCAGGTCCGGCGACAGCGCCACATGCACCGGCGTGTCGGCGCCCTGCTCTTCGGTGCGCAGGAAGGGCCGCATCGCCGTCCACGCCAGGCCGATCACGCCGCCGGTGCGGATCAGGCTGGTGGCGACGGTGCCGGGATGGACCACGTTGGCCGTCACGCCGGTGCCGGCGAGCTGGCGGGCGGTCTCGAACGTGCTCATCATCACCGCCAGCTTCGAACTCGAATAGGCGCCGACCATGGTCCAGCCGCGCTCGAGCTCGAGATTTTCCGGGTCGATGCGGGCGCGGTCGGAGGTCGAGGACCCCACCGTCACGATCCGCGACGGCGCGCCGGCCAGCAGCGCCGGCCGCAGCTCGCGCATCAGCAAGTGCGGCGCGAGGTGGTTGACGGCGAGGACGAGGTCGCGGCCCTCGGCGGTGCGCTCGCGCCGGGCGCGGAACACGCCGGCATTGTTCACGAGCAGGGAAATCGCGGGATACCGATCCCTGATTGCCACGGCGGCGGCCAGGGTGCTGGCCAGCGAGGACAGATCGGCGGCGACGACATCGATCGCGGCCTCCGGATGCTGGGCGGTGATCCAGGCCCGCGCCTCCTGCCCTCTCGCCTCGGTCCGCGCCGGCAGCACAAGGTGGAACCCGGCCCGCGCCAGCCGAAGCGCGATCCAGCGCCCGATCCCGCTGGTGGCGCCGGTGACGACGGCGACGCTCATTGGCTGAACATGTCGGAGAACTCGGGATCCACGGTCAATTGCTCGAGCAGGAAGTCCAGCACCGCCCGCACCCGCGGCGCGAGGTTGCGCCGCGACGGATAGATGGCATGCACCGGCACCGGCGGGAACCGCCATTCCGGCAATACGATGCGCAGCGTGCCGTCGCGCAGGTCGTGCCGCACCAGCCAGCGAGACAACGGGGCGAGACCGAGCCCGGTGAGCACGGCCTCGCGCTTGGAGTCGGAGTTGTCGGTGCGGAAGCGGCCGCCGACGGGGATGTCGACCGGGCCGCCGGGGCCGTGCAGCGTCCAGACCTCGCGATGCGCGGCGCGGTCGTCGATGATGCAGTCGTGATGGGACAGGTCGGCCGGGTGCTGCGGCGCCGGGTTGCGGTCCAGGTAGGACGGCGCGCCGACGATGACCGGCGAGAACGCGCCCATCTTGCGCACGATGTAGGACCGCTCGACCGGCAACTCGCCGGCATGCACCGCCAGGTCGACCGCGTCATGCACCAGGTCCAGGGTCGGCTCCTCGTGCACCAGATCGATCGACAGGCCCTGGTGCCGCTGCAGCACCACGTGGATGCGCGGGGCGATCACGACCCGGCCGAACACCGGCTGGCAACTGATCCGGACCAGCCCGGTGATGCCGCCCTGGCGCGACCCGACGGCGCTCTCGGCCTCTTCGACGCATTGCAGCACGGTCTGCGCCGGGCCGAGGAAGTCGCGCCCCTCTTCGGTCAGGCCGACGCTGCGGGTGGTGCGATGCACGAGGCGCGCGCCGAGATGTTCCTCGAGCGCGGCGATCTGGCGGGAGACCGCCGGTTGGGTGACGCCCCGCTCGCGGGCGACGGCGGAGAACGAGCCGGTTTCAGCGACGCGGACGAAGACGCCGAGGGCGGAGAGCAGATCCATGCCCCAACGTAGCAGGAGCAGGCAGTTGCAAAAGTCGTTTTAGAGAGCACGAGGCGTCGGGCCTGCGGGCCTGGATTGCCGGGTCAAGCCCGGCAATGACGAGAAGTAGCGGACGGCCTTTCAGCAAAGTCTCGCGCGATGAGACCCCCTAGAACACGATGTGCAGCATCCAGCAGAGGCTGAGGACGGTCGCGACCTGGCCGGTGCTCGTCAGCATGTCGCGTAAGGTCGCTTTCGGCTCCTCGGGCGGAAGGTCCAACCCCGAGATGAGGTCGGCGGTGGAGATGGCGCAATGGATGGGTTGCTTCTGCATAGTGACGTGGAGGTAATGCCGCGGGCTCGCGGCGGGAACTCTGTTTCGGCTCCTATCACTTATGCGCAGATGTATGGACGGGGGCTGCGGCGCGGGTGACGGCGTGCAGATCGGCGGAGAGGCTCTTGATGCTGCGCTCGCCTTTGCTGATCACCTTGCTCGCCGTCTGCAGGTTGTCGCGGTCGGCGCGCGTGAGGTCGCGCGCAGTGACCACGACCACCGGGATGTCGCGGCAACCCGGCAGGTCGCGGAACGCGTGCAGGAAGGCGAAACCGTCCATCACCGGCATCTCGAGGTCGAGCAGCACCACGCGGGGCCGGTTCGCGGCGACCTTGGCCAGCGCCTCGCGCCCGTTGGCCGCTTCGCTCACCGTCCAATGATCCCGCTCCAGCGCCGCCCGCATGTGCCGCCGGGTATCCGCGTTGTCGTCGACGACCAGCACGTCGCCGTCGGTGTCACGGAACTGCTCCATCGTGTTGCGGAATGAATCCCAGCGGACCGGCTTGGTGATGTGGTCTGCGGCGCCCAGCGCAGAGGAGAGCCCGTTGTCGTTGATGAACGTCACCATGATGACCGGGATGTCGGCCAGATACGGGTCGGCCTTGAGCGCGCGGAGCACGGTCCAGCCATCGATGCCGGGCATGGTCACGTCGAGCAGGATCGCCCGCGGCCGCAGCTTGCGGGCCAGCTCGATGCCGGTGCTGCCGCTGGCCGCGGTATACGCGGTGAAGCCCTCGCGCTCGAGGAACCGGGTCATGAGGTCGCGCTGGGCCGGGTCATCGTCGATGATGAGGACGCTGTCGCTGGCGGGGGCCGCGGGCTCGCCGTCCTCCTGGCTCGGCTCGGGCAGCGTCAGCGGCAGGCGGACGGTGAAGCAGCTGCCGTGGCCGACCCGGCTGGTCACGTCGATGGTGCCGCCGAGCATGGTCATGAACGCCTTGGTGATCGACAAGCCCAGCCCGGTGCCGCCGAAGCGGCGCGTGGTGGAGGCGTCGGCCTGGGTGAAGCGCTGGAACAGCTTGGCGAGTTGCTCGTCGGTCATGCCGATGCCGCTGTCCTGGACGCGGAACACGATCTGGGCGCCGTCGTGCTCGGCGGCCAGGGTGATGGTGCCGCCCTCGGTGAACTTGGCGGCATTGCTCAGCAGGTTGAGCAGCGTCTGGCGGATCTTGGTCGTGTCGGACTGCATGCTGCCCAGGCCCTCGCCGATCTGCAGCACGAGGGTGTTGTTCTTCTTCAGGATCAGGCTGTCGATCGTGGCGGCCACGTCGCGCACCATCGGCTCGATCTCGAACTCCTCGGCGAACACCTCCATCTTGCCGCTCTCGATCTTGGACAAGTCGAGCACGTCGTTGATCAGGCCGAGCAAATGCCGGGCGTTGCTCTCGATCTTGCCGAGATCGGCCTCAAGAGCCTGCGGGTCGGCGTCGCCGTCGCCCACTTCCTCCTTCAGCATCTCGCTGTAGCCGATGATGGCCGAGAGCGGCGTGCGCAGCTCGTGGCTCATGTTGGCGATGAAGGTGCTCTTGGCCAGATTGGCCTGCTCGGCGGCGTCGCGGGCGGCCTGAAGGTCTTCCTCGACCCGCTTCTGCGCCGAGATGTCGATGGCGACCGACAGGATGGTCTCGCGGCTTCCCTTGATGACGCTCACGGTGTTGGCCACCCAGACGATGCCGCCGTCGCCACGGACGAAGCGCTTCTCGGCCGTGACCGGCTCGCCGGTCTCGAGCAGGCGGCGGAAGATCGCCTCATTGGCCTCGGCATCGTCGGGATGCGGGATGTCGCGCAGGTACATGCCGCGCAGTTGGTCTTCGCCGCGGCCGACGAGCGCGCAGTAATGGCCGTTGGCGGCGATGATCCGCCCGTCCATCTCGGCCTCGGCCAACCCGGCGCCGGTCTGCGCGAAGATGCCGGAGAGATGCGCCTCGCTGTGGCGCACGCTGGCCTCGGCGGTGTCGCGCTCGCGGGCGCGGTCCTGGATCTGGCGCGCAGCCCGGTGCAGCGCCTGGCCGACGAGATTGATGTCGTAGATCGGCGTGTTCACCGCCTCGATCGAGCGCCCCTGCCCGATCGCGTCGGCCGCCGCGCGCAGGCGGTCGATCGCCGCCGTGATGCGCCGCCCCGCCGCCCAGGCGAGCCCCACCGCGAACAGGGTCAACGCCGCACCCAGGCCGAGCAGCAGCAGCAGCGAGTGCCGCAGCGGCGCCGAGACGAAGCTGGCCGGCACGTTGACCGACGCCGTCCATCCCGTCAGGTCGGAGCGGGTGAAGCCGACCAGGCTGTATGTGCCGGCGACCGTGCGTCCGTAATAGGTGCCGGACCGGGCCGCGCTCGCATGGTCCTTCAGGTCCGCCGAGGACGGAGCCCCCGCGAACCGGTCCTGATCCTGGGTGCGCGCCACGACGGTGAAGGTGCGATCGGCCAGGCTGCCGACCCAGCCCGGCAGCAGGTTCTCCCGCTGGAAGACATGGCCCATATAGTCGGGCTCGAGGCTGGCGCCGATCAGGTAGGTCGGCCGCCCGCCGACCAGCACCGGCGCCGCGATGATCTGGAAGACGTCGGCGGCGGTGGCCGAACTGGTGAACATGTCGGTCACGGTCGAGGCGCCGGATTGCACGACGAGCTGGTCGGCGGCGGCGAGCGGCGGCGGAACCGCGACGGGGGTCCCGAGCGGCGCCCGCGTGGTCAGGAGCGCGTGGCCGGCCGTGTCGCGCAGGCTGATATGGATGTGCTGCAGGCGCCGCACGTCGTTGATCTGATCGTAGAAGGCGGCGAGATCGCCGGTTTGCAGGCTCGGCGACGTCCCGAGCGCCTGCAGCGTCGTCAGCACGCCGACGATCTCGCGGTCGAGCGCGTTGGCCAGCGCCCGCGAAGTCCCGAGCGCCTCTTCCTGGGCCCGGTTGGTCTCGGAGTCCGTTAGGCGCCAGACCAGCACGCCGACGAAGACCAGCGTCGGGAGCAGCAGACCGAGGCACAGCAGGGTGAGCTGGATCTTGAGCGAGCGGCCGCGGGAGCTATTCATGGATGAGGTGAACCTTTCCCACGCGCGGGGTGCCAACGCGGCGCATGCTTCGTTGTTGCTCACCTGGTCGACGGAAACCAGTTGCCATGGAAGCCCGGCGGGATCGGATGCGGCAGGTGCACCGTCGCCACCGGCGCATCCTCGAAGCGGCGGGCATCGAGGATGACGAGGTCGGTGGTCCCCGCGTCCACGTTGAGCACCGTCCCCATCAGCCAGCCGGAGTCCTCGTCCGCGCCCTCGGGGATGAACACGAACTCGCCGGGCAGGTGGCCGTCGCCGAACTCATGCACCTCCCGCTCGCCGGTGATCATGTCGTGCTTGTAGAGCCGGGTCGCGCCGGAGAGCTGCGTGTTGCCGTCGGGGGGCACGGAAACGGTGTAGATGAAGCGGTGCTGCTGGCCGAAGCGGCGCTCGTCGATCCGGGGGAATTCCTGCGGCGTGGGATCGATGGTGCGGCGCTCGACGCGCCGCGTCGCCGGGTCGATGGTCCAGCGCTGGAGGCTGCCCAGCGCATCGAGCCCGCTGCCGTCGCCGGTGAACATCTGCGGATACGCGATCACGTCGAGCACGACCCGGCCCGCATCATCGAACGCGTTGGCGACATGGAAGACGAAGCACGGGTCGACGTCGCACCAGACCATGTCGGCGCCGGCACGCCGCAGCAACCCGACCCGGGCAGGATGCGCCGCGTTCCAGCGGAACGGGAAGGCATGGCCGCCGAGGACGGCGCGCATCGAGAAGGTGACGGGCAGGTCGAGCACGATCACGAACCGGGTGGTGATGGCGCAATCGTGGATGCACGGCCCATCCTTCACCGCGATGGGCACGTCGCGCGTGACGACGCCATCGGGCGCGACGACCACGTGGCGGACGGTGTCCCAGATACCGCCGTCATAGGCGATGGCGTGGAGTTCGCCGGTGACGGGGTCCAGGTGGGGGTGACCGCTGTAGGAACCGGCGAGGGTGCCGTCGAACGGGTTGTAGCGCTGGCCATCCAGGGCGTCGGACAATTCGACGGGGAAGCTGCCGGCTTCGACGAGGGCGAAGGCGCGGCCGGCGATCGGGACGACGTTGGTGTTGACGGTGTCGTTGCGGCCGCGGCGAGGACCGGGCGCCGGGTCGCGGCCCAGCGCGGCGGCGGCCAGGCGGGAGAGGATCCAGCGATTGCGGTACCAGACCGCTGCGCCGCCCTGCAGCGCGATGCCATGGACCATGCCGTCGCCGAGGAACCAGTGATGCGAGGTCGGGTCGGGCCGGACCGGGTTGGCGCCCATCTTCAGGTAGCGACCGTCCAGGCCAGGCGGGATACTGCCGGTGACCGGCAGGTCAGTCAGCGTGAGTTCCTCGCGCATCGGCGCATGGACGCCGACGAGGAAGGGGCTTTCGCGCTGCGGCCGCCGCCAGCGGTTGAAGCCGGCGATCAACTCGACGCCGCGCTCGGCAAGGCTGCGGAAACTCATGCTCGTCTCCCCTGCTGTCGGCGCGTCCTTCACTTATCTAGAGCGTGTCAGGGTTTGGATAGGTCGCGTGCCGGAAGCATTGGTCAAAGCATTCGATATCGTGGTGGCCGGCGCCGGGCCGGTCGGGCTGGCCTTTGCCGCCTCGCTCGCCGGCACCGGGCTGCGGATCGCGCTGGTGGACCCGCAGCCGGAGGCCGCGCTGGCCGACCCGGCCGATGACGGCCGCGAGATCGCGCTGACCGACCGCAGCGTGGCGCTGCTGGAGGCGATGGGCGCGTGGCAGCGAATCCCCGCCGATGTGATCGCGCCGCTGCGCCGCATGCAGGTGCTCAACGGGCCCTCCGACTACGCCATGCGGCTCGGGGTGGGAGACAGCGCGGACAGGATGCTCGGACGGTTCGCGCCGAACCACTGGCTGCGCCGCAGCCTGCACGCGGTCGTGCAGGAGCAGGCGGGCGTTGTGATCATGCCCGGGCTGTCGGTGGCGGCGATCCGGGTCGGGCGGGGCGACGTCCTGGCAACGCTGTCGGATGGGCAGGACCTGATCGCCCGGCTCGTCGTGGCGGCCGACACGCGCCGCTCGCGCCTGCGGCAGGCGCAAGGGATCGGCGCCGCGCTGCATGACTATCGGCAGCGCATGCTGGTCTGCCCGGTCGCCCACCCGGTGCCGCATCACGAGACGGCGACGGCCTGGTTCGAGTATGGCCAGACGCTGGTGACGCTGCCGCTGAACGGGCAGCGATCCTCGGCGGTGATGACGGTGTCCGAGGCGGACGCGGCCCGGCTGCTCGGGATGGACGACGCCGCGTTCGGCGGCGAACTAACCCGGCGCTACCGCGGCCGGCTCGGCGCGATGACCCCGGTGGGCGAGCGGCACGCGGTCCCTGTCGTGACCGCCTATGCCCACCGCTTCGTGGGGCGTCGCTTCGCGCTGCTGGGCGATGCGGCGGTCGGGATGCACCCGACGACGGCGCATGGCTTCAATTTTGGCATGTTGGGACAGCATGCCTTGGCGCAGGAAATCCGCGCCGCCGTTGCGGCACTGCGCGACGTGGCCGATCCCGCGGCGCTGGCGCGCTACCAGGCGGTGCACCGGGCGGAGACGCGGCTGTTCTTCACCGGGGCGGAGGCCCTGATGCGGCTGTATGCGGCCGGCGACAGCCTGCCGGCGCGGCTGTTGCGCAATGGGGCGCTGCGGCTGGGCAATCTGCCTCCGCTCCGCCACGCGCTCGTGGGCCGCATGCGCGACCCGGACACCGGCAAGGACCGGCACAACCCACGGTAGTGTGAACGTCGGGAATACGATAAGCCACGTGCACCCTGGGGGGCGGCCCCATATGCAGGAGGCTCGATAACCGGCACAAGGCAAGGTAGAGTGCAGGGCTAAATCGGGGGAGCAAAAGGCTCCACCCCCGCCCCTCAAACTCGAGAGCGTTGACACCTCGCGTCCGATTGGCGCCGCTTGCGTCGGACAAGCTTGGACGCATGCGATGACTGACGAGGACTACCTCCGCCTGGCGATCGAGACGGCGCGCGAGGCGCGTGAGGCGGGCAACCACCCATTCGGTGCCATCCTCGTGGGCCCCGACGGCGCGATCCTGCTGCGGGCCGGCAACGCCTCGGCCGGGGAGCAGGACCGGACCGCACATGCCGAACGCGTGCTGATGAGCCGGGCGAGCGCGATGTATCCGGCGGCGTTCCTGGAGGGCTGCACGATGGTGGCCAGCGCCGAGCCATGCGCGATGTGCGCCGGAGCGGCATATTGGGCGGGTATCGGCCGGGTCGTGTACGGGTTGTCGGAGCGCGGGCTCGCGGCGTTGATCGGGCCGCATCCGGAGAACCTGACGATGGATCTGCCGTGCCGGATCGTGCTGGGTGCGGGGCAGCGGCACATCGATGTGGTGGGGCCGCTGCTCGAAGATGAGGCACGCGCCGTGCATGAAGGGTTCTGGCGCTGAGTGGGGCAGAGTGCCTGGAAAGCAAGCACCCGTGCGATCCCCGTCGACGCGCAGCGCTGCGGCGTCGGGTGGCACGCCCCGTGCAATGAACGTGTCGCCTCCGCCAGCTAAGGACCCCGCATGCAACGGCGCCAACTCACCCAGGTCATCGGCTCATCGCTGGCGCTCGCGGCCGCGCCGGCGCTGATCCGTCCGGCTCGCGCCGCCGACCCGCTGAAGGTCGGGTTCATCTATCTCGGCCCGGTCGGGGATTTCGGCTGGACCTATCAACACGACATCGCCCGCAAGGCGGCAGCCGAGCAGTACGGCGACAAGATCAAGACCACCTATGTCGAGAACGTGGCCGAGGGGCCCGACTCCGAGAAGGTATTGAACGACCTGGCCAATTCCGGCCACCAGCTCATCTTCGCGACCTCGTTCGGCTACATGAACTATGTGGTCAACTCGGCCAAGCGGCACCCCAAGACGTTCTACGAGCATGCCACCGGCTACAAGCGCGCCGCCAACATCTCCAGCTACAACATCCGCTTCTACCAGGCCCGCTACGTGCAGGGCGTGATCGCCGGCAAGCTCAGCAAGTCCGGACTGGCCGGGTATGTCGGCTCGGTGCCGGTGCCCGAAGTGGTGCAGGGACTGAACGCGTTCATGCTGGGCATGCAGTCGGTCAATCCCAAGGCCCGGCTGAAATTCATCCTGATCAACTCCTGGTACGACCCGCCGAAGGAGGGCGAGGCCGCCAAGGCGCTGATGGACCAGGGTTGCGACATCCTGACCCAGCACACGGACTCGCCGGCTCCGCTGCAGGCGGCCGCGGCGCGCGGGATCAAGGCGTTCGGCCAGTCCACCGACATGGCCAAGTTCGCCGAGACGACGGAGCTGACCGCTAGCACCGACAATTGGGCGCCCTACTACATCAAGCGCATCGGCGACGTGCTGGAGAGCAAGTGGACGAGCACCGACACCTGGGGCGGCTTCGATAGCGGCCTGCTGACGATGTCGCCGTTCACCAACATGCCGGACGACGTGAAGGCGCTGGCCGTCGCCACCGAGGCCGACATCAAGTCGGGCAAGAACAAGGTGTTCGTCGGGCCGATCAAGGACCAGTCCGGCGCGGTCAAGGTGGCGGATGGCAAGACGCTCGACGATGGCGAGATGAACAGCATGCAGTGGCTGGCGGAGGGGATCGACGGGAGGCTGAGCTAGTTGAAGCCGCTCACCGCCGTCACTGCGAGAAGCATCGCGTTCTTGTCATTACCGGGCTTGACCCGGTGACCCAGGGGCCAGCAGAACCGAGGCCGGGTGCTCTGGGCCTGGGTGCCCGGGTCAAGCCCGGGCATGACGACTTTGACGCCGAGGGCCGTCAGTGACGACCGGGCCATTGCTGACGCTTCGGGGGATGACCAAGCAGTATCCGGGCTGCTTGGCCAATGACGACGTGGCGCTGACCATCGAGCGCAACCAGATCCACGCACTGCTGGGCGAGAACGGTGCCGGCAAGAGCACGCTCGTTAAGATCATCTATGGGGTGACCAAGCCGGATTCCGGCACGATGACGTGGGAAGGCAAAGAGGTCACCGTGCAGAGCCCGGGTCATGCCCAGTCGCTCGGCATCGGCATGGTGTTCCAGCATTTCTCGCTGTTCGAGGCGTTGACGGTGCTGGAGAACGTCGCGCTCGGTTTGCCGGGCAAGACGGACCGCACCGGGCTACGCGAGCGGATCGTGCAGATCTCGACCGACTATGGCCTGCCGCTCGACCCGGACCGCGTCGTGCACGACCTCTCGGTCGGCGAGCGGCAGCGGATCGAAGTCGTGCGCTGCCTGCTGCAGAACCCGAAGCTGCTGATCATGGACGAGCCGACCTCGGTGCTGACGCCGTCCGAGGTCGAGCGCCTGTTCATCACGCTGCGGCGGCTGGCCGCGGAGGGCTGCTCGATCCTCTACATCAGCCACAAGCTGGACGAGGTGCGCTCGCTGTGTTCGGCCGCGACCGTCATGCGGCTGGGGCGCAACGTCGGGGCCTGCGAGCCCGCCACCAAGACGGTCAAGGAACTGGCCGAGATCATGATCGGCGAGAAGCTGCGCAGCCCGGCCCCGCGCACCGCCCTCCCCGGCAACGCCGCCCCGCGGCTCGTGCTGAACAAGCTGACGGTGCCCTCGAGCGACCAATTCGGCACCGACCTCAAGGACATCTCGCTCACGCTCGCCGGCGGCGAGATCATCGGCTTGGCCGGCATCGCCGGCAATGGCCAGAGCGAGCTGATGGACGCGCTCTCCGGCGAGATCCTGGCGGGGCGGCCGGAGACGGTCGTGATCGACGGGGTGCCGGCGGGGCATATGGGGCCGAACGAGCGGCGCCGCTTGGGCGGGCGGTTCGTGCCCGAAGAACGCAACGGCCACGGCGCGGTGACCACCATGTCGCTGGCGGAGAACGCGTTCCTCTCCGGCTTCATGCACCTGCAACTGGTCAAGCTGGGCCTCATCCGCGAGCAGCGCACCCACAAATTCGCCCGCGACATCATCGAGCGGTTCGACGTGCGGACCACCGGGCCGAAGGCGAAGGCCAAGTCGCTGTCGGGCGGCAATCTGCAGAAATTCCTGGTCGGCCGCGAGGTGCTGCAGAACCCGAGCGTGCTGGTGATCAACCAACCGACCTGGGGCGTCGATGTCGGCGCCGCGCTGGCGATCCACGAGGCGGTGCTGGCGCTCGCCCAGGCCGGCGCGGCAGTGATCATCATCTCGCAGGACCTCGACGAGCTGTTCGTCCTGGCCGACCGCATCGCCGTCATCGCCGGGGGCCGCGTCTCCGACCCGGTGCCGACGCGCGACGCCACGGTGGAATCGATCGGCCGCCTGATGGGTGGCGCGGCGAGGGTGCATGCTTAAGCTGGAGCCGCGGGGCGGTGAATCGGTGTTTTGGCGGTATCTGTCGCCGGTATTGGCGCTGGTGCTGACCTGCCTGTTCTCGGGCATCCTGTTCGCGTTGATGGGCAAGCCGCCGCTGCTGACCATCTACACCTTCCTCGTGCTGCCGCTGCTGCAGCCGGACGGCATCGCCTATCTGCTGATCAAGGCGGCGCCGCTGATCATGATCGGCGTCGGGCTGGCGCTGGCCTACCGCGCGGCGATCTGGAACATCGGCACCGAAGGGCAGTTCACCTTGGGCGCCATCGTCGCCGGCGGGCTGGCACTGGCGTTGCCGGACGCGCCGGGCTGGCTGATCTTCCCGGCGATGATCGTGGCCGGGGTGCTCGGCGGCGCGGCGGCGGCGGCGCTCGTGGCCTGGCTGCGGATCCGGTTCAACGCCAACGAGATCCTGACCAGCCTGATGCTGACCTACATCATGCAGTACCTCTTACTCTATCTGGTGACCGGGCCGTGGCGGGACCCGATGGGGTTCGGCTTCCCGCAGACGGCGCTGTTCTCCGACGCGGCGGCCGGGCCGCGGCTGGTGGAGGACAGCAACCTGCATCTCGGGATCGTGGTGGCGCCGCTCGTCGCGGTCGCGCTGTGGGTGATGCTGCAGAAATCGGTGCTCGGCTATCAGTTCCGGGTGCTGGGCCAGGCGCCGCGGGCGCTGCGGTTTGCCGGGTTCGGCGAGAATAGGCTGGTGTGGGTCGCGATGTTGATCAGCGGCGGGCTGGCGGGGTTGGCGGGCATGTTCGAGGTCAGCGGCACGCTCGGCCAGCTCAATACCAACCTGTCGCCGGGCTACGGGTTCGCGGCGATCATCGTGGCGTTCCTGGGGCGGCTCAATCCGATCGGCATCATCCCGGCCGGGTTGCTGCTGGCGCTGTCCTATCTCGGCGGCGACGCGGCGCAGATGAACCTCGGGCTGCCCAATGCGGTGACGGCGATCTTCCAGGGCATCCTGCTGTTCTGCCTGCTCGGCTGCGACGTGCTGCTGCTCTACCGCATCCGTTGGCGCCGCCCGGCTGGGGTGAGGACCGCCTGATGCTGCTGCTGACCGCCGTCCTGGCCAGCGTCATCGCCGCCGCGACCCCGCTGCTGCTGGCCGCGGTCGGCGAGCTGGTGGCCGAGAAGGCGGGCGTGCTCAATCTCGGCGTCGAGGGCATGATGCTCGGTGGTGCCATCGCCGCCTTCGCGACCGCGCACGAGACCGGGTCGCCGGTGCTGGGCGTCGCGGCCGGGCTGCTGGCGGGGATCGCGCTGTCCGTCCTGTTCGGAGTCATCGCGCTGACGCTGCAGGCCAACCAGACGGCGACCGGGCTGGCGTTGACCATCTTCGGCCGCGGGCTGTCGACGCTGCTCGGGGCCGGCTATGTCGGCATCCCGGCGCCGGTGCTGCCGAAGCTGCACCTGCCGGGGCTGTCCGACATCCCGCTCCTGGGCCCCGTGCTGTTCGGGCAGGACGCGCTGGTCTATCTGTCCCTGGCCATCCTCGCGGTCTGCGCCTGGTGCCTGCGCCGGACGCAGCTCGGGTTGATCATCCGGGCCGTCGGCGACTCCCATGACGCGGCGCACTCGCTGGGCTATCCGGTGCTGTCGATCCGGTATGCTGCCGTGATGTTCGGCGGCGCGATGGCCGGGCTTGCCGGCGCCTACATGACGCTCGCCTACACGCCGCTCTGGGCGCAGGACCTGACCGCGGGTCGGGGCTGGATCGCCGTGGCGCTCGTCACCTTCGCGGCCTGGCGCCCGATCTGGCTGCTGATCGGCGCCTGGCTGTTCGGCGCGCTGATGTATCTGTCGCTCTACGTGCAGGCCTTGGGCGTGGCGATTCCGTCGGCGCTGCTTTCGGCGCTGCCGTATATCGGCACCGTCGTGATGCTGGTGCTGATCTCGCGGGATCGGCGGCGGATCCGCCTGCATCGTCCCGCCATGCTGGGCCGGCCGTTCATGGCGGGATCGTAGCCTACCGCCCGCCGCCTGCGGCGCTGGCCCGATCGGTCGTATTGCCATTCTGCGAGGACGGCACCGGGCGGAGGCGGGTCGAGCGTGCCCGCGGGCGGCGGGGCGAGGCCGGGTCGCCGAGGGTCGGCGTGCGCGCAGCATCCCCGCTGGGGGTCGGCGTGGTGATCGTCGCCGGCGCCGACGCGCCGGAGCCCGCTTGTGCATAGGCGGTCCCAGCCGACACGCCGAGCACGACGGCCGCAACGGCGACAAAGGTCTTTACCGACATGGGTGCATCTCCATTGGCCAGGCAGAACGCGGCCGGAACAATCGGGTTGCTCGATCGTCCCGGCACGCCGTCGCTCAGAAGTGGTATCCGACCTCGGCGAACACGGAATTCTGTTCGGTGCCGGAGAGCGGAGGCACGTTGCCGAATTTGTTGTGCCAATACTCGTACCCGACCCCCGCCTCGAGCTTCTTCGGTTGGAACCCGATCAACGAGCCCACATCGAGCATCAGCTTGGGATGCACGAGGATCTCGACCCGGTGGTAGCTGTCGCCCGTCGCGCCGCTGCCCTTGGGACCGATCAGGTTGGCGAAGCCGGTGAAGTTCAGCGGCAACGGCCCGAGCTGGAACGGATAGGCCCAGGCCACCTCGATCTCATAGGTGGGATTGTAGTTGGTGGAGTTGGTGTTGGGCAGAAAGGCGTCGGTGTTCCACTCCTTGGAGACGCCGACCGTCAGGTTGAGGAAGCCCTTGGGCAAGTTGAAGGCGATCTGCGGACCGACGATGACCAGGCGCTTGTAGGAGGCGAACTGGTCGTCCTGCGTCTCGATGTCGCCGCCGATCTCGAGGCCGACGTCGCGGATCGGCCCCCAGGAGAAGTTGTTGGTCCCGCTGATCTTGTTGCCGCTGAGGACGGTGCGGAACACGCCGTAGAATTCGAACGAGTTGTTGTAGCCGTGGCCGGTGACCGAGTTGGCGGGGTCGCGATGGTCGAAATTCTCCAGGTCGAGGCTGACGAAGTTGGACCCGTAGGTCCATGCATTGGCATAGGCGATGTTGCCGGCGATCTCGTTGACGTTGCGGCCGTAGCCCGGTTGCCGGTCCTGCGGCAGGTAGCGGATGCTCAGGTAGGTGTCCTGAAACTGGATCGACTGCGCTTGGCTGGCGCTGGGCGCCACGACTGCAGCAGCGGCGGCGATAGCGGCCCCGACGACCTGGCCTTTGATGAACATTTTGCCACTCCTCTCCCAATAGCAGCCAGGAACTCTGCAACGGTCATGCCAAAATGAGTACGCAGGGAGCGTGGCCCGACAATTTGGCGAAATTTCCGTGAGGAGAAGGTCGATCAACGACTTTTTTTGCCAATTCTTCGTGCAACTAAATCGACAGCAGTCGGGAAACGACTTATTTTTGGTCGAGGCTGTTCTGTGCCTAAAAACGTCGCACTCGAACCGCTTGTGGGTTGGTGGCATAATGCCTGCATACCGTGCCGCCATGGTGGCGCCCGATGACTCATGGACCTGAACGAGGTCACTACGATCCTGCGGCCCTCGACGGTCGAGGAGCTCCCGGCGAACGCGACGCCGCTGGCGGGCGGCACCTGGTTGTTCTCGGAGCCACAGCACGGCGTGTCGCGGCTAGTCGATCTGGCCGGGCTGGGCTGGGACCGGCTGGAGGCGGACGAGACCGGGCTGCGGATCGGCGCGATGTGCACGCTGAGTGCATTGGCCGGGTTCGCCGGCCCGGCGGAATGGCGTGCGGCTGCCGTGTTCGGGCCGTGCTGCGACGCGCTGGTGGCGTCGTTCAAGGTGCAGGATTTCGCGACGGTCGGCGGCAATCTGTGCCTGGCGCTGCCGGCCGGGTCGATGGCGGCGCTGGCGGTCGCGCTGGACGGACGCTGCATCGTCCGCGCGGCGGATGGGGCGGAGCGTCGCGTTGCGGCAGCCGAATTCGTGCTGGGCAACCGGCGCACGGTGCTGCAGCCTGGCGACCTGCTGCGGGCGATCGACCTGCCCGCGCGGGCGCTCCGCCGGCGCGCGGCGTTCCGGCGCATGGCGCTGTCGCCCACCGGCCGCTCGGCAGCCTTGCTGATCGGCACCGCCGGGGACGGCTTCGCCATCACCGTCACCGCCGCCACCACCCGGCCCGTCCGGCTCGCCTTCCCGGCAATGCCCGACGCGGCGGCGCTGCGGGCGGGTCTGGGCGCAGCCATCCCGGACACCCTGCTGCATGATGACGTGCATGGTGACCCGGTCTGGCGGCGCCATATCACCGAAGTGCTCGCCGAGGAGATCCGGCAGGAGTTGGAGGATTCGGCGTGCGGCTGACGATCGACGGGAGCGTGCGCGATCTGGACGCGGCGCCGGGACAGTGCCTGCGCACCCTGCTGCGGGCGGCGGGCGCGTTCGGGGTCAAGAAGGGCTGCGACAGCGGCGATTGCGGCGCCTGCACCGTGATGCTCGACGGCCGCCCGGTCCATAGCTGCCTGGTGCCGGCGTTCCGCGCCGAGGGATCGGACGTCACGACGATCGCGGGGCTGGCGGCGGGCGACGAGCTGCACCGGGCCCAGCATGCGTTCCTCGACGCGCAGGCCTTCCAGTGCGGGTTCTGCACCGCCGGGATGGTGATGACGGCCGCCTGCCTCAACCAGGCCCAGGCCGCCGATCCCGCCACGACCATGCGCGGCAATCTGTGCCGCTGCACCGGCTATGGCAGCATCACGGCGGCACTGCGCGGGGCCGGCGCCACGGACGATGGCAGCCTGGCCGTGCCCGCCGGACCCGCGATCGTGACCGGCCGGGCGGCCTACACGTTCGACACCGACACCCCCGGCCTGCTCCATCTCAAGCTGCTGCGCTCGCCGCATGCGCACGCCGAGATCCGCGGCATCGACACGGAGGCGGCGCGAGCCCTGCCCGGCGTGATCGCGGTGCTGACGCACGCGGACGCGCCGGAGCTGCTGTTCTCCACCGCGCGCCACCAGAACTACCGCGACGACCCCGACGACACGATGGTGCTGGACAAGGTGGTGCGGTTCATCGGCCAGCGCGTGGCCGCAGTGGTGGCGGAGACCGAAGCGATCGCCGAGGCGGCCTGCCGGCTGATCGTCGTCGACTACGCGCTCCTGCCCGCCGTGTTCGATCCGGCCGACGCGATGGCGCCCAGCGCCACGATCCTGCACGCCAAGGGCCGCGAGAGCCGCATCCACGCACCCGAGCGCAACGTCGCCGCCGAGCTGCATGGCGGCAGCGGCGACGTCGCCGCCGGGCTCGACGCCGCCGACGCGGTCTATAGCGGCGTGTTCGACAGCCAGCGCCTTCAGCACGCCGCGCTCGAGACCCATGGCGCCGTGGGATGGCTCGACGCGGACGGCCGGCTGGTGATCCGCAGCAGCACGCAGGTGCCGTTCCTCACCCGCGACATGCTGTGCCGGCTGTTCGGGCGCGACAAGGCGGAGATCCGCGTCCTCGCCGCCCGCGTCGGTGGCGGCTTCGGCGGCAAGCAGGAGATGCTGACCGAGGACATCGTCGCCCTGGCCGTCCTGCGCACCGGGCGCCCGGTGAAGCTCGAGCTGACCCGGCAGGAGCAATTCGAGACCACCACCAGCCGGCATCCCATGCGCATCGAGGTCACGCTCGGCGCCACGCGAGACGGGAAGCTGACGGCGATGCGGATGTCGGTGCTGTCCAATACCGGCGCCTACGGCAACCACTCGGCGGGCGTGCTGTTCCATGCCTGCGACGAGAGCCTGGCCCTCTATCGCTGCCCCAACAAGCAAGTCGACGGGCACGCGGTCTATACCAATACGGTGCCGGCCGGGGCGTTCCGCGGCTACGGGCTGCCGCAGTCGCTGTTCGCGATGGAGTCCGCCATCGACGCGCTGGCGCGGCAGGTGGGGATCGATCCGTTCGAGTTCCGCCGCCGCAACATGGTCCGCTCGGGCGACCGGCTGGTGTCCAGCCACGACCATCCCGCCGATGTCGAATGGGGCAGCTACGGGCTCGACCAATGTCTCGACGCGGTCGAGGAGCGGCTGGCGGTGGGCGGCGAGACGGCGCCGTCCGGCCCGGAGTGGCGGGTGGGGAGCGGGATCGCGATGTCGATGATCCACACGGTGCCACCCAACGGCCACCGTGCCGACGCGGCCATCGTTCCGCTGGGCGACGGCCGTTTCAAGCTGACGGTGGGCACGGCGGAGTTCGGCAACGGCACCGGCACGGTGCACACGCAATTCGCCGCGGAGGCGCTCGGGGTGGCGCCGGCGGCGATCGTCGTCGACGCGTCCGACACCGACGGCGGCGGGCACGACACCGGGGCCTATGGCAGCACCGGCACCGTCGTGGCGGGCACGGCGACGCTGGAGGCGGCGGCGGCGTTGCGGGCGCAGATGGATGCGTTCGCGGCCGAACGGGGGCTGGATGCCCGGGATGCCGGCGCGCTCGCCGATGCGGCGGCGCGGCGGGGTATCGTGCTGCGCGGGACGAGCGAGGTGACGGTGTACAAGCGCTCGCTGGCGTTCAACGTGCATGGCTTCAGGGTCGCGGTGAACCTGCGGACCGGGGCGCTGCGTATCCTGCGCAGCGTGCATGCGGCGGATGCCGGCCGGGTGGTGAACCTGCGGCAATGCCGCGGCCAGATCGAGGGCGGCGTCGCCCAGGGGCTCGGGGCGGCGCTGCACGAGGAGTTGGTGATAAGCGACGGCCGGGTCACGAATGGCAGTTTCCGCAATTACCACATCCCCGCGTTCGCCGACGTGCCGCCGACGGAGGTGGTGTTCGCGCAGACGGTGGACAGCCTGGGTCCGAACGGCGCGAAATCGATGAGCGAGAGCCCGTTCAACCCGGTGGCCCCCGCTTTGGCCAACGCGATCGCCGACGCCACGGGCGTGCGCCTGCACGCGACGCCGCTGCGGCCGGACCGCATTTGGGGCGCCCTTCGAGCCCTCTCCCTCCGGGAGAGGGTTGGGTGAGGGTGGTGCCACACGTGGAGAGCCTCGGTTCGCTGGACCGAGCACCCTCACCCCAACCCTCTCCCGGAGGGAGAGGGAGCAACAACGAGCCACTCTGGCTCCGCGACCCGCTTGCCATCCTCGCCGACGCGCCGGGCGGAGTGCTGATCGACGGCGGCCGGATCACCCAGTTGCTCGGACGCGGCGAGACGCCGGCCGGGCCGCACCGCGTGTTCGATGCCAGCCGGCATGTCGTGCTGCCGGGGCTGATCAACACGCATCATCATTTCTATCAAACCCTGACCCGGGCGCTGCCGGCGGCGCTGGATCGGACGCTGTTCCCCTGGCTGGAAGCGCTCTACCCGGTCTGGGCGCGCCTCACGCCGGAGGCGCTGGACGCGGCGGTCACGGTGGCGATGGCCGAGCTGCTGCTGTCGGGCTGCACGACCACGACGGACCATCATTACGTCTTCCCCGGCGGGCTCGAGGATGGAATTGCCATCGAAGCGGCCGCCGCTTCCCGGCTGGGCATCCGCGCCGTGCTCACGCGAGGCTCGATGGACCTCTCGCAACGGGATGGCGGCCTGCCGCCCGACAGCGTGGTGCAGGACCGCGACACCATCCTCGCCGACAGCGAGCGGCTCGTCGCCCAATTTCACGACCCGGCCCCGCACGCCATGCTGCAGATCGCGCTGGCCCCCTGCTCGCCCTTCTCGGTCACCGAAGGCCTCATGCGCGACACCGCGGCGCTGGCGGACCGGCATGGCCTGTTGCTGCACACGCATCTCGCCGAGACGATGGACGAGGCGGCGTTCTGTCAGTCGCGCTTCAACTGCTCGCCGCTCGACTATCTCGAAGCCTGCGGCTGGATGCGGCCCGGCACGTGGCTCGCGCACGGCATCCACTTCGACGCGCCGGAAATAACGCGGTTGGCCAAGGCCGGCGTTGGGGTGACGCATTGCCCGTGCAGCAACCAGGTGCTCGCCTCCGGCACCTGCCCGGTCTGCGCCTTGGAGGCGGCCGGGGTGGCGGTCGGCCTCGGGGTGGATGGGTCCGCCTCGAACGATGGCTCGAACCTGATGCAGGAGATCCGGGCGGCGTTCCTGTTGCAGCGGGGGGCCAACGGGATCGACGCGGTCAGCCACAAGGACGCGCTCCGCTGGGCGACGGAGGGGTCGGCCGCGTGCCTGCGGCGGCCGGAGCTGGGGCGGATCGCGGTGGGCGCGGCGGCCGATCTCGGGCTGTTCCGGCTGGACGAACTGCGGTTCTCCGGCGCGGGCGACCCGATCGCGGCGCTGGTGCTATGCGGGGGGCACCGCGCCGACCGGGTCATGGTGGCGGGGCGCTGGGTGGTCGAGGACGGCGCCATCCCCGGGCTGGATGTGCCGGCGCTGATGCAGCGACACGGCGACGCCGCGCGAGCATTGCGCCTCGAACATCGCTGGTAGCAGCTCAGAACATGCGTTACTGTCGCGGTAATTGAGGGGCCGACACGGCTCCCAGCGGGAGGACGTGATATCAGCCACATCGACGGCGACGTGACGCTGGAGCGTATGCCATTGGCATGCGGGAGTGCGCCGTTGCTCGAGGTCGAGGGCGTGGCGCTGCGTTTCGGCGCCATCCGCGCGCTGCAGCGCGTGTCGTTCACCGTCGGCGCCGGGCAGATCTGCGGCCTGATCGGGCCCAACGGCTCCGGCAAGACCACCATGTTCAACTGCATCAGCGGCATCTACCGCCCGCAGGAGGGCGAGATCCGCCTCGGCGGGCAGTCGCTGCGCGGGGTCAGCAAGCACAGCATCGTCGACCGCGGCATCGGGCGCACGTTCCAGAACGTGGCGCTGTTCCGCTCCATGACCGTGCGCGACAACATGCTGGCCGGCGCGCACCATCTCGGCCGATCCGGCTTCCTGTCCAACGCCTTCCGCCTGCCGCGCGCCCGGCGCGAGGAGCGGGCGGCGCATGAGCACATGGAGCGGCTGCTCGACTTTCTCGACCTGCGCAGCGTCGCGGGCGTCGAGGTGTCGGCGCTGCCGTTCGGCACCCAGAAGCGCGTCGAGATGGCGCGGGCGCTGATCGGGCGCCCGAAGCTGCTGCTGCTCGACGAGCCCGCCGGCGGGCTCAACCATAGCGAGGTCGACGAGCTGGCCGGGCTGATCCGCCACGTCAGCGACGAACTCGACACCAGCGTGCTGCTGGTCGAGCACCACATGAACCTGGTCATGCGGGTGTCGGACAAGGTCGTCGCGCTCGAACTCGGCCGCAAGATCGCCGATGGACTGCCCGCCGACGTGCAGACCGATCCGGATGTGATCCGCGCCTACCTCGGCGAACCCATCCATGCATCTGCTTGACGTCAAGGGGTTACATGCCCGTTACGGCGATGTGCGGGTGCTGCACGGCATCGACTTCCATGTCGAACAGGGCGGGCTGACGGCGCTGCTTGGCGCCAACGGGGCAGGCAAGACCACCACGCTGCGGGCGCTGTCCGGCATGATCCGCACCGAGGGCAGCATCATGCTCGCCGGCACCCAGCTCGACGGCCTGCGCCCCGAACAGGTGGCCCGGCACGGTGTGGCGCATGTGCCGGACGGCCGCGGCACGATCCTCGAGCTGAGCGTCGACGAGAACCTCCAGCTCGGCGCCTACACGCGTAAGAAGGCCGAGGCGGCGGCCGATCTGGAGCGCGTGCTCGACTACTTCCCCAAGCTGCGGCAGCGCTACAAGCAGCAGGCCGGCACCCTGTCCGGCGGCGAGCAGCAGATGCTGGCGATCGGCCGCGCGCTGATGCTGCGCCCGCGCCTGCTGCTGCTCGACGAGCCCTCGTTCGGGCTGGCCCCGCTCGTCATCCGGGAGATCTTCGACATCATGCGGCGCATCCGCGACCAGGACGGGGTGAGCATCCTGCTGGTCGAGCAGAATGCCAGCCTCGCGCTCGACCTCGCCGACCAGGCCTGCTTGCTGGAGACCGGGCGCATCGTCGCCAGCGGCCCGGCCCACGAGATCGCCCGGGACGAGTCCGTCCGCCGCTCGTATTTGGGGTATTGAGAGATGGAACTGCGTAGGGTGGGCTTCAGCCCACCACATCGAGCGCCGACATGGTGGGCTAAAGCCCACCCTACACGCTGATGGAAGGCTTTCTCCATCAGCTGCTTGCCGGGATCGCGTCGGGCGGCATCTATGCCAGCGTCGCCCTGGCGCTGGTCATGATCTTTCAGGCGACGCACCACGTGAACTTCGCCCAGGGAGAGATGGCGATGTTCTCGACCTACATCGCCCTGGCGCTCATCCAAGCGGGCCTGCCGTACTGGGTCGCCTTCGCGGTGACGGTGGCGGCGTCCTTCGTGATCGGGGCGATCATCCAGCGGGTGTTGCTGACGCCGCTGGCCGGCTCGCCGGTGCTGGCGAGCGTGGGCGTATTCATCGGGCTGCTGCTGATCTTCAACAGCGCCGCGGGCTGGCTGTTCGGCTACACGCTCAAGCAATTCCCGTCGCCGTTCGACGGGCCGCCGGTGCTGGGCGGCTTCGTCACGCCGCATGATCTCGGGGCCTTCGCCGTGACGATGGTGGTGCTGCTGGCGGTCTGGGCGTTCTTCCGGTTCACCAAGCTCGGCCTGGCGATGCGCGCGGCGGCCTACAACCCGGCGTCCAGCCGGCTCATGGGCATCCGCGTCGGCGCCATGCTGGCGCTCGGCTGGGGGCTGGCGGCGTCGATCGGGGCGGTCGCGGGCATGATGGTGGCGCCGGTGGTGTTCCTCGACCCCAACATGATGTCCGGCGTGTTGCTGTATGCGTTCGCCGGCGCGCTGCTGGGCGGGATCGCCAACCCGCTCGGGGCCGTGGCCGGCGGTTTCGCCATCGGCATCATCGAGAACCTGGCCGGCACCTACCTCGTGGGCAACGAGCTGAAGCTGACGCTGGCGCTCGTGATCATCGTAGGGGTGCTGATGGTCAAACCGGCCGGGATCTTCGGCCGCGTTGTGGTGAGCCGCGTATGAGCGGCGTGCGCGACACCATCCTGGGCCTCGTCGTCGTGCTGGTGGCGGGGTCGCTGGCTTTCGTCGTCAGCGATTACCGGCTGTTCCAGCTCACCACGATGGCGATCTACGCGATCGCGATCCTCGGGCTGGCCCTGGTCACCGGCTATAACG